>JBJTCL010000014.1:0-102236 GCA_046091865.1 Burkholderiaceae bacterium | reverse complement strand
ACGCCCCCCGTAACCCCGCCCTGTTCGACCAGGGCCTCGCCACCCGCCGCGAGGTGCTGGGCGCCGCCTATGTGGACGCAGCGATCGCCAACGCCACCGACTTCAACATCGACATGCAGGAGATGGTGACGCAGTACTGCTGGGGCGATGTGTGGAACCGGCCCGGGCTGGATCGCCGCACCCGCTCGCTGCTGAACCTGGCGATGCTGACGGCACTGAACCGCCCGCACGAGCTCAAGCTGCATGTGCGCGGTGCGCTCAACAACGGCGTCACGCAAGACGAGATCAAGGAAGTGTTCCTGCAGACCGCCATCTACTGCGGCGTGCCGGCAGCCATCGATTCCTTCCGCACGGCGGCGGAGGTGTTCAAGGAAAGCGCCTGACCCGAGGCCCAGGCCAAGGCTGAGGCCGCGCCTCAGCCCGCCACCAGTCCGCCGATTCCCGACGACGGCAGCCACTGCTCGGCCGCCTGTCCGCGGCGACGCGCCAGATCGTCCAGCTGGTCTTGCCCGATGGGGCCAACGTTGAAGTAGGTGGACTCGGGGTGGCTCAGGTAGAAGCCGCTCACGCTGGCCGCAGGCGTCATGGCCAGGCTCTCGGTCAGGCCCATGCCGATCTCGTCGCACTGCATCAGCGCAAACATGTCGCGCTTGACGGTGTGATCGGGGCAGGCCGGGTAGCCGGGCGCGGGGCGGATGCCGCGGTACTTTTCAGCGATCAGCTCGTCGTTGCTGAGTTGTTCGCCGGCCGCATAGCCCCACAGGTCGGCGCGTACGCGCTGGTGCAGGCATTCGGCAAAGGCCTCGGCCAGGCGGTCGGCCAGCGCCTTGAGCATGATGGCCGAGTAGTCGTCGTGGTCGTCGGTGAAGTACTTCTCTTTCTTCTCGACGCCGATGCCCGCCGTCACCGCAAACAGGCCCACGTAGTCGGGTGTGCCCACCGGCGCCACAAAGTCGGCCAGGCAGCGGCTGGGGCGCATGAGTTTCGTCCCGTCCGGCCCTTCCACTGCGGTCTTCTCCGTCTGCTGGCGCAGGCCATGCCACACCAGCGCCACCTGCGTGCGCGACTCGTCGGTGTACAGCACGATGTCGTCGCCCACGCGGTTGGCCGGGTACAGGCCCATCACTGCATTCGCGGTGAGCCAGCGGCCCTCGATCAGCCGCTGCAGCATGCGCTTGCCATCGCTGAAGACGCGCTGCGCCTCGTGGCCCACCACCTCGTCCTTGAGGATTTGCGGGAACGAGCCGGCCAGGTCCCAGGTCTGGAAGAACGGGCCCCAGTCGATGAACTCGGCCAGCTCCGCCAGGTCGAAGTTCTTGAACACGCGGCGTCCGATGAACTTCGGCTGGGGCGGCGTGTAGCCCTGCCACGCGATGGCTGTGGCGTTCGCGCGGGCCTGCTCCAGCGGCCACAGCACCGCCTGCTTTTTGTTGGCATGCTGCGCGCGCACACGCTCGTAGTCGGCGTTGAGTTCGGCGATGTAGCTGGCGGCCTGTTCGCTCAGCAGGCTTTGCGCCACGCCCACGCTGCGCGAGGCATCGGGCACATACACCACTGGCCCTTCGTAATGCGGCGCAATCTTCACCGCCGTGTGCACGCGGCTGGTGGTGGCGCCGCCGATCAGCAGCGGAATCTTGCGCACGCGGAAGTGCGCGTCCTTCTGCATTTCGGCGGCCACATGCTGCATCTCTTCCAGGCTGGGCGTGATCAGAC
Source organism: Burkholderiaceae bacterium (assembly GCA_046091865.1). Lineage (GTDB taxonomy): Bacteria > Pseudomonadota > Gammaproteobacteria > Burkholderiales > Burkholderiaceae_C > JBDLRH01. The sequence continues at coordinate 100,523 of JBJTCL010000014.1, read as the reverse complement.
CGCTGAGGCCCACGATGTCCGCACCCTCGACCTTGGCCTTGGCCAGGATCTCGTGGCACGGGACCATCACGCCCATGTTGATCACCTCGAAGTTGTTGCACTGAAGCACGACGGTGACGATGTTCTTGCCGATGTCGTGCACATCGCCCTTGACGGTGGCGATCACGATCTTGCCCTTGGCGCGCACGTCCTGGCCCGCGGCTTCCTGCTGGCGCTTTTCTTCTTCGATGTAGGGCACCAGGTGCGCGACGGCCTGCTTCATCACGCGCGCGCTTTTGACCACCTGGGGCAAGAACATCTTGCCGGCACCGAACAGGTCGCCCACGATGTTCATGCCGTCCATCAGTGGCCCTTCGATCACATGCAGCGGACGCCCGCCGCGCGCGACGATGCCCTGGTAGGCCTCTTCGGTGTCCTGCACGATGAAGTCGGTGATGCCATGCACCAGCGCGTGGCTCAGGCGCTGCTCCACACTGCCGGCGCGCCACTCGTTCTTCTTGCTGTCATCGCGCGCGGCGCCCTTGGCGCGCTCGGCGATCTCGATCAAACGCTCGCCAGCGTCTTTGCGACGGTTCAGCACCACGTCTTCCACCCGCTCGCGCAGTTCGGCGTCGAGGTCGTCGTACACGCCGATCATTCCGGCGTTGACGATGCCCATGTCCATGCCGGCCTGGATCGCGTGGTACAGAAAAACGGTGTGGATCGCCTCGCGCACCGGGTCGTTGCCGCGGAAGCTGAAGCTCACGTTGCTCACGCCGCCGCTCACCTTGGCGCCGGGCAGGTTCTGCTTGATCCAGCGCGTGGCCTCGATGAAGTCCACCGCGTAGTTGTCGTGCTCTTCGATGCCGGTGGCGATGGCAAAGATGTTGGGGTCGAAGATGATGTCCTCGGGCGCAAAGCCCACCTCGTCGACCAGGATGCGGTAGGCGCGCTGGCAGATCTCGGTCTTGCGCTGATAGGTGTCGGCCTGGCCCTGCTCATCGAACGCCATCACCACGGTGGCCGCCCCGTAGCGCTTGACCAGCGTGGCCTGTCGCTTGAACTCGGCCACGCCCTCCTTCAGGCTGATCGAGTTGACGATGCCCTTGCCCTGCACGCAGCGCAGGCCGGCCTCGATCACGCTCCACTTGCTGCTGTCGATCATCACCGGCACGCGGGCGATGTCGGGCTCGGCCGCGATCAGGTTCAGGAAGCGCACCATCGCCGCCTCGCTGTCGAGCATCGCCTCGTCCATGTTGATGTCGATCACCTGCGCGCCGTTGTCCACCTGCTGGCGCGCCACCGACAGCGCCTCTTCGAACTGGCCGTTGAGGATCATCCGCGCGAAGGCCTTGGAGCCGGTCACGTTGGTGCGCTCGCCGATGTTGACGAACAGCGTGCCGGTGCCCGGGCCGATCCACACCGGCTCGAGGCCCGACAGGCGCATGGGCGGCACGGCAGCCAGGGGCCGGGGCGACAGGGAAGGCGCGGAAGACGAAGTGTTCATGAACTCACCTGGTGTGCGGATCGGCAGATCCGTCAGGCGAGCGTCGTTGCATGCTGCGAAACCTCAAGCCTGACCCACCGCTTTCGGCAGGCTGCAACGCTCCTTGAGGTACGCGGATTGTAATGAACGGGGCTGGCGCAGCTTCAGGCCAGCGGCGCAATGTCGGTGGGCGGAAAGTCGAGTTGCACCAGATCGGTCTTGGCAAAGTCGCCGGCGTCTGCGCTGATGCCTGCAGATGCTGCCGGGGGCTCGGATGCCTGCGCACCCGCTTCCTGTGCCGCCACCGCGGCGTCCCAGGCGGCCTGCGCCGCGTCGGCGGGCAACTCCTTCACCTCGAACGCACCGGTCTTCAGCAGAGATGGCGCAAACAGGCTGTCGTCGTTCAGCAGCGGCTTGACGCCCGAAGTGCCGGCGCCCAAGGGCTTGCCTGCGTGTGCAGAAGAGTCGCTCATGCCCGAAATGTTGACACAAAGCGCAACCCTTGTCACACGAAGAATCCGGTCGCCCCGCGCGGGCGTCGGCGGTCCACGCCGCCTGCGGGTGTCGGCGATGCGCTCAGGCGGCGCGCGCGCCCAGCCGCCGTGGCGCCAGCGGCGTCACCGCCTCGCGGATGGCCGCGATGTGCTGCGGCGTGGTGCCGCAGCAGCCGCCCACGATGTTCACCAGCCCTTCGGCCGCAAACTCGTGCAGCAGGCGGCTGGTCACCTCGGGCGTCTCGTCAAAGCCGGTGTCGCTCATCGGGTTGGGCAAGCCGGCGTTGGGATAGCAGCAGATGAAGGTGTCGCCCGCTACGCGGCTGAGTTCCTGGATGTAGGGGCGCATCAGCGCGGCGCCCAGCGCGCAGTTCAGGCCGATGGCCAGCGGCTGCGCATGCCGCACGCTGTGCCAGAAGGCACTGACCGTCTGGCCGCTGAGGATGCGCCCCGATGCATCGGTGACGGTGCCGCTGATGATGATCGGCAGCCGCTCGCCGCTGGCCTCGAACTCTTCGTCGATCGCAAACAGCGCGGCCTTGGCATTGAGCGTGTCGAAAATGGTCTCGACCAGCAGCAGGTCGCAGCCGCCTTCCATCAGGCCCTGCAACTGCTCTCGGTACGCGGCGCGCAGCTCCTCGAAGCTCACGTTGCGCGCACCGGGGTCGTTCACATCGGGGCTGATACTGGCGGTCTTGGGTGTGGGGCCCAGGGCGCCGGCCACAAAGCGCGGCTTGTCGGGGGTGTTGAAGCGGTCGCAGGCCGCACGCGCCAGCCGCGCCGAGGCCACGTTCATCTCGCGCGCCAGGGGCGCCATGCCGTAGTCGGCCTGCGCAATCGAGGTGGCGCCAAAGGTGTTGGTCTCGACGATGTCGGCGCCGGCGGCCAGATAGCCCTCGTGGATGTCGCGGATCACGTCGGGGCGCGTGAGGCTCAGCAGTTCGTTGTTGCCCTTCACGTCCTGCGGCCAGTCGGCAAAGCGCTCGCCGCGGTACTGCGCCTCGGTCAGTCGCAAGCGCTGGATCATGGTGCCCATGGCGCCGTCAAGGATCAGCGTGCGTTGCGCCAGCAGCCCGGGCAAGGCCTGCCCACGCGTGTACGGCACACGCAAGGTGGGGAGAGCAGCAGATGCGACGGCAGCGGCAGACATGGAGCGCGGATTGTAGGTGCGGGGCAGCATGCCGGCTTGCCGCGACAATACGCGCCATCATGAAGAACCTGAAGCCGCGCGAGGCCTGGGAATGGCTGCAGCAGCAACACGAACCGCTGTTCGTGGATGTGCGCATGGAGATCGAATCGATGTACGTGGGCCGCCCGCCGCATGTGGAGCATGTGGCCTGGTACGAGTACCCCGAGCTCACGCCCGATCCGCCCCGCTTTGTGGCGCAGGTGGAAAGGCTCGCCGGCCGCAAGGACCGCCCGGTGCTGCTGATCTGCCGCAGCGGCGTGCGCACCAAGGCCGCCGCCGAGGCACTGGAGGCCGCGGGCTTCAGCAACGTGGCGCATGTGCTGCACGGCTTCGAGGGCGACCTTGACGAGCATTTCAAGCGCTCCACCCTCAACGGCTGGCGCTTCGAGGGCCTGCCCTGGGAACAGATGTGAGCGCAGCCCCCGAGGCTGCCAGCGACGACACCGCCCTCGGCATCCTGCGCGAGGTGTTTGGCTACGTGGCGTTCCGCGGGCCGCAGGCCGACATCGTGTCGCACGTCATCGGTGGCGGCGACGCGCTGGTGCTCATGCCCACCGGCGGCGGCAAGAGCCTGTGCTACCAGATCCCCGCCATCGCCCGGCAGCGCGCGGGCCGCGGCGTCACGGTGGTGGTGTCGCCATTGATCGCGCTGATGCACGACCAGGTGGGCGCGCTGCACGAAGCCGGTGTGGAGGCGGCGTTTCTCAACTCCACGCAGGACAACGACGAAGCGCAGGCGATCGAGCGGCGCCTGCTGCGCGGCGAGATCACGCTGCTGTACGCCGCCCCCGAGCGGGTGACCACCGCGCGCTTTCTGGCGCAACTGCAGTCATTGCACGAGCGCGGGCTGCTGGCGCTGTTTGCCATCGACGAGGCGCATTGCGTGAGCCAATGGGGCCACGACTTCCGCCCCGAGTACCGCGCGCTGGCGGTGCTGCACGACCGCTTTGCCGACGTACCGCGCATGGCGCTCACGGCCACCGCGGATGACATCACCCGCGCCGACATCGTCGAGCGGCTGCAGCTGCAGGGCGCGCGCCAGTTCGTCAGCAGCTTTGACCGGCCCAACATCCGCTACACCATCATCGAAAAGCGCGACCCGCTGCAGCAGCTGCTGCGCTTCATCACGCGCGAGCACGAGGGCGAGGCAGGCATCGTGTACTGCCAGTCGCGCAAGCGGGTGGAGGACGTGGCGCAGGCGCTGTGCGAAGCCGGCCTGAGCGCGCTGCCCTATCACGCGGGCATGGATGCGGCCGAACGCATGCGCAACCAGAACCAGTTTCTGCGCGAGGACGGCATCGTGATGGTGGCCACCATCGCCTTCGGCATGGGCATCGACAAGCCCGATGTGCGCTTTGTGGCGCACCTGGATCTGCCGCGCAACATCGAGGGCTACTACCAGGAGACCGGCCGCGCCGGCCGCGACGGCCTGCCGTCGGACGCGTGGATGGCCTACGGCCTGCAAGACGTGGTGAACCAGCGCCGCATGATCGACGAAGGCCAGGCCGGCGACGAGCACAAGCAGGTGATGGTGCGCAAGCTCGACGCGCTGCTGGCCCTGGCCGAGGCCACCGATTGCCGCCGCGTGCGGCTGCTCGCGTACTTTGGCGAAAGCGACCACGGCGGGTCCACCCTCTCTGTGGGCAGTGACCCCCCCGAAGTGGGCAAGCGTGGGGGCTGCCGCAACTGCGACAACTGCCTGCACCCGCCGCAGATGTGGGACGGCACCGATGCCGCGCGCAAGCTGCTGTCCACCATCTACCGGGTGCACGAGATAAGCGGCATGCGCTTTGGTGCGGGGCACATCATGGACATCGTGCGCGGACGTAGCACCGAGAAGATGACGCAGCACGGCCATGCGCAGCTCAGCACCTTCGGCATCGGCGCGGCCTACAGCGAACAGCAATTGCGCGGCGTGCTGCGCCAGTTGATCGCCACCGGCGCGCTGGCGGTGGATGCCGAGCACGGCACACTGCGGCTGACCGAGGGTTCGCGCGCGGTGCTGCGCGGCGAACAAGCGGTGATGCTGCGCGCCTCGGCCGCCGAGCGTGACGGCACCCCGGGCCGCGCGCGCTGCGGCCACGCGTCGTCCCGCGGCGCACGGTCGGCGCGCGACGCCGCTCCACCGGCCGCCGCCGCGCTGGACGAGGCCTCGCGCCTGCGCTTCGAGGCGCTGCGCGCATGGCGCTCGCAGGTGGCGCGCGAGCACGGACTGCCCGCCTATGTGATCTTTCACGACGCCACGCTGGCGCAGATCGCGCAGGCCGCGCCGCGCACGCTGGACGACCTGCAGGGCATCAGCGGCATGGGCCGCAAGAAGCTGCAGGACTACGGCGAAGAGGTGATCGCGGCGGTGCAGGCCGCGGGCTGACCGCCGGCGCTGCCGTCCGCGCCGGCGTTGCTCAGTGGGTGAACCCCATCGGCCGCGCCTCGCGCACCTCGGGCTTGAGGCGGTGCTCAGTCTCCAGCTGCTCCATGAACTCATCGGCGCTGAACTCGACCGCCAGGATCTCCACCTGCCGCTTCACCGCGGCAAAGTCGCCAGGGCACAACTGGTCCAGCCGCGCCAGCCGCGCCCGCAGCGCATCGTTCATCGCCGACGCATCACCGCGCAAGGCCTCGGTCACGAACATGCGCTCGCGCTGCGCGGCCGTCAGCGGGTTGAAGCGGATCTTGAAGGTGAAGCGCCGCAACGCCGCCTGGTCGATGCGGTCCAGCAGGTTGGTGGTACACACGAAGATGCCGCGAAAGCGCTCCATGCCCTGCAGCATCTCGTTGACTTCGGTCACCTCGTAAGTGCGCTGCGCGCCGCGGCGGTCCTGCAGAAAGCTGTCGGCCTCGTCCAGCAGCAGGATGGCGCGCTCGGCCTCGGCCTCGGCAAACATCGCCGCCATGTTCTGCTCGGTCTCGCCAACGAACTTGCTCATCAGGTCGCTGGCCTGCTTGACCAGCAGCGGGCGGTCCAGCGCGCGGGCGATGTGCTCGGCCAGCGCGGTTTTGCCGGTGCCCGGCGCGCCATAAAAGCACAGCGTGCCGTGGCCGCGCGCGCGCAGCGCGTCCACGATGCGCGGTACCTCAAAACGCGTCTCGACGTTGAGCATGCCCAGGTCCCAGGTGGTCACCCGCGGGCGCTCGGCGCTGCCGGCGCTGCGGTTGCCCAGGGCGCGGTCGGCGTTGAGCAGCTGCCGCTCGATCAGCGCCTCGGCGCGTTGCGCTTGGGTGTCGGTGTCAGCCAGCGCATCGGCCAGCGCCAGCTGCGCAAAACGCACTGCGGTGCGGATTTGCGCGGGCGTGAGGCCCTTGCGATCGGTCAGGCGCGCCACCAGCGCGTCCGACACCGGCAGGCCCTCGAGCGTGCGGCGCACCAGCTGCTCGCGCGCACCGGGCGGCGGGCTCTTGAGCTCCAGGTGGTAGGCAAAGCGGCGCCGGAACGCCGGGTCGATCTGCTCGATGCGGTTGGTCACCCACAGCGTGGGCACCGGGTTCGTCTCCAGGATCTGGTTGACCCAGGCCTTGCCGTTGACCGACTGGCTGGCCGGTGCCACCACCTGCTCGGCGCGCGCCATCCACTGCGCGGCCTCGCTGGTGATCGGCGGGAACACGTCTTCCACCTCGTCGAACAGCAGCGCGGCCTGGGCGCTGCCCCGCAAGAACACCTGCGCGATCTGCAGCGAGCGGTAGCGGTCGCGGCCCGAGAGTGAATTGCCGTCGCGGTCGGCGTATTCCACCTCGAACAGCTCCAGCCCCGCGGCCTGCGCGACCACCTTGGCCAGCTCGGTCTTGCCGGTGCCCGGCGGCCCGTACAGCAGCACGTTGACGCCGGCCTCCTTGCGCTGCACCGCATGGCGCAGCAGGTCGCACAGCACCTGCGCGTCTTCGGCCACAAAGGCAAAGTCGCTCAGCGCCAGCGTGCTTTTTGCGCACGGCCGGGTGAACACCGCCATCAACTCGTTGTGGTCGCGGTATTCGCGCATCAGCACCGGCGGCAGCTTTTCGCTGACCTTCATCAGGTCGGCGAGGTCGGTGATGTTGTGCTCGGACAGCAGGTTCTCCACCAGCCCGATGCGCTCGAGCCGCGAGCCGGTGCGCAGCGCCTCGCCCACCTCGGCCGCGTTCACGCCGGCGATCTCGGCGATGGCGGCATAGGCCTCGGGCGCGTTGTTGACCTTGAACTCCACCAGCAGGCTGCGCAGGTCGCGCTGGTAGCGCGCCAGCGTGCCGTACAGCAGCAGCGCGCGCTCGGCGCGGTTGAGCTGCAGCAGTTGCGCCAGCGCGTCGATGTTTTTTTCCACCAGAGTGCTCTGCTTCTTGAGCACGTGGGTCAGCCACGCGCCGGTGGCGCTGAGCACATGCAGCAGGTCCTTGGGCGCGTCCTTGGCGTATTCGTCCAGATAGAAGAACAGCGTGCCCTCTTCGTACGGGCCGCGCCACTGGCCGTGCCGGTCCAGAAACTCGCGGGCGCTCAGGGCCTCGTGGCCGCGCCAGAACTCGTTGTCGCGGCAGCGGCGCCCCAGAAACTCGCGCAGCCGCTGCAGCGCCGGCAGCGGCCACACCAGGTGCCGCCCGGCCAGCGACAGCAGGCCGTTGAGGTCGCGCCGCACATTGAACTTGCCGCCCTGCTTGGCCGCCAGCGTCAGCACGAACTGCGAGCACATCAGGTCCAGCACCGGGGCGTCGTGCAGGCCCGGCGAGGGCATCAGCTGTGCGTCGATCGAGCGCTTGGCCATGGGCAAACGGGTCGGTAAGGGTACGGCGGCGGGGTGGACGGCAGGTCGGGGCGTGGGGCTCTGTTCCGCGGCACGATAGCGCAGCCCTTGGCCGGTGGGAAGCACCCGGCTGTCGGAAATGCGCGACGTTGACGGTGCGAGACAGCCGGCACGCCGTGGCGGGATCACAATGGCTGATCGGAAGCAACCCCGCGAACTTGACATGGCCCAACTCAGCAACACCGGTACCTGGTCTTCGCCCATGGCGCTGGAGACCCTGCAAGCCGCGCTCAGCGAGTTCTTTGCCCCCTGGGTGCAGCAACTGGGCCTTCGGGCCGAGGCGCTGCGCAGCGAGGGCATCACCCTGCGGCTGCCGTTCACGCCGCAGTTGGCGCGCTCCGGCGGCATGGCCTGCGGTCAGGCGCTGATGGCCGCCGCCGACACCGCCGCGGCCATCGCGCTGATGCGCCATTTCGGGCAGTTCCGCCCCTGCACCACGGTGCAGCTGAACACCAGCTTTTTGCGCCCGCTGTCGTCGCAGGACGCGCTGGTGAATGCCAAGGTGCTGCGCGCGGGCAAGTCGCTGGCCTTCATCGAGGTGGACATCCGCGGCGCGATGGACGGCGAGACGGTGGCGCGGGCCTCGACCACCTACGCGCTGCTGTAAGGTGCGACCGCGGCACACGCGGCGGTAAAATGTCGCCACTGCATCCAACTTTGAGACTGAGGGAAGTTCCATGGGCCAGCATTCCAGCCACGACCACGCCAACCCGCAAACGCAAGACGTCGTCGAGAAAATCGTTCCCGCCATGCCGATCGTGCTGCCGGTGGCCGGCGGCGTGCTGATGTTCCTGCTGGCGTTCATCGCGGTGGCGATGGCCTGACGCGCGGGACCGCTCAGCGCCCTCGTTCACCCGCACCTCACACCCGCAAGCCCCCGGGGCTTGCCCCCCAACGCCCGGCCCTGCCGGGCGTTTTGCTTGGGGTGCCCCGCGATCGCTGCCGGGCGCCCCGCCGCTGGTGCCGCATGCTGCAACGCAACAGGGCAGCCGCATCACGTTATGCGTCGTTTGCATAATGTTTCAGCCCCACGACAGGCACTTTGGGGGGTGCTTTCATAAAATCGACACCCTTCGCGCCAGCGACGATCGGTGGTCTTTCCCAAGTGCGCCCGCCCGCAGCCCCCCCGGCAGGGCGCAGGGCCCGCGCATTTCGGAAAGACGATTTTTCAACTTAGGAGCCTTTTCCGATGAACTCTCCCGCCATGAAGGGGTTGCCGCAGGCGCCTGCGCATGTGAAGAACGCCAAGCTGCTGGCCTGGGTGGCCGACATGGTCGCGCTGTGCAAGCCCGACAGCGTGTACTGGTGCGACGGCAGTGAGGACGAATACAACCGCCTGTGCCAGCAGCTGGTGGACGCCGGCACCTTCAAGAAGCTCAACCCGGCCAAGCGCCCCAACTCCTACCTGGCCTGGTCCGACCCGACCGACGTGGCACGCGTGGAAGACCGCACCTTCATTTGCAGCCAGAAGAAGGAAGACGCAGGCCCGACCAACAACTGGATGGCGCCGGCCGAGATGCGCGCCACCCTGCAGCCCCTGTTTGACGGCTGCATGAAGGGCCGCACCATGTATGTGGTGCCGTTCTCGATGGGCCCGCTGGGCTCGCCGATCGCGCACATCGGCATCGAGCTGTCCGACAGCCCCTACGTGGCGGTGAACATGCGCATGATGACCCGCATGGGCCGTGCGGTGTACGACGTACTGGGCGTCAACGGCGATTTCGTGCCCTGCGTGCACACCGTGGGCGCGCCGCTGGCCGCGGGCCAGAAGGACGTGGCCTGGCCTTGCAACAAGACCAAGTACATCGTGCATTACCCCGAGACGCGCGAGATCTGGTCGTACGGTTCGGGCTACGGCGGCAACGCGCTGCTGGGCAAAAAGTGCTTTGCGCTGCGGATTGCGTCCACCATGGGCAAGGCCGCCGCTGACCAGTCAGGCAGCGCGGGTTGGCTGGCCGAGCACATGCTGATCCTGGGCGTGACCAACCCGCAAGGGCGCAAGTACCACGTGGCCGCCGCCTTCCCCAGCGCCTGCGGCAAGACCAACTTTGCGATGCTGATCCCGCCTGCGGGCTTCGAGGGCTGGAAGGTCACCACCATAGGCGACGACATCGCCTGGATCAAGCCCGGCCAGGACGGCCGCCTGTACGCGATCAACCCCGAGGCCGGCTATTTTGGCGTGGCGCCGGGCACCAACACGCTGACCAACCCCAACTGCATGGCCAGCCTGAACCGCGACGTGATCTTCACCAACGTGGCGCTCACCGATGAGGGCGACGTGTGGTGGGAAGGCATGGGCGACGCGCCCGCGCACTGCATCGACTGGCAGGGCAAGGACTGGACCCCGGCCATCGCCAAGGAAACCGGTGCCAAGGCAGCGCATCCGAACGCGCGCTTCACCGTGGCCGCCACCAACAACCCGGCGCTCGACAGTGCCTGGGACGACCCGGCCGGCGTGCCGATCGACGCCTTCATCTTCGGCGGCCGCCGCAGCACCACCGTGCCGCTGGTGACCGAAGCCCGCAACTGGGTGGAAGGCGTCTACATGGCCGCCACCATGGGCAGCGAAACCACCGCCGCCGCCGCCGGGCAGCAGGGCGTGGTGCGCCGCGACCCGTTCGCGATGCTGCCCTTTGCCGGCTACAACATGGCCGACTACTTCCAGCACTGGCTCAACCTGGGCCAGAAGCTGCAAGCCTCGGGCGCCAAGCTGCCGCGCATCTACACCACCAACTGGTTCCGCAAGGGCGACGACGGCAAGTTCGTCTGGCCCGGCTTCGGCGAGAACATGCGCGTGCTCAAGTGGATGATCGACCGCCTGGAAGGCCAGGCCCAGGGCACCGAGCATGTGTTCGGCGTGAGCCCGTCGTACGGCGAACTGAACTGGACCGGCCTGAACTTCAGCGCCGAGCAGTTTGCCCAGGTCACCAGCATCGAAAAGGCCGCCTGGCAGGCCGAGCTCAAGCTGCACGACGAGCTGTTCCAGCAACTGGCCCACCACCTGCCCGCCGAGCTGACGGCCACCAAGGCGCAGATCGAGCAGCGTCTGGCGGCCTGAGCGGTACGCGAACTGCCCGAACGGTACGCGAACTGCACGGGCGGTACGCGCTGATCCACAAGCCACCCTGCGGGGTGGCTTTTTTGTGGCCGCTGCGCGGTGCGTCAACCGGCCACGCAAGGGAAAACCCCAAGCAAAACCCGAGCTTGCAGCAGGGGTGGAGTCACCTGCGCGATGGCAGTTTGGGTTGGCATGCCAACAATGGGCGCTCTCGTAAAACCAACAGGAGACGACCTTGGCTTTTTCCGCATTCACCGCAGCCCGCCGTCGTGGCGCGCTGTTCGCACTGGCCGCCGTGTCGGCCATCGTGGCCGGCTGCGCATCGCAGCCGCCCGCACCGCCCACCGTCTCGCCGGTCGTCAGCGCACCGGTGCAACAGGCCTGGCAGCAGGGCCGCACGCCCGACCAGGCCGGCAGCACGCTGGCGCCGCTGGCAGGCCGCCTGACCGTCACGCCGCCCGACCAGATTCCGCTGAACCGCCTGAAGGTGCCGGCCGGCTTCAAGCTCGAGCTGTGGGCCCATGGCCTGCCGGGCGGCCGCGCCATGGCGCGCGCCGACAACGGCAAGATCTACGTGGGCACCCGCGGCATCGGCCGTGTGTACGAGATCACCGACAACGGCGGCCAGCGCAGCGTGCGCACCGTGATCGACAAGCTCACCCAGCCCGCGGGCGTGGCGGTGCGCGGGAACCCGCTGTTCGTGGTTGCCATCGACAAGGTGCTGCGCTTTGACAACATCGCCACCAACCCCAACGTAGCGCCGGTGGACATGACCAAGGCCTTCAACCTGCCGCCCGAGCAGCACCACAACTGGAAGTACGTGGCCTTCGGTCCGGACGGCAAGCTGTATGTGCCCTTCGGTGCGCCGTGCAACATCTGCCTGCCGGGACAGGAATACGCGCAGATCCGCCGCTACAACGCCGACGGCTCGGGCATGGAAGTGATCGCACGCGGCGTGCGCAACACCGTGGGCTTTGACTGGCACCCGGTCACCAAGGAGCTGTGGTTCACCGACCACGGCCGCGACTGGATGGGCGACGACACGCCCGACGACGAGCTCAACCGCATGAGCAAGGTGGGCCTGAACTTCGGCTTCCCGTACTGCCACGCCAGCGGTGTGCCCGATCGCGACATCGTCAAGGCCAACCCCTGCGCCGGCGTGACGCTGCCGGTGGCCAACATGGGCCCGCATGCCGCCGTGATGGGCATCAAGTTCTACACCGGCAACATGTTCCCTGCCGAGTACAAGAACGCGATGTTCATTGCGCGCAAGGGTTCGTGGAACCGCAGCAAGAAGCTGGGCTTCGATGTGGTGGCTGTCACGGCCGATGCCGATGGCCGCAACGCCAAGATCACGCCCTTCCTCACCGGCTTCCTGAATCCGGACGACAGCTTCAATGGCCGCCCGGCCTACATCCACCAGCAGCCCGATGGTTCGCTGCTGATCTCGGATGAGCAGTTGGGCGCCATCTACCGCGTGAGCTACGCACGCTGAGCATGCCCCCACGTGGCCGACAGGCCACCGCCCGCAAGGCGGTGGCCTTTTTTCTGACGACGCTGTCGCTGGCGGCCTGCCTGCAGGCCCGCGCGCAAACGCCGCCCGCGCAGGCAGTGGCGCCGGAGCGTCTGGCCCTGTGCGGCGCCTGCCATGGTGTCGATGGCAATTCAGCGCTCGCGCTCAGCCCATCGCTGGCCGGGCAGCCCAAGGTGTTCCTGGAAAACACGCTGATCCTGATCCGCGAGGGCCTGCGGCAGATCCCCGCAATGAAGGGGCTGCTGGACGGCGTGAGCGATGCCGAGATCGTGGCGCTATCCGATCACTTCAGCCGCCAGAAGGCACGCGCGGCCGAGGCGCCGCGCGACGATGCGGCCTTCAAGCGGGGCGAGGCGATCGCCTCGCGTGCGCTGTGCGGCACCTGCCACCTGCCCAGCTACGCAGGCCAGCAGCAGATGCCGCGCCTGGCGGCCCAGCGCGAGGACTACCTGGTGCAATCCATGCGCGAGTTCCGCGACAACAAGGCGCAAGGCCGCGACACGATGATGAACGGCGTGCTGCGCGGCTTCAGTGACCGCGACATCGCCGACATGGCGCACTACTTCGCGCAGCTGCGCTGATGGCGCAGTGAAGATCCAGCTGCTGAGCGACCTGCACCTTGAGGTGCACCCTGCCTTGCAGATCGCGCCGGCGCCCGGCGCCGACGTGCTGGTGCTGGCGGGCGACATTGGCTCGTACCAGCAGGGCAGCCGGCTCGATGACGCCGACTTCGGCCTGGCGCGCTGTTCGCCGCGCCACGGCTGGCCCGTGCCGGTGCTGTTTGTGCCGGGCAACCACGAGTACGACGCGCTGGATGTGGACGACGCGCATGCCCGGCTGCGCGAGGTGTGCCACCGGCTGGGCATCACCTGGCTGGAGCGCGAGGTGCACGTGATCGGCGGCGTGCGCTTTGTCGGCACCACGCTGTGGAGCGACTTTGACGCGCTGGCGCTGCAGGCGCCGCCCGCGCAGCAGCTCAAGGCGCGCGACAAGGCCTTTCGTGCTGCCGACTTTTACCTGCGCAAGACCGGCAGCACCCGCGGCGGCGCACCGTGGCTGGCCGCGCAGGTGCGCGAACAAGCGCTGCTGTGCCAGCAATGGCTGCGCGAGGCACTGGCCCAGCCCTTTGCCGGCCCCACGGTGGTGGTGACGCACTTTGCGCCCAGCCTGCGCAGCGCCGATCCGCGCTACGGCCTGGTGCCGGGCACGGCCGGCTTCTGCAATGCGCTGGACGATGCGTCGCACGGGGTGCAGCTGTGGCTGCATGGCCACCTGCATTACCCAAGCGATTACCGCATGGGTGATTGCCGGGTGGTGGCCAACCCGCTGGGCTATGCGGTCAAGGGTGAGCAGGCGGCATTTGATCCGCAGCGGCTGGTAGAGGTGTGACCAGCCGCGTGGGGCCACTTGCGCCCCAGCCGCGACGCGCCCTCACTTGCGCGTGTTCAACCCGTCAAAGCAGGTGCTCATCACCAGATCGATGATCTGCTCGTCGCTGTGCTGGCCGCCGGCCTTCAGGAACTCGAGCACCGGATCACAGGCGCGCGCAAACAGGGTGTAGAGCACGGCCACTGCCGGCAACTGCGGGTTGATGTGACCAGCGGCCTGCGCAGCCTCGATCCACTCGCCCAGACGGTCGCTCACGTCCATCAGGCCATCCATGTAGTCGCGGTTGCTAATCAGGGTGGCGCGCAACGAGGAGTTCTGGCTGGGCAGCGAGGGCATTTCGCCGGCCAGCTGCACCTGCATCGTCCAGCGGGCCACGTCGCGCAGCTTGTCCAGCGGCGCGCGGTCTTCGGGCAGCGTGTCCAGAAAGTCCTGCGCGCGGCGCATCACCCGCACCATGGCCGCAGCGGCCAGGTCTTCCTTGCTGGGGAAGTGCTTGTACAGGCTGGCCTTGGCGATGCCGACCGCCGCCGCCACTTCGTCGACGGTCATCGCATCAAAGCCTTTTTCGGCCAGGAACCGGTTGACGGTCTGGACGATGGCGTCTTCGCGCGCCTGGAGCATTTGCTCCTTGAAAGACACTTTGACAGGGGGGGTGACTCGGACATCCATGGCCGTCGACTCCAGCACAAGGCTCGTTACAACACGGTCAGTTTAATTTATGACCGGTCAGTCGCGCTAGTGCGGCATGCGATGACCCCGGGCCACCGTCAAGCAGTCTGGGCTTTCCGTTCACCCTGCCCGCCCCTCAAGTGAGCATGCGCTCACTGTTTGTGGATCGCTCCCCACAGGCGGTCTGGTGTCAGCGGCATCTGCAGCGCGGGACTCAGCTCGGCGCGGCCGGAGCGGGCCAGCGCGTCGGCCACCGCGTTGACGATGGACGGCGTGGCGCCGATGGTGCCCAGCTCGCCCACGCCCTTGACGCCCAGCACGTTGTTTTTGCAAGGCGTGTCCTGATCCATCTCGGTGACGAACTCACAGGCGATGTTGTCGGCGCGCGGCGCCACGTAGTCCATCAGGCTGCCGGTGAGCAGCTGGCCGCTGTCGCGGTCGTACACCACCTGCTCGCACAGCGCCTGGCCGATGCCCTGCAGCGCGCCGCCATCGAGCTGGCCGCGCACGATCATCGGATTGATCACGCGGCCCACGTCGTTCACGCTGCTGTAGCGCACCACCTCGACCACGCCGGTGGCCGGGTCGATCTCGACCTCGCTGATGTGGCAGCCGTTGGGCCAGGTCGGGCCGCTGGCGGTGGTAGTGTTCTCCAGGTCGATGCGCTGGCCGTCCTGCCGGGCCGCCACGTCGAAGATGCTGATGCCCACATCGGTGCCCTTGACCGTGTAGCGGCCGGCCTTGTAGTCGATGTCTTCCACTGCGGCCTCGAGCTCTTTGGCGGCAAGCGCGCGCGCATGGTCGACCATGCGCTCGGAGCCCACGCGGATGGACGAGCCGCCGGTGAAGATCGAGCGCGAGCCCGCACTGCCGAAGCCGTCGCCGCGGTCGGTGTCACCCAGCACCACGCGCACCTGCTCCATCGGCACGCCAAAGGCGTCCACCACCAGTTGCGCCAGCGTGGTGGCAATGCCCTGGCCCATCTGGTTGACGGCCGAGAACACCTCGATCACGCCGTCGGCCAGCACCGTCACCGTCACGCGCTCTTCCAGCACGTTGCCGCCGGTCCACTCCAGAAAGGTCGAGATGCCCAGGCCGCGCCACTTGCCCTGCGCCTTGCTGGCCGCGGCCCGCGCATCAAAGCCCGCCCAGTCGGCCTGCGCCAGCGCAGCGTCCATCACCTTCTCGAACTGACCGGTGTCGTAGGTCTGGTTCATCGGGTTTTTGTAGGGCATCTGCTCGGGGCGGATGAAGTTACGCCGGCGCAGGGTGATGCGGTCGATGCCGGTGACGCGCGCGGCCTCGTCCATCAGCCGCTCCATGTTGTGAATGGCCTCGGGCCGGCCCGCGCCGCGGTAGGCGCTGGTGGGCATGGTGTTGGTGAGCACCGCCTTCTGGTGGAAGTCGATCACCGGCACGTGGTACACGCTGGTCTGCACCCAGGGGCCGATCATCAGAAAGATGGCGGTGCCGGTGGCAATGGCGTAGGCGCCCACGTTGCCCAGCGAGCGCACCCGCAGGCCGAGGATCTTGCCCTGCGCGTCCAGCGCCATCTCCAGGTGGCTGGTCAGGTCGCGGCCGTGCTGGGTGGACAAAAATTCTTCGCTGCGCTCGGCGATCCACTTGATGGGCTTTTGCAGCGTCCACGAGGCATAGGCCACCGCCGCGTCTTCGGGGTAGATGCCGGTCTTCATGCCGAAGCCGCCACCCACGTCGCCCACCGTCACGCGCACCTTGTCCTTCGGGATGCCCAGGATGTCGTTGCACAGCGAATTGCGGATGCCGCTGGGCATTTGCGAGCTCATGCGCAGCGTCAGGCGCCCGTCGTCGGCGATCCAGGCCAGCACCGAGCGCGGCTCGATGCTGAGCGCAGCCAGGCGCTGGTTGTGGATGTCGAGCGAGACCATATGCGCGGCCTGCGCAAAGGCGGCATCGCATTCGGCCGCCTTGCCGTGGCGCATTTCGGCGGCAATGTTGTCGGGCGCGGCGTCGACGATGGCCGGCGCACCGGGCGCGGTGGCCGAACACACATCCACCACATGCGGCACTTCTTCGTATTCAACGAACACCGCTCCGGCGGCGTCCTTGGCCTGCTGCAGCGTCTGCGCAATCACCATCGCCACCGGCTCGCCGACAAAGCGCACGCGCTCGTGCGCCAGCGCGCGGCGCGGCGGCGTGGCCAGCGGCGAGCCATCGGCGCGCTTGAAGGCCGGGTGCGACGGAATCGGCTTGACGCCTGCTGCCACCAGCTCGTCCCCGGTGTAGATGGCCACCACGCCCGGCATGGCCTTGGCGCCCGCCGTGTCGATGGACATGATGCGCGCATGCGGATACGGCGAACGCACGAAGTACAGGCTCAGCACGCCCTGCACCTGCACATCGTCGGTGTACTGGCCCACGCCCTTGAGCAGGCCGTCGTCCTCGATGCGCGGCACCGAGCGGCCGCTGCCAAAGCGCGTGGCCAGGTGCTGAACGTCGGACAAATCGGTCATGTCGGTCTCCTTGGGGAATGCGGTGAATCAACGCGGGCGGAACATGCGGAACAGCTGTTCGGGCCCGATGGTGAAGTAGTCGGCCGGTCCGCCGCCGCGCAGCACATGGCCGGCGTGGGCGGTGTCGTAGATGCCGTCGCGAATCAGCGCGCGATCGATGTGCACGCCCACCACCTCGCCAAACACGAACCAGGTGTCGACCTTCTGCCCGTCGGCACCCTGCAGTTGCAGCGTCTGCGTGACGCGGCATTCAAAGCTCACCTTGGCCTGCGCCACGCGCGGCGCGCGGATCACGCGCGACGGCGCCTTGGCCAAGCCTGCCAGATCGAACTCGTCCACATCGGGCGGCACATGGGCGCAGCTGGCGTTCATCGCCTCGGCCAGATCGCGCGTGACCAGGTTCCACGCGAACTCGCCAGTGTCGATGGCGTTG
Source organism: Burkholderiaceae bacterium (assembly GCA_046091865.1). Lineage (GTDB taxonomy): Bacteria > Pseudomonadota > Gammaproteobacteria > Burkholderiales > Burkholderiaceae_C > JBDLRH01. The sequence continues at coordinate 83,034 of JBJTCL010000014.1, read as the reverse complement.
CGCACCGAATCCTTGTAGCCGATGCTGGAAAAGCCCACCAGCGGCGGCACGTAGTTGAAGGCGTTGAAAAAGCTGTACGGCGCCAGGTTGGCGATGCCGTCGCGGCCGAGCGTGGACACCCAGCCGATCGGCCGCGGGCCGACGATGGCGTTGAAGGGGTCGTGCGCCAGGCCGTGGCCTTGGCGTGGCTCGTAGAAATGGGCGTCGGCCACAGCCGCCGTATCGGTCATGCGCCGACGATAGCAGCGGTGCGCCGGGCCCGCCTGTCACTCGGGAATCACCCCGGTGCGCCGGGGCCGGGGTTGCGCGGCGGGCGCTCAGTCGTCCTTCTCGCCCGGCTCGTACAGCGTCTCGCGGCCCATGCGGTCGAGGATGAGCTCGGCCGTCCAGGGCAGCATCAACGCGCCGCAGCGGCTGTCGCGGTACAGGCGCTCCAGCGGCAGGTGCTTGAGCATGCTCTGCCCGCCGCAGGTGCGGATGGCCAGGCGCGCGATGTCGTTGGCGCCTTCCATGATGCTGTAGTGCGCCGCGTACAGGCGCAGCTTCTCGTCCTTGCTGGGGTTGGGCTTGGCCTCGAGGATGGCGCGGGTGAACAGGCTGCGCATGCTCTCGAGCTGAATGCGCATCTGCGCCACCGCAATCTGTTTGGTGGGGAACTGCCGGCGCTTGACCGGTGGTTCGCCCTCCACCTCGCCGCGCAGGTACTTCACCGTGAAGTCGTACGCCGCGTTGGCCACGCCCAGGTAGGTGGGCGCCAGCGTGAAGAACATCGCGGGCCAGGTTTGCGCCCCCTTGAAGTACACGCCGCGCGGCATCAGCTGCTCGTCATCTGCAACGAACACGTCCTTGAAGGTGAGGTTGCGGCTGACGGTGCCGCGCATGCCCAGCGGGTCCCAGTCGCCGCTGATGGACAGGCCTTCGCTGTTGGCCGGCACCGCGATGTACAGCGTGTCGCGCGCATCGGGTTTTTCGTCGCCCTTGTCTTCGGTGCACAGGATGCCGTAGTAGTGGGCTGCACCGGAAAGGGACGCCCAGATCTTGCGGCCGTTGATCAGCCAGCCACTCACGCCGTTGCGCACCTCCTTGCGCGCACTGGTGCCGAACGGCGCGCGGCCCGCAGCGGCGGCGGTGCCTTCGCTGAAGGGCTGGGCGTAGATGGCGCCGTCCTTCACGATGCGGTCAAAGTGCAGCGTGCGGCGACGCGCGTGCTCGGCGCGCTGCTCGTCGCTCATCGGAATGCCGTCGGCCAGCACGCCCGTCCACATGGTCGAGCAGATGTGCATGTTCCACGTCAGCGCGGTGGCGCCGCAGTGGCGGCCGATTTCGGCGGCCAGCATCATGTAGGTGGGGTAGTCGGCACCCAGGCCGCCATGCGCTTCGGGTACGCACAGGCGCAGCAGGCCGGCGTCACGCAGGTCGTCGTAATTGGCAAACGGAAAGCTCGCGCTGGCGTCCCACTGCGGCGCACGCGGTGCGAACTTCGTGCGCCCGAGCTCGCTGGCCAGCGACAGCAGCGAGCGCTGCTTCGGCGTGAACGACATGTCGCCGACGGCGGGCGTGAAGCCCAGCGCGGCCGAGGCGGGAATGGCGTGGTCCATGGAACGCTCCTTGGGTACTGCGGTCAACGGTTCGGTCAATGCAGGATGCGCGGCAGCGCAAGAAAGTTGAGGATGACGCCATCGAACGCATCGGGCGCTTCGAGGTTCATCAGGTGGCCGATGCCCTTCATCTCGTGATAGGTGCTGCTGCGGATGGCCTCGGCCATCTTCTTCATCACCGACGGCGGCGCGTTGCGGTCGACCTCGCCGGCCACCAGCAGCGTGGGCACATGGATGCGCGACAGGGTGTCGCTGCGGTCGAAGGTCACCAGCGCCTGCAGCGCACGGCGGTAGGTGGACGGATGGATCTGCGACATGCAGTGCGTGGCCAGCTTGACGCCCTCGGGCAAGGCGGCCGGGCCCACCATCTGCGGCACTAGCGTCTGCGCCAGTTGCTCCATGCTCTGGCCCGCGCCCAGCGGCGCGGTGCGCGACTGCACAAAGTTGCGTTGCCACTCCTGCGCCTTCGCGTCGCTGGCCTGGCCGTCGGCCTTGCGCCCGAACACCGCCGAGGTGCCGCACAGCACCAGCTTGCTGACCAGATCGGGCCGGCGCGCCACCACCTCTTGCGCCACCATGCCGCCCATGCTGTGGCCGAGCAAGACCACGTCGCCGCACTTGAGGCTGTCGATCAGCGCAATGCAGCTTTGCGCCAGGCCCATGAAGGTGTAGGGCTCGATCGGGGCGCTATGCCCATAGCCCGGCATGTCCCATGCCACGGCGCGGTAGCCCTGCGAGGCCAGCGTTTCGACCTGCGGCGCAAACGCCAGGTGGCCGCCGCCGATGCCGTGCAGCATCAGCACCGTGGGCCCAGAGCCCAGCGCCGTGAAGTGGGGGACCGTCGTCATGGCGCCGATGTCATGACACCACCGCGCCGTCGCGCACGACCGGCACGTCGTCCAGCATCACGGTGCAGCCGCGCAGCGGCAGGTCGAAGTGGCCCGCGGTGTAGCGGCCCGCGGTTTCGTTGGCGCCGGTGCTGTAGAGAAAGTTGCCGGCAAAGGCACGCAGCTCGGTGCCGTTGAAGTCGCGCTTGTCGTACAGCGCCATGCTGTCCCAGCGCGCGGCGTGGTTCAGGCCATAGCCCACGTGGCTCACGGCATAGGCGGCACGGTCGTGCGCGTCGCGCGCCCAGGCCGCGATGTAGCTGCGCATCAGCTCGGCGTCCACACCCGTGCCGTCGATGCGGGTGATGTGGTCGTCTTCGATCGTCAGCGTGATCGGCCGCTCGATGTAGCGCTTGAAGGTGAGGTTGACATCCCCCTCGGCCAGCACCAGCGTGCCGTTGACGCTGTGCGCGGCCGGAAAGGCCAGCGCCAGCCCGCCGGGCCAGTGCGTCATCGTGCCGGGGCGCGTGGTGTAGCCCCAGTTGCCGCCGGCCACCGCGCCCTGCAGCGCGATGCGGAGATCGGTGCCCGCGGCGGACGTGACGCGCATCTGCCGGGCCGCGCGCAGGCGCTTGACGTGGTCTTTCACCAGCGCCTCGGTGTGCTCGTCGGGCAGCAGGCGCGCCAACGCCTCGGGGTGTTCGTTGCTGACATAGACGACGCGCGCGCCGCCTTTCAGGATGGCTGGCAGTTCGGGCGCGTGCATCAGGCCCTCCACCGTGCAGTCCACCACCAGCGTGCTGGACGCGAGCGCCTGCACCACCGGGCCGATCTGGCGCAGCACCGCCGACGCACCGGTGGAGCGGGTGACGGGTTGCGTGCTTTCAAAGGCGCTGGGCAAGCGCAAGTGGAAGGCCTGCGCGCCGATGCGTGCGGCTGCCTGGTCGGCCAGCTCGGGCAGCACCGGGCGGCTTTGGCTTTCGCTCAGGATGCAGACCGTGTCGCCAGGCTGCAGCGCGCAGCGGCGCAGCACCGTCTCAAACGCGGAAATCCAGGCGGGCTCGATTCGTTCCTGCAGCATGCGGCGTCCTTGGGTGGCCCGGCACCGGCTGGGCCCATGGTGCGCCGGCGTGCAACCGGCGGCGCTTGGGGCTATTATTCATGAAATTTCATGCAATTCCAGTCTGCGCAGCAGGCATGGTCGCCGCATGATCCAAAGCCCATGACCCCGCCCCGTCGCGCCCAGCCTCCCGTCTTCACCACGCCGCAGTTCCGCAAGGCGCTGGGCATGTTTGCCACCGGCGTGACCATCGTCACCGCGCGCGCCGCTGATGGATCGCTCGTGGGGCTGACCGCCAACTCGTTCAATTCGGTGTCGCTGGAGCCGCCACTGGTGCTGTGGAGCCTGTCGCGCCACGCCGGCTCGATGCCCGCCATGAGCGCGGGCACGCACTACGCGATCAACATCCTGGCGGCCGACCAGCGCAACCTGGCCGAGCGCTTTGCCGCCAAGGGCGCCGACCGCTGGGCGGGCGTGGCCTTCAGCGAAGGCATCGCGGGCGCGCCGCTGCTCAGCGGCACGGTGGCCAGCTTTGAATGCTTCAACCGCAGCCGCTACGACGAGGGCGACCACGTCATCTTTGTCGGCGAAGTTGAGCGCTGCAGCCACCGCGAAGGCGCCTCGCCGCTGCTGTACCACGGCGGCAAGTTCTACACCGAACATCCGCTGTGAGCGACAGCACCGAGCGCCGCCGGGCCGCCCCAAGGCCCGAACGTTTCGTCGACGACTACCTCGGCTACCTGCTCGGTCAGGCCAATCACGCGCTGTACAAGGACTTTGATGCGCAGGTGCGCGCCGCCGGCTTGTCGAGCATCGAATGGCGGGTGCTGGCCACGCTGCACGACGGCGCGCCGCTGACGGTGAGCGAGCTCGCGCGCGAGGTGCTGAGCAAGCAGCCCACGATGACCAAGCTGGTGCAGCGCATGGCCGAGCAGGGCTGGGTCGATCTGCTGGCCGACCCGGCCGACCAGCGGCGCACGCTGGTGGCCGCCAGCGCCGCGGGCAAGCGCAAGGTGCGGCCGCTGGTGGCCGCAGCACGCGCACACGAGGCGCGCATCCTGCGCACGCTGGGCTCGGCCGAGAAGGCCGCCCTGCGCCGCCTGCTGCAAAAGCTCAGCCAGCCGGGCGCTACCATCCGCGCCTGACGATGACCGAACGCAAAACCCAGCTCGACACGCTCGCGATCACGCTGCTGCTGGCCTGCTGCGTGTTCTGGGGTTTTCAGCAGATCCTGATCAAGACCACGGTGGCCGAGGTGCCGCCGCTGTGGCAGGCCACGCTGCGCTTTGCGGGGGCCACCGCGCTGCTGTGGCTGTGGTGCCTCTGGCGCGGCGTCAAGCTGTTCGAGCGCGACGGCACGCTTGGCGCGGGCCTGCTGGCAGGCGTGCTGTTTGCCGCCGAATTCACCTGCATCTACCTGGGCCTGCGCGACACCACCGCGTCGCGGCTCACCGTGTTCCTGTACACCTCGCCCTTCGTGGTGGCGCTGCTGGTGCCGCGCGTGGTGCCCACCGAGCGGCTGGTGCGCGTGCAGTGGGTGGGGCTGGTGATCGCGTTCTCGGCCGTGGCCTTTGCCTTCAGCGAGGGCTTCACTGGCAAGCCGGCCGGCCCCAACCAGCTGCGCGGCGACGCACTGGCCCTGGCGGCCGGCACGCTGTGGGGCCTGACCACGCTGGTGATCCGCGCCAGCAAGCTGACCACCGCCAGCGCCGAGAAGACGCTGTTCTATCAAGTGGCTGTCACCACCGCAGTGGCGCCAGTCATCTCGCTGGCGCTGGGCGAACGCTGGTCGCTGCACTACCCGGCCTGGGCCTGGGGCTCGATCGTGCTGCAGACGGTGGTGGGCGCCTTTGCCAGCTACCTTGCGTGGATGTGGCTGCTGCGGCACTACCCGGCCACGCGCATGTCGTCCTTCACCTTCCTCACGCCGGTGTTCGCGCTGGTGCTGGGCGTGGCGCTGCTGGGCGAACCGCTCACCCTGCAGCTCATGGTCGCGCTGGTCGGTGTGGCCGTGGGGATTGTGTTGGTGAATCGGAGGTGAGGGGGCGGTGAGCCAGCCGTTGGCACGGCATGTGCCGGGCGCCGGCGACTATGAAGCGCTGTCAGAGCGTCCCCGCATCGCCGTCACTTCTATTTCGATCAACATGCGCGGATCCAGCAGCTTCGCGCATAGCATGGTGGCTGCAGGTCGCACGCTTCCCAGATATTCGCGCAACACCGGCCAGCACTTTTCGAAGTCGTCGCCGTTCGGCAGGATGTAGTGCACCCGTACCACATCGGCCAGCGAACTGCCCGCGCTTTGCAGGGCCGCAGAAATATTGTCAAAGCACTGTCTCGCCTGCTCTTCGACCTGGGTCGAAATCGACATGGTCTTGTAGTCGAAGCCTGTGGTCCCCGAGACGAACACCCAATCCCCCTGCACAACCGCGCGCGAATACGCGATCTGCTCTTCAAAGGGTGAGCCGGATGAAATGAGTTGTCGTGTCATGGTTGAACCCCCGAATGCGATGTGTTGACGCGCTGCACCTACGCCGCTTGTCGCTTCAAATGCGCCTGCGCAAACCCCACGTACCAATCCAGGCAGCCCGGGTTGGCCATCGCGTCCTTGTTCAGCACCTTCTCCAGCGGCTGGCCCAGCATCAGCTTCTTGATCGGCAGCTCCTGCTTCTTGCCGGACAAGGTGCGCGGCACCTCGGCCACCTGCACGATCTCGTCGGGGATGAAGCGCGGGCTTAACGCAGTGCGGATGGCGTCGCTGATGCGCTTCTTCATCGCGTCGTCCAGCGTGTGGCCTTCGCGCAGCACCACGAACAGCGGCATCCAGCTGTCGCGGCCCAGGTATTCGAGGTCAACCACCATCGAATCCAGCACCTCGGGCAGCGCCTCGACCGCGCTGTACAGCTCGCTGGTGCCCATGCGCAGGCCATGCCGGTTGATGGTGGCGTCGCTGCGGCCGTAGATGATGCAGCTGCCGCGCGGCGTGATGCGCAGCCAGTCGCCGTGCCGCCACACGCCGCCGCGTCCGCCGTGGCGGCCGTGCCCGTCGGGGTACATGTCGAAGTAGCTGGAGAGGTAGCGCTTGCCGCCCGCGTCGTTCCAGAAGTACAGCGGCATCGACGGCATGGGCTGGGTACACACCAGCTCGCCCACCGCGTCCATCACCGGCTCGCCCTGCTCGTTCCACGACTCAACGCGCGAGCCCAGCAGGCGGCACTGCATTTCGCCGGGCACCTGCGGCAGCTCGCGGTTGCCGCCAATGAAGGCGCCGGCAAAGTCGGTGCCGCCGCTGATATTGAGCCACCAGATGTCCTTGACGCCGAGCCGCTCAAACTGCGCCGTCCCCCATCGCTGCGCGTCTTCACTCAGCGGTGATCCGGTGGTGCCCAGCGCGCGCACGCGGGCCAGCGCGGGCAAGGCGGACAGATCCACGCCCGCCTTCAGGCAGTTGGCGTAGAAGGCCGCGCCGGCGCCGAACCAGGTGACACCCACATCGGCAGCAAAGCGCCACAGCGTGGTCCAGTCGGGCCGGTCTTTGGTGCCGCCGGGGTTGCCGTCGAACAGGCAGCAGGTGGCGCCCAGCAGCAGGCCGCCCATCTGCGCGTTCCACATGATCCAACCGGTGGAGCTGTACCAGTGAAAGCGCTCGCCGAAGTTGTTGGCGCGGTAGCTGCAGCCGATGTCGTGCTGCAGCCCCAGCTGCGCCATCATCACGATCAGCGTGCCGCCATGGCCGTGCACGATGGGCTTGGGCAGGCCGGTGGTGCCGCTGGAATAGACGATCCACAGCGGATGATCGAACGGCAGCCGCATCGGCTCGAAGGCCGCTACCTCGGCATCGTCGCGCGCGGTAGTGGCCTCCATGGGCGTAAAGGGCTGCAGCAAGGCCAGCGATGCCTCCGGCGCGCCTGGTGCACCCAGGTTGCGGTGCACCACCACATGCTGCACGCTGGGCAGCGCAGCGCGCAGCTCGGCCACCACGGCGCAACGGTCGAAGTCGCGCCCGCCGTAGGTGACGCCATCACAGGCAATCAGCACCTTGGGTTCAATCTGCTTGAAGCGATCCAGCACGGCGGCGGTGCCCATGTCGGGCGCGCACACGCTCCACACCGCGCCGATGCTGGCCACCGCAAAGAAGGCGACGATGGTCTCGGGGATGTTGGGCAGGTAGGCGGCCACGCGGTCGCCGGGCTGCACGCCTTGCGCCTTGAGGTGCAGCGCCATCGACGCCACCTGCTGCCGCAGCTCGGGCCACGACAGTTCGCGGTGCTGACCGCGCTCGTTGCGGCTGACCAGCGCCATCAGCCCCGCTGCGTGCGCGGGCTGCACATGCCGCAGCGCCTGCTGCACCACGTTCACCTGCGCGCCCGGGAACCAGCTTGCGCCCGGCATCACGTTGTCAGCCAGCACCGCCGTGTGCGGCGTGGGCGACTGCAAGTCGAAGTAGTCCCAGATGCTTTGCCAGTAGGCGTTCAGGTCATCCACCGACCATTGCCACAGCGCGTCGTAGCTGTCGAAGTGCAGGCCGCGCTGCTCGCGCAGCCACTGGCGGTACAGCGTGATCAGCGGCACGGCGGGGGCGGTGCCTTGGAGCAGTGCGGGCGGTGCGGTCGTGTTCATGCCGCTCATTGTGCGATGTGTGCGACACCTGCGACACACCGCCCGCACGCGCCTGCGCTACCCTTGCCGCATGCCGATCTGGAAGAAACCCGTCAGCGTCGAATCGCTCAGCCGCGTGCATGTGGGCACCGCGCCTGGCCATCTGGGCATCGAGTTTCTGGAGGTGGGCGATGACTTCATCCGCGCCCGCGTGCCGGTGGACGAGCGCACCCGCCAGCCCTACGGCATCCTGCACGGCGGCGTGAGCGTGGTGCTGGCCGAAACGCTGGGCTCGTGCGGCGCGGCCTACAGTTGCCCGCCGGGCCATCGCGCGGTGGGGCTGGACATCAACGCCAACCACATCAAGGCCACCGCCAGCGGCTGGGTGACCGGCATCGCGCGGCCGGTGCACATGGGGCGCAGCACCCACGTGTGGCAGATCGAGATGCACAACGACGCCGGCGAGCTGACCTGCGTGTCGCGCATCACGATGGCCATCCTGGCCGACGCCCAGCGCTGACCGGCAGCGCGGCCAAGGCTTCGCGGCAAAAACGTCGCGCTTTAGGCGTCGCGCTTCAAGCGCTCGCTGCGCCAGTACACGTCATCGCCGCCGTTCATGCGGTTGAGCACCCGCGCCAGCACGAACATCAAATCGCTCAGGCGGTTCAGGTACTGGCGCGGCGCTTCCTTGATGGCCTCTTCGTTGCCCAGCGCCACCACCGCGCGCTCGGCGCGGCGCGCCACGGTGCGGCAGATGTGGGCCAGCGCCGCGGCGCGGCTGCCCGCGGGCAGGATGAACTCTTTCAGGATGGGCAACTGCGCGTTGTAGCGCGCCAGCGCATCGTCCAGCGCCAGCACCGCCTCGGGCTTGAGCAGCTCGAAGCCGGGGATGGACAGCTCGCCGCCCAGGTTGAACAGCTGGTGCTGGATCTCCACCAGCAGCTCGCGCACATCGGCGGGCATGTCCTCGCACAGCAGCACGCCGATGCTGGAGTTCAGCTCGTCCACATCGCCCATGGCGTGCACCCGCAGGCTGTTCTTGGAAACGCGGCTGTTGTCGCCCAGGCCGGTGGTGCCGGCGTCCCCGGTGCGGGTGGCGATCTGGGTGAGGCGGTTGCCCATGCGAAGGTCCTTGGTTCGATGCGGTATGGTCGGGTGAACTGCGCTGCCGCCCATGCCCGACATCGTCTTCGTCCCTGCCGTGATCGCGGCGGGCTTCTTCGTGCTCGGGGTCACCGGCTTTGGCTCCGCGCTCGTGATTGTGCCCCTGCTCAGCTGGGTGTGGCCGCTGGAGCGCGTGGTGCCCCTGGTGATCCTGCTGGACTTCGTGGGCAGCCTGCTGCTGGGCGGGCTCAACCGTTCGCTGGTGGACGCGCCGCTGCTGCGCCGCTTGCTGCCGTGGATCGTGGTGGGCTGCGCGGCGGGCGCCTTGCTGCTGATGCTGCCCGGGGTGAAGGACAGCCGCTGGCTGGTGGCGGCGCTGGGCGCCTACGTGATCTGGGTGGGGCTGCGCGGCTTGCTGGCGCTGCGGCGGCCAGCATCCGGCAGTGCCGCCGCCGGCGTCGCCACGGTGGCCTCGGGCGTCTTTGCATCCGCCCCCGCCAGTGGCGCGCTGGCCGGCGTGATCGAGGTGCTGTTCGGCACCTCGGGGCCGGTGGTGGTCAGCCATCTGGTGCGGCGCATCCCCGACGGGCAGCGCCTGCGCGCCACCATCGTGATGTGCCTGGTGCTGCTGTCGGGCATCGGCTCCATCACCCTGGCGCTCAGCGGGCGCTGGAGCGACCCGGTGATGTGGCGCTGGATGCTGCCCCTGCTGGCAGCGGCCATCGCAGCGATGCTGGCCGGCCATGCGCTGGCGCACCGCCTGCCCGCGCAGCGCATCCGCGTGGCCATCCTGGCCTTGCTGGTGGCCAGCGGCCTGTCGCTGTGGGCTCAGGCCCTGCGTTGAGCGCTGCAGCACACCCCCACCCCGCTCCTTACAATCCGCATCCTCCCCACGGCCTTCACGGAGTCGCGCATGAACGCTCCCGCCACCCTTACCCACCTGGTGCCCGAAGTCGCGCAGCGGCCGGTGCCGCAGGCGCTGATCGACGCGCTCAAGGCGCGCTTTGGCGACAACTGCTCCACCGCGATGGCGGTGCGCGAGCAGCATGGCCGCGATGAGTCATCCTTTCAGGTGCCGCCGCCCGCCGCAGTGGTGTTTGCCGAGTGCACGCAGGACGTGGCCGATGCGGTCAAGCTCGCGTCGCAGCACGACACGCCGGTGATTCCGTTCGGTGTGGGCTCGTCGCTCGAAGGGCACCTGCTGGCGGTGCAGGGCGGCATCAGCATCGACCTGGGCCGCATGAACCGGCTGCTGTCCATCAACCCCGAAGACCTGACGGTGACGGTGCAGGCGGGCGTGACGCGCAAGCAGCTCAATGAAGAGATCAAGAGCACCGGCCTGTTCTTTCCGATCGACCCGGGCGCGGACGCCACCATCGGCGGCATGAGCGCCACGCGCGCCAGCGGCACGAACGCGGTGCGCTACGGCACCATGCGCGAGAACGTGCTGGGCCTCGAGGTGGTGACCGCATCGGGCGAGGTGATCCGCACCGGCACCCGCGCCAAAAAGTCCAGCGCCGGCTACGACCTGACGCGCCTGATGGTGGGCAGCGAAGGCACGCTGGGCGTGATCACCGAAATCACCCTCAAGCTCTACCCCATCCCCGAAGCGATTTCGGCCGCCATCTGCTCGTTCCCGAGCATCGAGGCCGCGGTGCACACCACCATCCAGACCATCCAGCTGGGCGTGCCGATTGCGCGGGTGGAACTGATCGACAGCAACACCGTGCGCATGGTGAACGCGCACAGCAAGCTGGGCCTGCGCGAAGAGGCGATGCTGCTGATGGAGTTTCACGGCTCGCCGGCCGGCGTGAAGGAGCAGGCCGAAACCGTACAAGAGATTGCACGCGAGTTCGGCGGCCAGGATTTCGAGTGGGCCACCACCCCCGAAGAGCGCACCCGACTGTGGACCGCGCGGCACAACGCCTACTTTGCCGCCATCCAAAGCCGCCCGGGCTGCCGCGCCATCAGCACCGACACCTGCGTGCCGATCTCGCGCCTGGCCGACTGCCTGCTGGACTCGGTGGCCGAGGTGGACGCCAGCGGCATCCCGTACTTTCTGGTGGGCCACGTGGGCGACGGCAACTTCCACTTCGGCTATTTGATCGACCCCAACGATCCGGCCGAGCGCCGCACCGCCGAAGAGCTGAACAACAAGCTGGTGGCGCGCGCGCTGAGCCTGGAGGGCACCTGCACCGGCGAGCACGGCATCGGCCTGCACAAGATGGACTTCCTCGTCACCGAGGCCGGTGCGGCGGCGGTGGACATGATGCGCACCATCAAGCGCGCACTCGACCCGAAGAACATCATGAACCCGGGCAAGATCTTCGCGCTCTGACGGGTTGCCGCGCTTCATGCAAAAAGGCCACGCAGTGCGTGGCCTTTTGCTTGTGCGAACCCGCGCTGCGGGCGCTGAAGGAGCAGCGGGTGCTACGCGCGCTGCGGGTGCAGCTTAGGGCTTCTTCATCAGCGTCTTCTTGACCCAGCCGTCGCCGTTGCTGGTGGTGACCTTGAGGAAGCCGTTTTCTTCCTTGCCGTCAAAGATCACTTCGTCGTTGCGGCCCAGCTGCACCAGCAGCGCGCCGTTGTCGGCCGGGGTCTTGAGCACCCGCACGCCGGCGATGCGCGGCACCATCACGTCGCCGGCACCGGCGGCATTGGCCTGCAGGCTGGCCGCGGCGTTGGCCTGACTGGCCGCCGATTGCGACTGCACCAGCGACGGGTTGTCGCGGACGGCGCGCACGATCTGGTTCCAGTTGTCAAGGAAGGACGCCGACACCACCTTGCCCTCGGCGGTGTTCTCGTAAGCGCCCAGGCCCAGGCCGCCGCCCACGCCACCCAGAATGCCGCCGATCGCAAAGTCGGTCTTTTGCGACGAGCCCGAAGCCGCCGCCACCTGGATGCCCGAGCGCGCATCGGCCACCAGCATCGAGGTTTGTGCCTGCTTGAAGCGCAGGCCGCCACCGATGACGGCACCGATCGGGCCGAACAGGCCGCCGATGGCCGCCCCCACACCGCCCGCGTTGTTGTTGCTGAACACCACGTCGGGCGTGAGCACGAAGTCGGCCACCACCAGCTGGCCGCGACCGATGTTCGATCCGGCCTGCAGCTGACCGCTTTCGGCCAGCGCGCGCTCCTGCATGATGTTCTGCATCGCGCGGCCGCGCTCCACCACGGTAAAGCAGCCCGACTGCTGGATGATCAACCGGATCAGGCCGGTGGGCGACGTGAGGCCGTAGCCGCGCAGCGCGGCGCTGACGGCGTCCTGCGGTTCATTGACCGCCAGGGTGCCGAGGATCTTGCCGCACTTCTCGAGCTGGGTGCTGGCGCCTTGCGAGCCCTGCGGCCCGGCGCTGCCGGTAACCGGGCCCGAGCCGCGCCCCAGGTCTTGCGCCGAGGCTTGGCCTGCGATGGCCTGCGATGGCCAGCGCCGCAGCGGCGATGATGGTGTGAATACGCTTGTTCATGTGGGACTCCTTCCTTGAAATCAAATCAGCCGGTCTGCCGCAGCCGGTCGATCAGCCCGTTGAGCTCGTCGAGCGAGCCGAACTGGATCGCCAGTTCACCCATCTCCTCGACACGACCATGCCGCTTGACACGTTTTTTAACACGAACCTCCACGCCGGCGGCCAGCAGATCCGCCAACTCTTCCTCGACCCGCTTCAGGTCGCGTGACTTTTCTTTCTTGGGACGCGGCGACACCAGCGCAAATTCGGCGCCGATGCGCTTGACCAGGCTTTCGGCTTCGCGCACCGACAGCTTTTTGGCGCTGATCTGGTTGGCGGCGGTGATCTGCGCCGCGCGGTCCAGCGCCAGCAGGGCGCGGGCATGGCCCATATCCAGATCGCCGGCCAGCAGCATGGTCTGCACCGCATCGGCCAGGTTCAACAGGCGCAGCAGGTTGGACGCCGCGCTGCGCGAGCGGCCCACCGCCTGCGCGGCCTGCTCGTGCGTCAGGCCGAACTCCTTGATCAGCCGCTGCAGGCCCTGCGCCTCTTCCAGCGGGTTCAGGTCTTCGCGCTGGATGTTCTCGATCAGCGCCATCGCGGCGGCCGCCTCGTTAGGCACGTCGCGCACCAGCACCGGCACGCTGTCCAGCCCGGCCAGACGCGACGCCCGAAAGCGCCGCTCGCCCGCGATGATTTCGTACTTGCCGGTGTTCGGGCCCTCGGTCAGGCGCCGCACCAGGATCGGCTGCATGATGCCCTGCGCCTTGATGGACTCAGCCAGCTCGTACAGCGCGCCCTCGTCCATGCGGGTGCGCGGCTGGTACACGCCAGGCACCAGGTCATCGAGCCGCAGCGAGGCGGGCTGCCCCGGGTTGGCGGGCGATGCGGGTGCGTCGTCGATCTTGGGGCCAAGCAGCGCTTCGAGGCCGCGGCCCAGGCCTTTGGGTTTTTTGGTGACCATGGGTTGGACAGGTTCAGGGGTGCAATGAAATCAGCCGCTCATCAGGTCTTGCAGCAGCACATGGCCCTCGGGCCAGCTGCCCAGGCCCGACTCGGCATTGATGTGGCCGCTGGCGCCGTGGTCGATGAACTGCGCGCCCCACTGCGCCGCCACGCTGCGCGCGCGCTCGAAGCGGCAATACGGATCGTCGCGGCTGGCCACCACCACGCTGGCAAAGGGCAGGCGCTGCACCGGCATCGGCGCCCATGAATGCAGCAGGTGCCGCAGGTCGTCGCGCTCGGTGTCGCAGGGCGCCACCAGCAGCGCGCCCTTGACGCGCGCCGCATGCCGCGAGTGCGCCGCCCACGCCGCCGCCAGGACGCACCCCAGGCTGTGCGCCACCAGCAGCACCTGCTCTTCGCGATCGATGATCTGGTCTTCCAGCCGCGCCACCCAGTCGCCGCGCAGCGGCCGCATCCAGTCGTGCTGCTCGACGCGGCTGTAATGATGGCGCTCTTGCCACAGCGTCTGCCAGTGCCCCGGCCCGCTGTTTTGCCAGCCGGGCAGGATGAGCACATGGGCTGGCTTCATGGGGCTTGGCGCGGCAGTGTTTGCTCACATCGTGTCGATGCGACGCACCATCTCTCGGGCAAAGTCCACAAAGGCCTGGCTGCCCTTGGCCGACGGATCGAACACCACGCCGGGCAGCCCGTAGCTGGGCGCCTCGGCCAGCCGCACGTTGCGCGGGATCACCGTGTCGAACACCTTGTCCTTGAAGTGCGCCTTGAGCTGCTCGCTCACCTGCTGCTGCAGCGTGATGCGCGGGTCGAACATCACCCGCAGCAAGCCGATGATCTTCAGGTCGCGGTTCAGGTTGGCATGCACCTGCTTGATGGTGTTGACCAGATCGGTCAGGCCCTCGAGCGCAAAGTATTCGCACTGCATCGGCACGATCACGCCGTGCGCGCTGCACAGGCCGTTGAGCGTGAGCAGGCTGAGCGACGGCGGGCAGTCGATCAGCACAAAGTCGTAGTCGGCCTGCACCGCGGCCAGGGCTTCCTTGAGCCGCTTTTCGCGCCGCTCCAGCCCCACCAGTTCTACCTCGGCGCCGGCCAGTTCGCGGTTGGCGCCCAGCACCCGGTAGCCGCACTTGTCGGCGGCCACCGCCGCCTCGGCAATGCTGGCCGATTCCAGCAGCACGTCGTACACGCTGAGCTGCAGGCTGCGCTTGTCGATGCCCGAGCCCATGGTGGCATTGCCCTGCGGGTCCAGGTCGATCATCAACACCCGCTGGCCCACCTTGGCCAGGCCGGCGGCCAGGTTCACCGTGGTGGTGGTCTTGCCGACCCCGCCCTTCTGGTTGGCGACGCACAAAATCTTCATGGGCTCACGTGCACAGGGCCAGCTTCACGCCGAAGCCGATCAGGAACACACCGGCCAGCTTCTCGAGCCAGCGGCCGACCACCGGATTGGCCCGCATGCGCTCGGCCAGAAAGTGCGTGAGCAGCGTCACCGCCAGGCCGTAGCCGAAGGTGAGCACCGCGATGGTGAGCGCCATCACCCCGAAGGTGAGCAGCCCCTGGTGCCGCGCCGGATCGACAAACAGCGGAAAGAAGGCCATGTAGAACACGATGGCCTTGGGGTTGAGCAGCGTGATCATCAGGCTCTGCCGAAAGTAGCGGCCCACACGGATGTTGATGACGGGTGCCTCGCCCGGCTTGGCGGTGATCATCCGCAAACCCAGCCAGGCCAGGTACGCCGCGCCCACCCACTGCACCGCACTGAAGGCCGCCGGATAGGTGGCCAGCAGCGTGGCCACACCGGCCACCGCCGCCCACATCAGCACCTGGTCGCCGGCGATCACGCCCAAGGTGGAGCCCAGCCCGCCCGCGATGCCGCCTTTGCCGGTGGAGGTGATCAGGGCCAGGTTGCCCGGGCCGGGGATCAGCAGGAAAAGGATGACGGTGGCGACGAAAGCACCGTAGTCGGCGATACCGAACATGGGGGTCCTGAAATGAGGGCTTGAGTGTACGTGAGCGGGGTGCGGGTGGCGGTGGGGCGTGTGCGGCTTTTGGTGCGGTTGGCACGCTGTTCTTGGTGGATGGCGTGACGCGCGGCTTGTTCGCGGCGTTGTCGGTCGCGGCGTTGTCGCTCGGGGCGGGCTGGCGGGGGCGGTACCGCCCGGGCTACACCGCCCGGCGCATCCAGACGATGCAGCGCTCGGCGTCCAAGCCCGGCACGGTGAGTGGTTCCACGTGAAACACCGACACGGTGGGCGGCAAGGCGGCCAACTCGTCGGCCGGGTGCTTGCCCTTCATCGCCAGCCACACGCCGCCGGGCGCCAGCGCCCCACCGGACCAGGCGGTGAAGTCGGCCAGCGAGGCAAAGGCGCGTGAGCACACCACGTCAAAGGGGCCGGCCAATTGCTCCACCCGGGAGTGCACGCCGTGCAAGTTGGGCAGCCGCAATGCGCCCGCCGCCTGCTGGATGAACGCCGCCTTTTTGGCCACGGTGTCCACGCAGGTCACGTCCACGCCTGGGCAGCAGATGGCCAGCACCACGCCGGGCAAGCCGGCGCCGGCGCCCACATCGAGCAGGCGCAGCGGGTTCGGTGCAGGGGCGGCCCCACCGTCTGCCGCCCTCGCCCGCAGCGCCGCCGCCTCGCGCCCCAATGGCGCCACCACCGCCAGGCTGTCCAACAGGTGGTGCGTCAGCATCTCTTGCGGATCGCGCACCGCCGTCAGGTTGTAGACCCGCGTCCACTTGGCCACCAGCGCCAGGTAGGCCAGCAGTTGTGTAGTCTGCTCGTCGCTGAGTGCCAGGCCCAGCGCGCGGGCGCCCGCCTCCAGCTCGGGGCGCAGGCGGGCAACATCCGGGGGCAAGTCAGCCATGGCGCAAGCAAGGGATGCGGCGGGGGCACCCAGCACGACGGCCGGCACGGCCACCGGTGCAGCGGCAGGGAGCGCGGCGCAGGGGCACAAGCATCAGCAACGACGGCACACGCCAGGGCCGGGCACGCCCGCCGTCAAGCGGGCTCGCTCGCGGCTTCCTCGGCAAAGCCGCGGAACTTGCTTTTCTTCAGGTGCACCAGCAGCAGCGAAATCGCCGCCGGGGTGATGCCCGAAATCCGCGAGGCCTGGCCCAGGGTGTCGGGGCGGTGCTTGTTGAGCTTTTGCCGCACCTCGATGCTGAGTGCCGCCACCTGCATGTAGTCCAGGTCGGCCGGCAGCCGCAGGTTCTCGTAATAGGCCGTGCGCTCCACCTCGGTCTTCTGGCGCTCGATGTAGCCGGCGTACTTGGCGGCAATCTCCACCTGCTCCACCACCGCCTCGAACTGGTCGCCCAGTGTTTCACGTGAAACCACAGGGCGGGCATCGGCGCCCACATCGGGCGACGCCCCAGCCGCATCCGCCGCCTTGGGTGCGTACCTGCCGCCGTCCAGCGACATCAGCGCGTCGTAGCTCACATCCGGCCGGCGCAGCAGGTCGCCCAGGTTGTATTCGCGCTCGATCTCCTTGCCCAGCACCCGCACCGCCTCGGCCGCCGGCAGGTTGCGCGGATTCACCCAGGTGGACTTCAGGCGCTCTGTTTCACGTGAAACCGCGTCGCGCTTGCGGCAGAAGGCGTCCCAGCGGGCGTCGTCCACCAGGCCCAGATGGCGGCCCGCTTCGGTCAGGCGCAGGTCGGCGTTGTCTTCGCGCAGCTGCAGGCGGAACTCGGCCCGGCTGGTGAACATGCGGTAGGGCTCGGTCACGCCCTTGGTGATCAGGTCGTCCACCAGCACGCCCAGATAGGCTTCGTCGCGGCGCGGCAGCCAGGCGCCGCCAAAGTCATTGCCCTGCCCCGCCAGCTGGCGGCACTGCAGCGCGGCGTTGATGCCGGCAAACAGGCCTTGCGCCGCTGCTTCTTCGTAGCCGGTGGTGCCGTTGATCTGCCCGGCAAAGAACAGGCCGCCGATCTGCCGCGTCTCAAAGCTGCTTTTGAGCGAGCGCGGGTCAAAGTAGTCGTACTCGATCGCGTAGCCCGGGCGCAGGATGTGCGCGTTCTCCAGGCCCGGCATGCTGCGCACCAGCGCGTACTGAACGTCAAACGGCAGGCTGGTGGAGATGCCGTTGGGGTACACCTCGTGCGTGGTGAGGCCCTCGGGCTCCAGAAAGATCTGGTGGCTGTCCTTGTCGGCAAAGCGGTTGATCTTGTCTTCCACGCTCGGGCAGTACCGCGGGCCCACGCCCTCGATCTTGCCGGTGAACATGGGGCTGCGGTCAAAGCCCGAGCGGATGATCTCGTGGGTACGCTCGTTGGTGTGCGTGATCCAGCACGGCACCTGCTGCGGATGCAGGCGGTGGTGGCCCATGAAGCTGAACACCGGCACATCCGGGTTGGTGTCGCTGGGCGCGCCGGGCTGGCCGCGGCCGTCCACCCAAGCCACGCCACGCTCGGTCATGCCGTCGCCAGGCTGCTCGATGCACTTGGCGTAATCGATGCTGCGCCCGTCCAGCCGCGGCGGCGTGCCGGTTTTCAGACGCCCTTGCGGCAGCTTCAGTTCTTTCAGCCGCGCGCTCAGGCTGACGGCCGGCGGGTCGCCCGCCCGGCCAGCGCTGTAGTTGTTCAGCCCCACATGGATCTTGCCGTCCAGAAAGGTGCCCGCTGTCAGCACCACCGTGCTCGAACAAAAGCGTATGCCCACTTGCGTCACAGCGCCCACCACACGGGCGCCGTCGCCATCGCCTTCCACCATCAGGTCGTCCACCGCCTGCTGGAACAGCCACAGGTTGGGCTGGTTCTCCAGGCGGCGGCGGATGGCCGCCT
Organism: Burkholderiaceae bacterium; assembly: GCA_046091865.1. Lineage (GTDB taxonomy): Bacteria > Pseudomonadota > Gammaproteobacteria > Burkholderiales > Burkholderiaceae_C > JBDLRH01. Next base: position 64,651 of record JBJTCL010000014.1, on the reverse strand, counting down.
TGTAGAGGATGCGGTCGGCCTGGGCGCGGGTGGCGCGCACGGCCGGGCCCTTGGAACTGTTGAGGATGCGGAACTGGATGCCGCCCTCATCCGTGGCGATGCCCATGGCGCCGCCGAGTGCGTCCACCTCTTTGACCAGATGGCCCTTGCCGATGCCGCCGATGCTGGGGTTGCAGCTCATCTGGCCCAGCGTCTCGACGTTGTGCGTGAGCAGCAGCGTGGTGCAGCCCATGCGCGCGGCGGCCAGCGCGGCCTCGGTGCCAGCGTGGCCACCGCCGACAACGATGACGTCGAATTCCTGCGGATACAGCATGGGGCAGTGGGGTTCTTGCGCAGTGCGTGAAATGGCCACGGCATGCGGCCAACCCGCGATTTTCCCATCGCCGCCCCCTGCTTGTCGAACGGCGACACCACAATCCCCCCATGAACTGCCGCCCCGGCTGCGCCGCCTGCTGCATCGCGCCGTCCATCACCAGCCCGATCCCGGGCATGCCTCAAGGCAAGCCCGCCGGCGTGCCTTGCGTGCAGCTGGACGATCAGTGGCGCTGCAAGATCTTCGGCCGGCCCGAACGGCCGGCGGTGTGCGGCGGCCTGGCGCCGTCAGCCGAGATGTGCGGCAGCAGCCGCGAGCAGGCGATGCTCTGGCTGGCCCGCATGGAGACGCTGACGCGCCCCCAGAGCCCGCGATGAACGCCTGCCCCTGCACATAACCCGGACGCCAGACGGCGCGGGCGCCGCGCGCAGTCCGGCGCGGTCCAGCCTCCGCTCAGAACGGATACTGCCGCGGCTGCGTCTGCACCGTGATCCAGCGCAGCTCGGTGAACTCGTGGATGCCAGCCTTGCCGCCAAAGCGGCCCAGGCCCGAGCCCTTGACGCCACCGAAAGGCATCTGCGCCTCGTCGTGCACCGTGGGGCCGTTCACATGGCAGATGCCGCTGTCGATCTTGCGCGCCACGTTGTACGCCCGCGCAATGTCGCGGCCAAACACCGCGGCGCTCAGGCCGTATTCGTTGTCGTTGGCGCAGGCCACCGCCTCTTCCACGCCGTTCACGCGCACGATGGCCTTCACCGGGCCAAAGGTTTCTTCGGTGTAGATGCGCATCGCAGGCGTTACATGGTCGATCAGCGTGGCGGGCATCAGCGTGTTGGTGGCCTTGCCGCCACACACCAGCTTGGCGCCCTTGGCCAGCGCATCGTCGATCAGCGCATTGCAGTGCTCGACCGTGCTCATGCCGATCACGCTGCCCAGCACCACCGGCTCGGGCTTGCGCGGATCACCCAACGGCAGGCTCTTGGCCTTGTCGGCGAACTTGCGCACAAACTCATCGGCAATCTTGTTGTCGACGATCAGCCGCTCGGTGCTCATGCAGATCTGGCCGCTGTTGGCAAAGCAGCCGAAGGCCGCACCGCTGACGGCCTCGTCCAGGTCGGCGTCGTCCAGCACCACCAGCGGCGCCTTGCCGCCCAGCTCGAGCACCGCGGGCTTCAGGTACTTGGCGCAGGTCATCGCGATGATGCGGCCCACGCGCGTGCTGCCAGTAAAGTTGACGCGCCGCACCGCCGGGTGCGCCACCATCGCCTCGACCACCGCGCCCGCATCAGCCGGCGCATTGGTGATGTAGTTCACCACGCCGGGCGGAAAGCCCGCGTCCTGGAAAGCCTCGACGATCAGCTGGTGCGTGCGCGGGCAGTTCTCGCTGCCCTTCAGGATGATGGTGTTGCCGCAGGCCAGCGGCGTGGCGATCGCCCGCACGCCCAGGATGATGGGCGCGTTCCAGGGCGCGATCCCCAGCACCACGCCCGCGGGCTGGCGCACGCCCATGGCCAGGCTGCCAGGGATGTCAGACGGGATCACCTCGCCGGCCACTTGCGTGGTGAGTGCCGCGGCCTCGCGGATCATCCCCGCCGCCAAAAACACGTTGAAGCCGGCCCACATCGCGGTGGCACCGGTCTCGGCGGGCACCGCTTCGATGAAGGCAGGTGTTTTGGCCTCGAGTGCATCGGCGGCTTTGAGCAGCAGCGCGCGGCGCTCGGACGGGCCGGTTTCGCTCCAGGTGCGAAAGGCCTCGGCTGCAGCTTCCACCGCCATCACCGCGTCGTTGGGCGAAGCCGCCGGCGCGCGCGTGGCCACGGTGCCATCCAGCGGGTTGCGCCGCTCGAAGGTGGCCCCCTTCTCGGCGGTGACCTTCAGGCCGTTGATCAGCATGGACATGTCGGACATGGCAGCACCTCGTGCGGATGAATCGTGAAAAGAAACGGAGAGCGTTGAAGGGGCGCGTGACTCAGGTTGATGAGGCCGTGCGCGATGCGTTGCGTGCGGCCGCGGCGCTGACCGTACTGACCGAGTCGCCCTGCGCCTTGCGCCGCGCCACCGCATCGCGCGCATCGGTGGTATCGGCGCTGTCGGCACCCAGGTAGGCCTCGCGCACAACGGTGGAGCGGGCCAGCAGCCGCGCATCACCGCTGGCCACGATCTGGCCGCGCTCGAGCACATAGCCGCGGTCGGCCACGGCCAGCGCCTTCTTGACGTTCTGCTCGACCATCAGCACCGTGGTGCCGGCATCCGCAATGCGGCGCGCGATCGCCAGCAGCTCGTCCACCATCTTGGGCGCCAGGCCCAGCGAGGGCTCATCGAGCATCAGCAGGCGCGGCGCGCTCATCATCGCGCGGGCCACCGCCACCATCTGCTGCTCGCCGCCGCTCATGGTGCCGGCCAGTTGTTGCGCACGTTCGCGCAGCTTGGGGAAATCGGCAAAGGCCTGCTCGATGCGGCGCGCGCGCTCGGCTTTGTCCACCAGCCAGCCGCCCAGCTCGAGGTTTTCAGTGACGCTCATCTGCGCGAACAGCTGCCGCCCCTCGGCCACCAGCGCCACGCCGGCGCGCACGATCTCGTGCGTCTTCTCGGGCAATTCGTCGCTGCCCAGCAGCACCTCGCCCATGCGCGGAATCAGCCCGTTGAGCGCGCGCAGCAGCGTGGTCTTGCCCGCGCCGTTGGGCCCCAGAATGACGGTGAGGCCGGGCTTGGCCTCCAGCGTGATGTTGCGCAGCACCTGCACCGGGCCGTAGCCGGCGGACAGGCCACGCACCTTGAGGTGGGCGCGGGACGCAGTGCCCAGACTGCTGCCCAGCGACACATCGGGGCGGTACCACATCATGCGGACGCTCCTGTATCGCCAGCAACGCCGTTGCTGCCATCGCCCATGTCGGTGTCGCTCATCTCGTCGCCGAGGTAGGCCTCGATCACCTCGGCATTGCGCACCACCTCGCGCGGCGGGCCGTCGGCAATCTTGCGGCCCTGGTGCAGCACGATCACGCGCTCCACATGGCGCAGCAGCACCGTCACCGCATGCTCGATCCACACGACGGTCAGGTCGAGCTCGTCGCGCAAACGGCGGATCAGGCGGGCCATGTCTTCGAGCTCGGCTTCGGTCAGGCCGGCCGCCACCTCGTCGAGCAGCAGCACCTTCGGTCGCGTGGCCAGGGCCATGCCGATCTCCAACAGGCGCTGCTGCGAAGGCGTAAGGTCGGCCGCGCGCAGACCGGCCTGCTGCGTCAGGCCGATCAACTGCAGGATGCCCGCCGCATCGCGCAGCGCCCAGGGCACGCCTTGCTCGTCGCCCCACAGCCAGTACTTGCGTGGCCGGCGGCCCGCGAACTTCAGGCCAAAGCCGATGTTGGCCGCCACTGTCATGTCGCCAAAGGTGCGCGGCGTCTGAAAGGTGCGCGCCAGACCGTGCGCGGCAAAGCGGTGCGGGCGCTTACCGGTCAGGTCGCGCCCGCGCGCGAGCATGCGGCCGGCGGTGGGCTCGATCACGCCGCTCATCGCGTTGAAGAAGGTCGTCTTGCCCGCGCCGTTGGGGCCGATGATGCCCACCAGCTCGCCAGCGCGGAACTGCGCACTCACCGCATCCACGGCGGTCAGGCCACCGAAGCGCACGGTGATGTCGCGGGCTTCGAGCAGCAGTTCGGCGCTGGAGGATGGCGCCGATTCCGCAAGCGTGGCCACGGTGTTCACAGAATCCTCGCCTCGCGCTCACGCCGCGCACGTGCCTTGTCGCGGGCCTTGTCGCCGCTCCACTCGTAGCGGCGCAGCTTCCACCAGGCTTTGATGTCATCGCGCCAGAGCTTCCAGGTGTCCCAGCGCAGCGAGGCCAGGCCGCCCGGCAGGTACAGCACCGACAGGATCAGCAGGATGCCCAGCGACATCATGTAGATCTGCGGCGCCTGCAGGCGCAAGGTTTCGGCCAGCACGCTGAACACGATGGCCGCAATCAGCGGGCCCCACAGCGTGGTGGCGCCACCAATCAGCGCGATCAGCACCGTCTGAAAGCCAATGAACGGGTTGAACACGGTGTGCGGGTCGATATAGGTCCAGCGCACGCTCATGGCCGCGCCCACCGCGCCCGCCACCGCGGCGGTGAAGGCAAAGCCCGCCACCTTGATGAGCCGCGTGTTCACGCCCAGCGTCTGCGCGCGCTGCTCGTCCGCGCCAATGCCCGCCAGCGCCAGGCCAAAGCGCGTGCGCCGCAGCGCGATCGACAGCGCCACCGTACCGACGGCCAGCACCAGCACCGTCAGGTAGATGGTGTCGCGCTCGGGCACCACCGACAGCACGCGGCCCACGGTGCCGGTGACGGATTTTTCGAAGTAGGTGATGGCATGGCGGATCAGTTCCGTCATGCCGAAAGTCAGCACCGCAAAGTAGGTGCCGCGCAGATGCAGCACTGCCGCGCCCATCACCACCGCCACGCCCGTGGCAATCAGCGCACCGAGGGCGATGGCCTGCACCCAGCCGGTTTGCTCGAGCATTAGCGCGCTGGTGTAGGCGCCGATGCCGAAGAAGGCCGAGGTGGCCAGCGACAAATAGCGCGTGCTGCCGCAAAACAGGCCCCAGCTCGACGACAGCGCCACGTACATCAGGCAGGTGAGCGCCATCGACACGACGAAGTCGCTGCCGTAGTAGGGGATGGACAGCGCCCAGCCGGTGACGGCGAACCACACCAGCCAGTCGCGGGTCAGGAGTTGGCGGTCGTTCATCGCTTCTCGCGCCTTGATGCTCGTTCGAGGCGGGTGGGTGTGCGCGCTTCCCGGCAGCCGGGGGCCGGCGCGGGCTCACACTGCGACGGTCTGCGCAGGGCGCAGACTGCGCTGCGGTGCTCGGGGGTCGGTCGCGCCGCAGAACTCGCTGCGCGCTGCGCGCTGCGCTCAAACAGCTGCGGCGAGCATGAGACGAAGCGCGCTGCGCGCGCCGACACGCCCCCCTGCGCGCCTCGCCGCCGCAGAGATCGCCCGCACCAGCCCCCGGCTGTCGGGAAGCGGGAGTAGGCGAACGGAGCAGAAGCGAGAGGCATCGCAAGCGACGATCCGCTCGGGCAGATGCCCTGGGCGGCGGGCGCCTTTGGAGCGCCGAGCAGCGCCAAAAGGTCCTGTTCTGCATGCAACGCACACCACAACCTGCTCGGTTGAGCCTGGGGCTGCGTGGGCGCCTCTGGGGCGCTGAGCAGCGCAGGGTGACGGTGCTGCGCGCGCAGCGCGCTTCGTGAACTGACTCGCCGCAGCTGTTTGAGCGCAGCGCGCAGGGCGCGCGCAGCGAGTTCTGCGGCGGCACCGGCACCCGAGCAGCGCAAGGAAGCCGCCGCAGGCGGCTGGCCCAGTGAAGCCCGCGCAGCCCCAGCCTCGAACGAGCCGCGCGTGAAACCGACCGAGCCGCCCGCATCAGCATGCAACGCAACAAAGGACTTCATGCCTTGCGACTCTTGCGCGTGAACAGCCCCTCGGGCCGCAGCAGCAGCACGCCGATGAACACCGCGTACGACAGCAGCGCCTTCAGCGACGGGTTGGTGTAGTGCATGCCGATCGCCTCCACCACACCCAGCAGCAAGCCACCGGCCAGCGCGCCGCCCATGCTGCCAAAGCCGCCCAGCGTGATCACGATCAGCGCGGTCACGGTATAGGGCTCGCCCATCGCGGGGGCAATCGTGTAGGCCATCGACAGCAGGCAGCCCGCCACGCCCGACAGCCCCAAGCCAATGCCGAACATCAGCGGATGCAGCTTCTTGGTGTCGATGCCCACCAGCTGCGCGCCGATGGGCGACTGCATCAGCGCACGCACGCCCTTGCCCAGCAGCGTCATGCGCAGCAGCACGATCAGCCCCGCGCAAAACGCCAGCGCCAGCGCGAACACCAGCAGCTTGTTGGCGGCAAACTGCGCCTCGCCCAGCTTGACGGGCTCGGTCAAAAAGTCGTAGCCACGCAGGTCGCCGCCCCACACATAGCTCACCAGGTTCTGCACCAGGAACATCAGGCCAAAGGCCACCATCAGCCCGCGCGCCTCAAAGATGTCGAGGTTGGGCGATGTCGCGTTCAGCCGGCGAAAGCAGATGAAGTGGATCGCCACGCCCAGCGCCATCAGCAGCGCAAACGACAGCGGCACCATCAGCAGCGGGTTCCAGCCGAAGCTGGCCTGCATCATCCAGGTGAGGTAGGCGCCCAGCATCAGGAACTCGCCGTGCGCGATGTTCAGGATGCGCATCAGCCCGTACTGCAGGTTCAGGCCCAGGGCCACCAGCGCGTAAATGCCGCCGGTGATCAGGCCGGAGGCGATCAGTTCAAGCCACGCCGCAAAAGACATGCAGAAAACGCAGAGCGATGAAGGGGCAGCGCAGACGAAAGTGCGCCCACCGGCGCCGGGCCATCAGGCCACGGCACCTGGCGCCGCACCGCCGCGCGCGATTACTTCCAGGCCGGCTTGTTGACGTTGAGCTTGGCGGTGGAGCGCGCCTGCGGCCACACCACTTCAAATTCGCCGTTTTGCCACTGGCCGATGGTGCCGGGCGTGCCCACGTTCTCGCTGCCGACGAACTTGATGTCGCCGATGATGGTTTTGTGGGTGGTGTTGGCCACGTAGTCGCGAATGGCCTTGCGGTCCAGGCCGTGCGCCTTGACGGCGGCCGTCAGGATCTCAAGGCCGGCCCAGCAGGCGCCCGAGGCCCAGCGGTCGGGTTCCTTCTTCTGGCTGGCCACGTGCGCATCAAAGTAGGCCTTGGCGCCCGCGCTGGTCTTGCTGTTCCACGAGCCCATGCCCATCACGCCCTCGGCGCCGGCGGGCGTCATCACGTTCTTGTACAGCGGGAAGGCGGTGCCCACCGAGGCGTAGAACACCTTGGGGTTGAAGCCGATCTCCTTGGCCTGGCGGCTGGCCAGGATGGTGTCGGGCGGGTAGGTGAAGCCAACGAAGGCGTCGGGGTTCTTGTCCTTGATCGAGCGCAGCACCGGCGACAGGTCTTTCACGCCGCCGGGGTAGCTCTTGTCTTCGACCAGGTTGATACCGCTGCCCTGCAGCGCCACCTTGAAGGCCGCGTAGTTCTCCAGGCCGAACAGGTCGTCCACATAAATGCAGGCCACGCTCTTGACGCCATTGGCCTTGAACATGTCGACGATCGCGTCGCACATGGGCTTGGGCTGCTGCAGCAACAAAAAGAAGTACGGCAGCTTCATCTCCACCAGGCGGCGGCTGAGCGCCGTGGGCGCGAGGAAGGGGTACTGAAAGCGGTTGGCCAGAGGGGCCACCGCAAAGTTGGCGTTGCTGCCCCAGGGCGGCAGGATCAGGTCGACCTTGTCGCTGCCCATCAGCTTTTCGTAGGTGCGCACCACGGTCTCGACGTCGCTGCGGTCGTCCGAGCTGATCAGCTGGATCTGGCGCTTGACGCCTTTCACATCCAGACCGCCGGCCTTGTTTTGCTGCTCGGCCCACAGCAGGAAGTTGGGCTCCTGGCTGACCTGCGCGCCGCCCGTCCACGGGCCCGTGCGCGACATGGTGTAGCCCACGCGCACCGGCGCGGCCTGCGCCATCAGCTGCGGCGCCACCGCCATCGTGCCCACGGCAGCGGCAGTGCCCTGGATCAGTTTGCGGCGGCTGGGGTTCATCGGATGTCCCATGTCGTTCTCCTGTGATCGGGGTGAGCGGTGCCGCCCGACAGGGCATGCACCAAAGCGAAGCAAAGCGAAACAGGCGCGCATGCTAGTGCAGGCCAGCGCCGCGCGCCACGGTGCAAACCAGTGCCCCGCCTGGCCGCTGGGGCGATGCACGGGTGCTGCCGGGGTGCTGCACGGCTGCGATGCTTGGGCGCTGCTGGGGTTAACCCTGAGCCCGCGCAGCAGATGTGCCCTGCGCCGCATCAGCCACGGCCATGACATGCGCTGCCTCCGTGACCGCCGCAACCGCGCTTCGACGCTATCCTGTGGCGCTTGCAACACCGAAGGAGCCCATCATGGCCCTGATCCCTCCCCGCTGGTGGGGCCGCGCCCTGGCCGCCGCCCTGTTCGCACTGGGCCTGCTGCTGGCGCAACAAGCGACCGCACAAACAACACAAAGCGCATCCAGCCGCCCGCACAAGCTGGTGATGCAGGTGAGCGACGCCGACCCCGCCAAGTGGAACCTGGCGCTCAACAACGCGCGCAATGTGCAGGCCGACCTGGGGCGCGACCAAGTGGCCATCGAGATCGTCGCCTACGGCCCGGGCCTGGGCATGCTCCGGATGGATTCGGTGGTGGGCAACCGCGTGGCAGAGGCGCTGGCCAGCGGCATCACCGTGGTGGCCTGCGAGAACACCATGACCAACCAAAAGATCACCCGCGCCGACATGCTGCCCAACATCGGCTACGCGCTCTCGGGCGTGGTGCAGCTGATGAAGCGCCAGCGCGAGGGCTATGCCTACGTTCGCCCCTGAAAGGACACTGCCATGCACATCCCCAACCTGAAAGAAGTCGTCAGCGCCGAAGAATGGAAGCTGCGCGTGGACCTGGCCGCCGCCTACCGCCTGGTGGCGCTGTACGGCTGGAGCGACTTGGTGTTCACCCACATCAGCGCGCGCATCCCCGGGCCCGAGCACCACTTCCTCATCAACCCCTACGGGCTGATGTTCGACGAGATCACCGCGTCCAGCCTGGTCAAGGTCGACCAGCAGTGCAACAAGCTCAGCGACTCGCCGTTCCCGGTGAACCCGGCCGGCTTCACCATCCACAGCTGCATCCACGAAGCGCGCGACGACGCCGGCTGCGTGCTGCACACCCACAGCCGCGCGGGCGTGGCCGTCAGCGCGCAAAAGTGCGGCGTGTTGCCCATCAGCCAGCAAAGCACCTTTGTGCTGGCCTCGCTGGCCTATCACGACTACGAGGGCGTGGCCCTGCGCGACGACGAGAAGCCGCGCCTGCAGCGCGACCTGGGCAACAACACCTACCTGATGCTGCGCAACCACGGCCTGCTGACGGCGGGCAAGAGCATCCCCGAGGCCTTTTTGAGCATGTACACCTTTGAGAACACCTGCCGCATCCAGATCGACGCACAAGGCGGCGGCGAGCTGGTGCAGGTGGACCCGAAGATCATCAGCAACATGGGCGAGGTGATGCGCGTGGCCACGGCCGGCCAGGGCGCGAACCTGGCCTGGCCCGCGCTGCTGCGCAAGCTCGACCGCACCGATCCTTCCTACAAAACTTGAATGCCAAGCTCAATGCCTCTCATGACCTTTTTGCACAAGCACATTCCATCCCGCGCTGCCATCAGTGCCCTCGTGATGGCCGCGCTGTCATCGGCGCTGGCCAGCAACGCCTTGGCCGGCCGCCCGCTCACCGTGGACGATGCCGCCACCAACAACAAGGGCGAAGGCCATGTGGAGGCCTGGTATGCGCGCATGCCCGGCAAGGCTCACACCTGGAACGTGTCGCCCGCCTATGCGCCGATCGAGGGCCTGGAGTTCTCGGGCCTGATCGCGCGCGACACCACCAACCAGGTGAATGCGCAGGCGCTGCAGTTCAAATGGATCGTCACGCCGCCGCAGGACAGCGGCTGCAACGCCGGTGTGGTGGGCGGCATCGGCCGTGCGCGCGCGGCGGGCGTCACCGAAACCACGCCCTACCTCAACGGCCTCGTCACCTGCCGCAGCGGCAGCTGGGCGATGCACGCCAACCTGGGCAGCCAGCGCCCCGAGAACGCGCCCTCGGTCACCACCTGGGGCCTGGCGGTGGAAAAGTCGCTCGGTGCCATCACCGCGCATGCCGAAGCCTTTGGCGAGCGCCATGGCCGCCCCACGCGGCAGGTGGGTCTGCGCACCGAGCTGCGCCCGGGCCTGCAGATCGACGGCACCATCGGCCGCGGCGAATCCACCACGGTGTACAGCGTGGGCCTGAAGCAATCGTTCTGAACCTGCACGGCACACCCCCACCGCACACCGCATGACCACTCTGCTCGACCCGATCACCGTGGGCGCGATGCGCCTGCCCAACCGCATCGTGATGGCGCCGCTCACGCGCAACCGCGCGCCGGGTGCACTGCCCACGCCGCTGATGGCCACCTACTACGCGCAGCGCGCCACCGCAGGCTTGCTGATCACCGAGGCAACCGCCATCAGCCCCACCGCGCAGGGCTATGCCGACGTGCCGGGCCTGTGGAACCGCGCGCAGGTGGACGGCTGGCGGCGCGTGACCGACACGGTGCATGCCAAGGGCGGACGCATCGTCACGCAGCTGTGGCATGTGGGCCGCGTGTCGCATGTGGACCTGCAGCCCGGCGGCGCAGCACCGGTGGCGCCCTCGGCCATCACCGCCAAAACCAAAACCGTGCTGATCCGTAACGGCGTGCCCGAGTTCGTCGAGACCTCGGCGCCGCGCGCGCTCGAGCGGCATGAGATCGCGGGCATCGTCGAGGACTACCGCATCGCGGCGCGTCATGCCATGGACGCCGGCTTTGACGGCATCGAGCTGCACGCGGCCAACGGCTACCTGATTGATCAGTTCCTGAAGACCGGCGCCAACCAGCGCAGCGACGACTACGGCGGCAGCATCGAGAACCGCGCGCGCCTGCTGCTGGAGGTGATGCAGGCCATCGTGGGCGAGATCGGTGGCGCGCGGGTGGGCATCCGGCTGTCGCCGGTGACGCCGGCCAACGATATCGTCGATGCCGATCCACAGCCGCTGTTCACCCACGTGGTGCAGCAGCTTGCACCCATGGGCCTGGCGTGTTTGCACATCATCGAAGGCGCCACCGGCGGCCCGCGCGTGATCGACGACCGGCCCTTTGACAACGCGGCCCTGCGCCAGGCCTACCGCGACGCCGGCGGCCGCGCGGCCTGGATGGTGAACAACGGCTACGACGGCGCGCTGGCCGCCGACGCGCTGGCCCACGGCGCCGACCTGGTGGCCTTTGGCAAGCCCTTCATCGCCAACCCCGACCTGGTGCGCCGCATCCGCGAGGGCGCCGAGTGGAACACGCCCGACCGCAAGACCTTCTATGGCGGCGGCGCGGCGGGCTACACCGACTACCCCACGCTGCGCTGAATCCGGGCCCTGGTTTGGGCCTGATGTGGGCCTGATGAACGTCTACAGCGCCTCGCCCAGCCCAATGGGTGCGGGCGCGATGCGCAGGATGCGGCGGATCAGTTTCTCGAACTCGGCGCCCGCGCCGTGGCCCTGCCCGCTGAGGGTGAGCGGGTCCACATGCGCGCTGAAAGCCGCATCCAGCTGCGCCCACTCGTCGGCGCTGAGCAGTTGCTGCGCGCGCGGCAGCAGCTCCACCTCTTCGCGGCGCATGTGTTCCAGATAAAAGCGCTGGTAGTCGCGCCACTCGCTCACGAAGACGGCGCGGCGCGACGGGCCCAGCAGCTCCCAGGCCAGCAGCAGGTGCTGCAGCGCGCGCACCCGCGGCTCGCCGGTCAGGTGGTCGTGCTCGATCTGCTCCACCACCGGCATCAGGTGCGGGTCGTGGCGCAGCAGCGTGGGAAACAGCAGGTCGGATTCCTTGGGGTGATGCTGCCGCTCGGGAAACTCGTCGATGCAGAACAGGATGGCGCGCACCACATCAAAGAAGCGCTGCGAGCCTTCGCCCTGCGTCTGCGTGACCAGCTGATCGAGCGAGCGCAGCATCGCCGCCACGCTGCGGTGCTCGTCCTGGATGATGGCAAGGGCCTTGGGAAGCATGGGCGCAGCTTCCCATGCACACGGGGGCTACGACTTGACGCAGGTCAAGGCCGCCAGCGGCGCAGCAGCAGCGCGTTGGTCATCACGCTCACGCTGCTCAGCGCCATGGCCGCGCCCGCCACCACCGGGCTCAGGTAGCCGAGTGCGGCCAGCGGGATGCCGGCCACGTTGTAGGCAAAGGCCCAGAACAGGTTCTGCCGGATCTTGGCCACGGTGCGCTGCGACACCGACAGCGCCGCGCCCACCAGCGCGATGTCGCCGCGCATCAGCGTGATGCCCGCCGCCTGCATGGCCACATCGGTGCCGGTGCCCATGGCGATGCCCACATCGGCAGCCGCCAGCGCCGGCGCATCGTTCACGCCGTCGCCCACCATCGCGACCACCTGCCTGCCTTGCTTGAGCGCGACGATCTGCGCGGCCTTGTCGGCGGGCAGCACCTCGGCGCGGATCTCCTGTGGCGACAAGCCCAGGCGCGCACCCATCGCGATGGCCGCCTCGCGCTGGTCGCCCGAGATCATCACCACCCGCAGGCCGCGCGCCCGCAGCGATGCCAGCGCCTCGCGCGCACCGGGCTTGGGCTCGTCGGCAAACGCCAGCAGCGCCAGCGCCTGCAGACCCTGCGTTCTGCGCTCGGCCAGCAGCGACAGCGTGGCGCCCTGGGCGCGCAGCCGCTCGATGTCGGCCTGCAGCGCCGAGGTGTCCACGCGCAGCTCGTCCATCCAGCGCAGGCTGCCCAGCAAAAAGCTACGCACGCCCACCTCGCCTTCGCTGCCGCGACCCGGCGCCGCGCGCACGTTGTCGGGCGCGTCGAAGACCAGGCCACGCTCATGCGCCGCCGCCAGCACCGCACGCGCCAGCGGATGTTCGCTGCCGCTTTGCAGACTGGCGGCCAGCGCCAGCCACTGCGTCTCGGTGTTGGTCACGGCGCCACGGGCCACCGGCACAAACCCCACCAGCCGCGGCTGGCCCACGGTGAGCGTGCCGGTTTTGTCAAAAGCCACCGTGCCCACCCGCTGCGCCACCTCAAGTGCCTGCGCGTCCTTGATCAAAATGCCGTGCTTCGCCGCCACGCCGGTGCCGGCCATGATGGCCGCGGGCGTCGCCAGGCCCAGCGCGCAGGGGCATGCGATCACCAGCACCGCCACCGCATGGATGAGCGCCGATTCCACACCCGCACCGCCCAGCATCCAGCCCGCGAAGGTGAGCAGCGCCGTCAGCATCACCGCCGGCACGAACACCGCGCTCACCCGGTCCACCAGCCGTTGGATCGGCGCCTTGGCGGCCTGCGCGTCTTCCACCAGCCGGATGATCTGCGCCAGCACGCTTTCGGCGCCCACCGCACGCACCTGCATCACGATGCGGCCCTCGCCGTTGATGCTGCCGCCAGTGAGTGCCGCACCCTGGGCCTTGGCCACCGGCAGCGGTTCGCCGGTGAGCATGGATTCATCCAACTGCGTCTGCCCTTGCAGCAGCGTGCCGTCGGCGGGGATGCGCTCGCCGGGGCGCACCACCACGCGGTCGTCCACCATCAATTCATCCACCGGCACATCGGATTCCTCACCGCTGCGGGTGATCAGGTGCGCGGTGTCGGGCCGCAGCGCATGCAGCGCGCGGATGGCAGCGGTGGTCTGCCGCTTGGCACGCGCCTCGAGCCACTTGCCCAGCAGCACCAGCGTGATGACGACCGCCGACGCCTCGAAGTAAAGGTGCGGCGTGCTGCCCGCGGCCGCCGTGGCCCACAGCCACAGCGACAGGCCGAACGCCGCGCTGGTGCCCAGGGCCACCAGCAGGTCCATGTTGCCGGTGAGCGCGCGCAGGGCATGCCAGCCCGCCCCATAAAAGCGCGCCCCCAGCACGAACTGCACCGGCGCGGCCAGCAGCAGTTGCATCCAGGCCGGCGGCATCCAGTGCACGCCGCCCAGCGCGGCGAACATTGGCAGCACCAGCGGTGCGCTCAAGGCCAGCCCCACGGCCACCGGCGCAAAGCCGGCCCAGGGCGATGCGTCGGCTTCGATGGCGGCCTCGGCCGCGCGCGGCTCGTAGCCGGCGTCGCGCACCGCACGCTTGAGGAGCGCCTCCACACGGGCGCGGTCGGCGGCGGTGGGCACGCTCGCGCCCATCGACACCCGCGCCGACTCGGTGGCCAGGTTCACCGTGGCGTCGTCCACGCCCGGCACTTTTTTCAGCGCACGCTCCACGCGGCTCACGCACGACGCGCAGGTCATGCCGCCGATGCCCAGGTCCAGGGTGGTGGATGCGGTAGCGGCAGCCTGCGCAGGGGCAGGAGCAGGAGCAGCAGTGAGAACGGCGGGGCTTGAATCCATGACAAACATCCCAACCCTGCCATCATGCCAAGGCGGCGGCTTGATGTGCGTCAAGCGATGCAGCGGCAACGGGCGCAGCATGACAAGGCCGCCACCCGTCACGGCACAAGGACACAGCAACCCGAAAGGATTCGACATGAGCACCCAGACCTTCCAGGTGCAGGGCATGACCTGCGGCCACTGCGAGCGCGCGGTCACGCAGGCGCTGAAGACGGTGGACCCGCAGGCCGAGGTGCGCATTGACCGCGCCGCCGGCCGCGTCGAGGTGCAGTCGCAGCAGCCGCGCGACAAGCTCGCCGCCGCGATTGCCGACGAGGGCTATCAGGTGGCGGCCTGAGCGGTCTGCGCTCTAATCGCGCCATGACCGACCTCGTCCATCCAAGCCCTGCCCCCGCCCGCGAAGTCACACGCCCCCGCCGCATTGAGCGGCTGATCGCCAGCCAAGCCACGCGCGACGGCGCGGGCGTCAAGCTCACGCGCGTGCTCACGCAAGACCTGCAGCGCCGGCTCGACCCGTTTTTGATGCTCGACCACTTCGGCAGCGACGACCCCAAAGACTATGGCGCCGGCTTTCCGGACCATCCGCACCGCGGCGTCGAGACGGTGACCTACATGCTCACCGGCCACATGCGCCACAAGGACAGCGCCGGCAACGAAGGCCTGCTGGCCGACGGCGGCGTGCAGTGGATGACCGCCGGGCGCGGCGTGATCCACTCCGAGATGCCCGAGCAGGTGGACGGCGTGATGGAAGGCTTTCAGCTCTGGCTGAACCTGCGCGGCGCCGACAAGATGTGCCCGCCCTGGTACCGCGACATTCCGCGCGGCGAGATTCCGCAGCTGACGACGCCCGAAGGCATCACGGTGCGCGTGATCGCCGGTGACTGCCTGGGCACGCATGGCAAGGTATTGGGCGCCATGCAGCGCGAGCACACCGAGCCGCTGTACCTGGACATCCACTTTCCCGAGGGCGGCGGCAGCTTCCGGCACCCACTGCCCGACACGCACAACGCCTTCGTGTATGTGTACCGCGGCGAGGTGCAGGTGGGCGGTGCAGACGGTGCATCAGGGCAGGCGGTGCCCAGCCAGCGCATGGCGGTGCTGGCCAACGAGGGCGACGGCGTGATGCTGCAGGCCCGCGCTGCGCCCGGTGGAGCGCGCGCGCTGCTGATCGCCGGCCGGCCGCTGAACGAGCCGATCGCGCAGTACGGGCCCTTCGTGATGAACACGCGCGAGCAGTTGATGCAGGCGGTGGACGACTTTCGCAGCGGTCGCCTGGCCTGAAGCGACGGTGAACAGACACCGTTCTTTACCCACGCCTCACACAGTCGCGGGAACCGAAGCACCGGCTGCGGACACTCAATGGGTACGCGGCCCGCAACGATGCCATGGCCGCAACAGCCATCCTGAAGGAGCTTCCCATGCGTGCTGTACCCCCATCTCTCGTTTCGCGCCCGCTGCGCGCGGCCTTGCTGGCTCTCGGCCTGGGCCTGGGCCTGAGCGCCACCAGCCTGTCATTCGCTCAAGGCAACATGCATGGCATGCACGCCACGCTTGGCGGCCACGGCATGCACGCGGCGTCTGCAAGCGACCCGCAGGCCATGCACGGCAAGATGGCCGAGCGCCGCACGCAACGGCTGGCCGCGCTCAAGCAAAAACTGGCCATCACGCCCGAGCAGGAAGCGGCATGGACGGCGTGGACGGGTGCGCTGCAGCAGCACGGCCCGATGGCGGCGGCCGGTCACGCCCGTGATCGCGCCAAAGAGCGCGAACAGATGCGCGCCGAGATGGCGCAACTGACCACGCCCGAGCGCATCGACCGCATGCGCGCCCTGCGCGCACAGCACCAGTCACGCATGGACCAGCGCGCTGACGCCACCAAGGCCTTCTATGCCGCGCTCAATGCTGAGCAGCGCAAGGTGTTTGATGCCGAGACCGCACGGCTGATGCAGCGCGGCGGGCATCGCGGTGACCACCACGGCGGTCATCCCCACGGCTGACACACAGCCGGTGTGGCGGCCATGATGCCGATGCTGCTGCAAAGCCTGCGCAACGACGTGCCCGAGATCCTGCGCCTGCTGCAAGGCGGCGACGTCACGGCGGCCAACAAGCTGCTGCACCCGCTCAAGGGCTTCGTGCCGGTGTTCTGCATCGACCCGGTGATCGACGGCGTGACGGCGGTGGAGGTGTTCAGCAAGACCGCCTCGGCCGCCGAGGTGCTGCCGCGCTTCCAGGAGCTGCTGCCCGTGCTCGAGCGCCTGCTCGGTGAGGTCGAGGCCGCCATCCCGCCGGCCTGGGCGCAGACCAACCCGCCGCCGGCCTGAAACCGCGGCCAGCCCCGGATGGGGCCTTCAGTATGTGACCGGGTGCACCGATAACGCCTGTACCTGTCACACATGTATCCCGCAAGGCACCGGCCAGCGCGCAGGCCTGAACCGGCGCCGCCCCCATCGGCAAACGCGCCCGCATGGCTATCATGGCCGCACAAGCCGGGGCACGCCGGCCACAGGGAGACACGCCATGACCGCCTCGAGCCTGATCGGGTCACGCCATCGCCTTGGCCTTGCGCCGCGCAAGGCACGCCGCCCCGCGCCTGCGCGCGCGCACCGGGGCCGCGCATGAGCCGGCGCCTGCATGTGCTGGCGGTGGATGACCATCCGGTCAACCTGCGCTACCTCGAAATCACGCTGTCATCGGCCGGCCACACCAGCACCGCGTGTGCCGACGGGCAACAGGCGGTGAACGCGGCGCGCACGCAGGTGTTCGACCTGGTGCTGATGGACCTGCACATGCCGGTGATGGACGGCGAGGCCGCCATCCGCGCCATCCGCGCCCTGCCGCCGCCGCATGGGCAGGTGCCGATTTATGCGGTGTCGGCCGACACCGCCGAAGCCACGCGCGAGCGGGTGCGCGAGGCCGGCGCCAACGGGTTCCTGGACAAGCCGGTCAGCCCGGCCACGCTGCGCCACGCCATCGCATCGCTGGCGACGGCATCAGGTGCTTCGTCAGGTGCT
Source organism: Burkholderiaceae bacterium (assembly GCA_046091865.1). GTDB lineage: Bacteria > Pseudomonadota > Gammaproteobacteria > Burkholderiales > Burkholderiaceae_C > JBDLRH01. The sequence continues at coordinate 47,346 of JBJTCL010000014.1, read as the reverse complement.
TCGTCGGGTGCGCAATCAAGTGCGGTGGCCAAGGCGCTGCCAAGCACAGTTGCAAGCACCGCGGTCAGTGGCTCCGCCAACGCCCCGGCCGCCGCCGCGCCGCCCTCGCCGGTGGACGGCGAGCGGCTGGCCGAGTTGCGCGCCACGGTGCCCGCCGAGGCGCTGCGCGCGATGTTCACCGAACTGCTGGATGCGCCCGACGGCACGCTGGCCGCGCTGCTGCGGCATCTGGATGCCGGCCAGTCCCGCGAGGCGGCCGCGGCGGCGCACCGGCTAAAGGGCAGCGCGATGCTGCTGGGGCTGCGCCAGATGCAGCGCCTGGCCGAACAGGTCGAAAAGCGCGCTGCCGCCGGCACGCCCGATGGCGCGGCCGCGGTGGCGCTGAGCGCACTGGCCGCCGTGCTGCGCGACGCGGCGCAGCGCACGCGCGCGGCACTGGGCGAGGCTGGTGTGGCGAGCTAACTCACCCGCCGCCGAAGGGCCTCACCCCGATCAGTGCGGCGTGGGCCCAGAAGGCAAACGCCGCCCAGGCACCCAGGCCCACCACCACCGCTGCCACGGTGCCGGCGGCCGTGCCCGCAGGGTAGGCGGTGCCCTGTGCGCGGTCGCGCTGGCGGGCGGCGCGAAAGCTCAGCACCGCCCACAGCAGAAAGCCGCCGAACAGCAGCACATCGGCCAGGTTGCCGTTGGACAGCAGGTGCGCCAGCGCCCACAGCTTGACCGACAGCACCATTGGATGGCGCAGCCGCGCCTTGATCGCATTGCGCGGCACATAGGCCGCGGCCAGCAGCACAAAAGCCAGCAGCGTCAGCAGCGATGCCGCATGGCGCAGGCCCGTGGGCGGCGTCCACAGCACCACCGGCTGCTGGCGCGCCAGGCTGTAGCCCTGCACCAGCAGCACAAAGCCGATCAGCGACACCACGCTGTACACGCCCTTCCATGCATTGGCGCCGCGCTGCGCCACAAAGCGCGTGCGCGCACCCTCGGCGAACACGCGCGACGAATGCATGCCCAGAAACAGCACCAGACCCAGGATCAGCCAGACCATTGAACGCTCCGCGGCAGATGATGGCTGGATTGTGAGGCCGATCGTTAAGGATTGGCCGTGGCCTTGGCGTTGTCGCCGCCGACAAATCGGCAGCTCCTGTCACCTCCGTGCCGCACAGCCCCTTTGTCCTGCACAAACCCGGATTGGCAAGGCCGGAGTTTTCAGTAAGCATGCCAACGATGAACGCCCCCGCTGCGCCCCTGGCTGCACACCCCGCCGCCCGCCACTTCATCGACGGCCTGCACGAGGCCGGCATCCGCTGGCTGTTCAGCAACCTGGGCACCGACCATGTGACGCTGGTCGACGAGCTGGCGCGCGCCCAGGCCGAGGGCCGCCCCGCGCCGGGCGTGGTGCTGTGCCCGCACGAAAACGTGGCGGTGCACATGGCCGGTGGCTACGCCGCCATGACCGGCCGCGGCCAGGGCGTGATGGTGCATGTGGACGCCGGCACCGCCAACGCGGCCATGGGCCTGCACAACCTGATGCGCGCACGGCTGCCCGTGATGCTGATGGCCGGGCGTGCGCCCTTCACCCTGCATGGCGAGCTGCCCGGCGCGCGCGACACCTATGTGCACTATGTGCAGGACCCGTTTGACATCGGCTCGCTGGTGCGGCCCTACGTCAAGTGGGAATACAACCTGCCCTCGGGCGTGGTGGCCAAGGAGGTCATCCGCCGCGGCCACACGCTGATGCACAGCGACCCGCCCGGCCCGGTGTACCTGACGCTGCCGCGCGAAACGCTGGCCGAACCGGTGGCCAGCGAGCGCATCCGCAGCTACCCGGCCGAGCGCTATGGCGCCGCCGGCAGTGGCACCCTGCCGCGCGAGGCGGTGCTGCAGGTGGCGCGCGAGCTGATGGCCGCCGAGCATCCGCTGGTGGTCACCTCGTACCTGGGCCGCTCGCACGAGGCGGTGGCCGGGCTGCAGGCGCTGGCGCTGCTGTGCGGCATCCGCGTGGTCGAGTTCAGCCCGGCCTGGCTGTGCATCCCGCGCCAATCGCCCTGCTTTGCCGGCTTTGATCCGCAGCCGCTGCTGCCGCACACCGATCTGGGCCTGCTGCTGGATGTGGACGTGCCCTGGCTGCCGCAGGCCGCCGCCCCGCGCGAGGGCTCGCGCTGGCTGCACATCGACGTCGATCCGATCAAGAAGGACTTTCCAATGTGGGGCTTTGCCAGCGACGCACGCTGGCAGGCCGACTGCGCACTGGCGCTGCGCGACATCCACGACGCGGTGCTGTCGCTGGCCGACGATGCCTTCCGCGCGCGCGTGGCGCAGCGCATGGCCGCCTGGCCTGCCGCCAATGCCGAGCGACAGCGCCGCACCGCCGCGCTGTCGGCCGATGCCGGCCAGCCCGATGCGCTGAACGCCGCGTGGGTGTGCGCGGTGATCGGCCGGCACCTGCGCGCGCACGACGTGCTGATCAACGAGGGCATCCGCAATGCGCCGCATGTGTTTGCGCAGATGCCGCGCAGCCAGCCGCTGACGCTGCTGGGCGGGCCGGGCGGCGGCCTGGGCTACAGCGCCGGCATGGCGCTGGGTGCGCGGCTGGCGCTGGGCGAGGCCGGCAGCGATGCGCGCGTGGTGCATGTGCAAGGCGATGGCGGATTCCATTTCTCCACGCCCACGTCGGTGTACGCGGTGGCGCAGCAGTACCGCTTGCCCATCCTGAGCGTGGTGCTGGACAACGGCGGCTGGCAGGCCGTCAAGGAAGCCGTGCTGCGGGTACACCCCGGCGGGCCCGCCGCGCAGGCCAACCAGTTCCAGGCGCGCCGGGGCGGCGAGATGCGCCGCTTCGAGCAGGTGGCGCAGGCCTTCGGCGGCCACGGCGAACGCGTGAGCCACCCCGATGACCTCGAGCCCGCCCTCCAGCGCTGCCTGGCCGCGGTGGACGCCGGCCGTGCCGCAGTGCTGGTGGCGTCCATCCAGAAGTTCTGATGCCTTTGCATTCCACCCAAGACCCCAGGAGACCTGCCATGACCCTGCATTCCCGACCCGCCGCCGTCTCGCGCCGCCAGGCCGTCACCGCACTGGCCACCCTGGCCGCCGCATGCGCGGCCACCGGTACCGCGCACGCACAGGCCCCGGCCGCCTGGCCCAACAAGGCGGTGCGCATCGTGGTGCCCTATGCGCCGGGCGGCGCCAACGACATCCTGGCCCGTGTGGTGGCCGAAAAGCTCGCGCCCGCGCTGGGCCAGCCGGTGCTGGTGGAGAACAAGGCGGGGGCCGGCGCGGTGGTGGGCACCGACTTCGTGGCCAAGGCCGCGCCCGACGGCTACACGCTGCTGATGGCTGCCAGCGGCCCGATCGTGTTCAACCCGGCGCTGATGAGCAACCTGTCGTATGCGCCACTGCGCGACCTGGCGCCGATCTCGATGGTGGGCTCCTTCCCCACCATCCTGGCGGTGCGCGAGGACTTTGCCGCGCGCAGCGTGGCCGATCTGGTGGCGTATTCGCGCGCCAACCCCGACAAGACGGCGTATTCGTATCCGTCGGCCTCGTTCCAGCTGGTGATGGAGCTGCTCAAGCAGCGCACCGGCCTGCGCGCCCTCAACGTGCCCTACCAGGGCAGCGCGCCGTCGATCAATGCGGTGATGACCGGCGAGGTGCAGATGACGATGATCGACTCGGGCCCGATCGCCGCGCTGCTCAAGGGCGGCAAGCTGCGCGCGCTGGCCGTCACCTCGGCCGAGCGCATGGCCAGCTATCCCAACGTGCCCACACTCAAGGAGCAGGGCGTGGACATTGCGGTGAACTTCTGGAGCGGGCTGCTGGCGCCGGCGGGCACGCCCGCACCGGTGCTGGCGCGGCTGCAGCAGGAAACCACCCGCATCATGGCGCTGCCCGACGTGGTGGAGCGGCTCAACAAGCTCGACATCCGCCCGGTGGGTGGCAGCAGCGCCGACTTCGCGCGCACCATCGCGCAGGAAATCGAGATGTGGACGCAGCTCGCGCGCGCCAACAACATCAAGATCAACTGAGGCCGCACGCATGACCGCCCCGGGCGCTGCCGGCCCCCGCATCGCCATTGCCGGCGCCGGCATCGGCGGGCTGTGCACTGCGCTGGCGCTGCTGCAGCGCGGCTTTGCGGTGGACGTGTACGAGCAGGCCGGCCAGCTGGGCGAGGTGGGCGCGGGGCTGCAGATCTCGCCCAACGGCACGCGGGTGCTGCGCGCACTGGGCCTGGAGGCCGCGCTGGCGCCGCTGGTGTGCGAGGCCGCGCGCAAGGAGGTGCGCCACTACGCCAGCGGCCGGCGCTGGAAGCTGTTCGACCTGGGCGCCGACTGCCGCGCGCGCTTTAGCGCGCCTTACTGGATGGTGCACCGTGGCGACCTGCACCGCGTGCTGCTGGAGGCGGTGCGTGCCGCCGCGCCGCGCGCCATCCGGCTGCATGCGCGGGTGGTGCGCGCGCGTTCGCACGCGGGCGGCGTGCGCATCACCCTGGCCGACGGCACGCTGCAGTACGCCGATGCGCTGATCGCCTGCGACGGTGTGCATTCGGCGCTGCGCGAGCAGTTGCTGGGCGAAGACCGCGCGCGCTTCACCGGCCTGCTGGCCTGGCGGGGCCTGGTGCCGATGCACGCGCTGCCCGAGCCGCTGCGCGTGCGGGCCGACGAGCCGGTGGGCACCAACTGGGTGGGCCCAGGCGCGCACGTCATCACCTACCCGCTGCGCGCCGGCACGCTGATGAACGTGGTGGGCATCGTTGAGCGGTCAGACTGGCAGGCCGAGTCGTGGACGCAGGCGGGCAGCAGCGACGAACTGCTGCGCGACTTTGCCGCCTGGCACGAGGATGTACGCACGCTGATGGGCGCGATCGCGCAACCCTTCAAGTGGGCGCTGCTGGGCCGCACGCCGCGCACCGGCTGGGCGCAGGGCCGCGTGTGCCTGCTGGGCGATGCAGCGCACCCGACGCTGCCGTTTCTGGCACAGGGCGCCAACATGGCGATCGAAGACGCCGCGGTGCTGGCGCAGTGCCTGGCCGCGCAGCCCGACATCGCCCAGGCGCTGCAGCAGTTCGAGTCGCTGCGCTGGCAGCGCACCGCCGACATCGTCAACCGCTCGGCCGACAACGCCGCGCGCTTTCACAACCCGCGGCTGGCCGACGCGGCCTTTGCCGAGCAGTACATCGACAGCGAGTGGGACAGCGAGAAGGTGCGCCACCGCTACGACTGGCTGTTTGCCTACGACGCGCTGGCCGAAGCGGCCAGCCAGCCCCACTGAACACAGCATGTCGCACGACACCGATGTCCTGATCGCCGGCGCCGGCCCGGTGGGCACCACGCTGGCGATGTGCCTGGCGCAACGCGGCATCCGCAGCCTGGTGGTGGAGCCCAAAGCGCAGGGCACGCTGCCCGACGTCAAGTGCAACCATGTGTCGGCGCGCAGCATGGAGCTGTACCGCCGACTGGGCGTGGCCGACGCGCTGCGCGCAGGCGGCCTGCCCGACGACTATCCGCACGATGTGTCGTACCGCACCACCACCGTAGGCCGCGAGGTCACGCGCATCCGCATCCCGGGCCGGCTCAAGCGCAAGACCGACACCAGCGGCCCCGACGGCGGGTGGCCCACGCCCGAGCCGCCGCACCGCATCAACCAGCGCTACATCGAACCCATCCTGCTGGCGCATGCGCGGCAGCAGGCCGCCATCGCCTTTGCGCACCGCGAGCGCGTTGTGGCCTACCAGGAGACGAATGACGGCATCCGCGCGCAACTGCAGCACGAAGACAGCGGCAGCACGCGCACCGTGCAGGCGCGCTACCTGGTGGGCTGCGACGGCGGGCGCTCCACCATCCGCAAGGCCATGGGGGCCACGCTGGTGGGCGACGACGTGGTGCAGCGGGTGCAAAGCACCTGCATCCGCGCACCGGGCCTGATCGAGCACATGCAGGTGCCGCCTGCGTGGGCGATGTTCAGCGTCAACCCGCGGCGCAGCGGCAACATCTACGCGATCGACGGCCGCGAGGTCTGGCTGGTGCACAACTACCTGCGCGACAACGAACCCGACTTCGAGTCGGTGGACCGCCACTGGGCCATCCGCGCCATCCTGGGCGTGGACGACGCGTTCGAGTTCGAGGTGATGAGCAAGGAAGACTGGTTTGGCCGCCGGCTGGTGGCCGACCGGCTGCAGCGCGGGCGCGTGTTCATTGCCGGGGACGCGGCGCACCTGTGGGTGCCCTATGCGGGCTACGGCATGAACGCGGGCCTGGCCGATGCGGTCAACCTGGCCTGGCACCTGGCCGCGCAGATCGAGGGTTGGGCGCACCCGGATGCGCTGCAGGCCTACGCGCGCGAGCGCCATCCCATCACCGAGCAGGTGTCGCACTTTGCGATGAACCATGCGCACGCGATGGCACAACGCCGCCGCGCCATCCCTGCCGACATCGAGGCCGACACGCCGCAGGCACAGGCCGCGCGCGAGGCCTTTGGCCACGACCTGTACCAGCTCAATGTGCAGCAGTACTGCTGCGCGGGGCTGAACTTCGGCTACTACTACGCCGACTCCCCGCTGGTGATGTACGACGACGAAGCCGCGCCGCCCTACGGCATGGGCCACTTCAGCCCAAGCACCGTGCCGGGTTGCCGCACGCCGCACTTCTGGCTGGACGACGGCCGCTCGCTGTACGACGCGTTCGGCGCCGGCTACACGCTGCTGTGCCTGCGCCCCGGGTGCGACGCCTCGGTGGCGGCGCTGCAAGCCGCGGCCGCGGCGCACGGCATGCCGCTAGCGGTGCTGGATGTGCGCGCGCAGCGCGATCTGCCCTCCGAGTACCGCCACGCCCTACTGATCGCGCGCGCCGATGCCCACACCGTGTGGCGCGGCGATGCGCTGGATGCCGAGGCCGCCGCGCGGGTGGTGCGGCGGCTGTGCGGGGCGGGCTGAGCGGTTCAGGTGCGCGGTTCAGGCGCGCGGTTCAGGCGCGCCGCTCAGGCGCGCCGCTCAGGCCGGCTTCCAGCCCTCGGGCACCCGCGCACGCGGGATCTTGGCGGCATCGCACACCGCGTCGGCCATGCCCGAAAAATCGCGGCTGCCGTGCTCGTTGGCGCGCGCATTGCTGTACGACTCGAACACCGCCGCGGCCACCGGCATGGGCACGCGCGCCGCATGCGCTGCACCCAGGATCAGCGACAAGTCCTTGTGCGCCAGGTCGATGGTGAAGCCGGGCTCGGTATCGCCGCGCAGCACCTTGTTGGCAAAGTTCATGCGCAGCTGGCCGTTGTTGGCCGAGGTGCCCAGCAGCACCGACAGGGTTTTCGTCAGGTCCAGCCCGAAGCGCTGCGACAGCGCGATCGCCTCGGAGTTCACCTGGGTGAGCGTGATCGCCACGTAGTTGTTGACCAGCTTGGTGCGCTGGCCGGTGCCCACCGGGCCGCAGTGGTAGGTGGTGGTGCCCATGGCGTCGAGCAGCGGCTTGACGCGCGCAAATTCGGCGTCGCTGGCGCCCACCATGAACAGACTCTCGCCGCGGTCGGCGTGTTCGGCCAGGCGCCCCACCGGCGCGTCCACCAGCGTGTGGCCACGGGCCTGCGCGGCCGCGCTCAGGCGGTCGGTGGCCAGCGGGTCGATGGTGCTCATGTCCATCAGCAGCGTGCCCGGCTTGGCGTGCGCCAACACGCCATCGGCGCCCAGCGCCACCTGCTCCACCTCCACCGCGGTGGGCAGCATGGTGATGACGATGGCACAGTCGCGCGCGATGGCCGCCACGCTGTCGCCGCGTTGCGCGCCCAGCGCCACCAGCTCGGCAACCGGCGCCGGGTTGATGTCCAGCACCACCAGCGAAAAGCCCTTGCGCTGCAGGTTGCTCGCCATGCCCTTGCCCATGCGGCCCAGGCCAATGAATCCGATCTTGCTCATGCGGGTGTCTCCAGAAGATGGCGCGGCAGCACCGCTGCCGACGCGAAGTATGCGTCGCAGTCTGCGCGCCGCCCCGTCAGCGGGCAATCACCTGCCGGACAGCTCTAGGGCGCCGCCCCTAAGCGCATCGATTCGGGGGTTTTCCCCCGGCCCGCCCCCTTGAGCATCGGCGCGCGCTGCCGATAATCCGGCGACGCGCGGTGGTTTGCGTTGGCTGCACGGCAACCGGCGTGCACACCAACAACATCGGGGGGAAACCACGGCATGAAGCTCGACTTTCTGTCTCCGGCCACCAAGGCCGCGGGGCTGAGCGCCTTGATGAAGGGCGCGGGCAAGCTCACACGGCTGATGCCGATTCCGCAGCCCACCCTGCTGGTGGGCCCCGGCTCCAGCGCACGGCTGGGCCAGTCGGTGGCGGGCTTTGGCCACCGCAAGCTGCTGATCGTCACCGACGCCATCATCCACAAGCTTGGCTTGCTGCAGCCGTTGATCGACGCGCTGGACGCCGGTGGCGCAGCGCATGCGGTGTTCGACGAGATCACGCCCGATGCGCCCATCCCGCTGATCGAGCGCGGCATCGCCTTCTACACCGAGCAGGGCTGCGACGCGATCATTGCGGTGGGCGGCGGCTCGGCCATCGATGCGTCCAAGGCGATGGCGGTGTCGCTGGCCAACCCCAAAAAGACGCTGCGCTCGCTGGCGGGTTACTTCAAGGGGCTGAACACGCCGGTGCCGGTGTATGCGGTGCCCACCACCGCCGGCACCGGCTCCGAAGTGACGGTGGCCGCAGTGATTGCCGACCCCGATCGCCACAGCAAGCTGGTGGTGGTGGACACGCGGCTGGTGCCCAAGATGGCCGCGCTCGATCCGTCGCTGATGACCGGCCTGCCGCCCGCCGTCACGGCCGCCACCGGCGTGGATGCACTGACGCATGCGGTGGAGGCCTTCATTGGCGAGTGGGCCACGCCCTACACCGATGGCATGGCGCTGTCGGCGGTGGGCCTGATCTTCGAGAACCTGCGTACCTGCTACAGCGACGGCGCCAACCTGCAGGCGCGCGAGAAGATGTCGCTGGCCTCCACCTACGCCGGCATCGCCTTCACCCGCGCCAACGTGGGCTATGTGCACGCCATTGCGCACCAGTTCGGTGCCCGCTATCACACGCCGCACGGGCTGGCCAATGCCATCGTGCTGCCGCATGTGCTGCGCTTCTATGGCCGCAGCATCGACGCGCGGATGGCGCAGCTGGCGCTGCGCGCGGGCCTGGGCAACAGCGACGAAGGCGACGCCACGCTGGCCCACAAGTTTCTGGACGGCGTGGACGCGCTGCTGCGCGACCTGAACATTCCCACCCACCTGGCGGCGCTGCGCAACGACGATGTGCCCGCGCTGGCGCGCGCGGCCTGCAAAGAGGCGCACAGCGGCTACCCGGTGCCGCGCTACATGACGCAGCGGCAGTGCGAAGACCTGATCCGCGGCCTGCTGCCGCCGGCGTCGAAGCCCGCCACCCCGCGCAAGCGCACCAGCCCAAAGGCTGCCGCCACCGCCGCACCCACAGCCCGCCGCATAAGCAGCCGAACAAGTAGCAGTAACAGCAAGCCATGAAGAAGATCGTCACTGTTTCCCTCGGTTCGTCGAAACAAGACTTCAAGTTCGACACCGACTTTCTGGGCCAGCGCTTTCAGGTGCGACGCCTGGGCGCCGACAACGACACCACGCAGGCCTGGGAGCTGATGCGCCGCCACCAGGCCAGCGCCGACGCCATCGGCCTGGGCGAGATCGGCGACCACTGGCAGGTGGGCCAGAGCACCATCACCAACAAGGTGACGCAGCGGCTGCTGAAGGTCGTCACGCGCGTGCCCGCCACCACCGGTGCGCGGCTGCGCCGGCTGCTGCAGGTGCGCGCGGTGCGCCAGGTGCAGCACCAGCTGGGCCACTACTTCAACAACAACATCGCGCTGTTCTTCAGCGGCGCGCGCAACTGGGACATGGCGCAGGCGCTGTCCGAGTACACGCCCAACCTGCAGTTTGCCGACGCACTGGCGCAAACCGGCGCGCCCAAGCTGCTGACCTCGTTGCAGCAGCTCGAGCTGTACTTCAAGGGCCACGACCTCGCGCTGTCGGGCAAGCCCGGCGAAATCCTCGAAGGCCTGCTGCCCCACTTCAAGAGCAACCGGCTGGCCGCCGCGGTGGCCCATGCGCACCTGATCGTGGGCACCTTTGCCGAGATCAAGGCGGTGGGCAGTCCGGCCAACCTGCAGGGCAAGACCGTCATCACCTCGGCGGTGGACGACGAGCGCATGGCGTTCTTTGCGCACTGCAAGGTGAACCTGGTGATTGACGTGAGCCCCAAGCTGTTTGGCCGCGTGGTGGGCGTCAACGTGATCGAGGCCATGATCCTCGCTGCGCTGGGCAAGGACGCCGATGAGGTGTCCGACGACGACTTCAACGAGATCCTGGACGAGCTGCACATCGAGCCGCGGCTGCTGCATCCCACCGGGCAGTTCCGCAACATCCGCCGCTTTGCCTTCGTCATCCACCCGCTCAGCCAGAACTACATCCGCAAGGCGTTTCCCATCCCCAAGGCCACGCCGCGCGCCATCATGGACAAGATCGAGCAGGCCGCGGCCTACCTGCCGCCGATGGTGTACTGCAAGATGGAGAACATCATCAGCCCTGCCGGCGCCGAGGCCGAGGGCTGGCTGATCAGCGTGGGCGGCACGCCCAAAGAGATGCTGTCGCACAGCCCCGAGTTCACCTACCGCCGCCTGCTGGCCGCCGCCGACATGGCCGAGAAGATGGGCGCGCAGATCATGGGCCTGGGCGCCTTCACCAAGGTGGTGGGCGATGCCGGCGTGACGGTGGCCAAGCGCTCGCGCCTGCCCATCACCACCGGCAACAGCTATTCGGCCAGCGGTGCGCTGTGGGCCGCGGCCGACGCGATGCGCCGCATGGGCCTGGTGCAGGAACCGAAAGACGGCCGGCGCATCCCCGCCAAAACCATGGTGATCGGTGCGTCGGGCTCCATCGGTTCGGTCAGCGCGCGGCTGCTGGCCATGGCGTTCGAAGAGGTGGTGATCGCTGGGCGCGACATGGGCAAGCTCGAGCAGCTCAAGGTCTCCATCCTCGACGACACGCCCGATGCGCGGGTGGTGTGCTCGACGAACTACGACGAGCTGCTGGGCGACATGGACATGATCGTCACCAGCACCTCGGGGGCGGGCAAAAAGATCCTGGACATCATGAAGGTCAAGCCTGGCTGCGTGATCACCGACGTGGCGCGTCCGCTGGACCTGCCGCCCGAAGAGGTGGCCAAGCGCCCCGACGTGCTGGTGATCGAGTCGGGCGAGATCGAACTGCCCAGCCCGGTGCGCGGCATGAAGAGCATCGGCCAACCGCCCAACGTGATCTATGCCTGCCTGGCCGAAACCATCGTGCTGGCGCTGGAGGGCCGCTTTGAGGTGTTCACCGTGGGCCGCGACACCGAGTGGGAAAAGGTCAAGGAGATCTACAAGCTCGGCCTGAAGCACGGCATGAAGCTGGCCGCGATTGCCGGTGTGAACGGTGCCTTCAGTGACGAGGACATCCAGCGTGTGGTGGACCTCGCGCGCAAAGCCCGCAAGACCTGGAAGGGCAGCACGCCCCGACGCAGCACGGCGCGCAAGAGCGCCACCACAATGCCGCCAGCCGCCAAAGCAGCCCGCAAAGCAGCCGCCAAGGCAGCCCGCAAAACAGCGCTCAAGGCCACCGCCTGACACCATCCACCGCAGTACCCCGGAGACATGCCATGACCACCACCATCACCGACGCCGACCTGCCGCTGCAGCGCATCTACCGCTGGGAACAAGAGCGCGCCAGCGAACTCTGGTTCACCCAGCCGGTGGGCACCGACGGCGTGCGCGACTTCACCTGGGCGCAGGCCATGGACGAAACGCGCCGCATGGCCGCATGGCTCCAGGCGCAGGGCTGGGAGCCCGGCTCGCGCGTGGCCATCATGAGCAAGAACACCGCCTGGTGGATCATGGCCGACGTGGCCATCTGGATGGCCGGCCACGTGAGCGTGCCGATCTATCCCAACCTGGTGGCCGAATCGGTGCAGCCCATCCTGGAGCACTCGGGCTCGCGCGCGGTGTTCGTCGGCAAGCTCGACGACTGGAAATCGATGGTGGGCGGCGTCCCCGCCGGCATGCTCACCATCGGCACGCCGCTGAACGAGGCGCCGGTGCAGCACCAGTGGGACGACATCATCCGGGCCACCGCGCCGATGAAGGACAGCCCCACCTTTGCGGCCGATGCGATGGCCACCATCATCTACACCTCGGGCACCACCGGCATGCCCAAGGGCGCGGTGCATCCGTTTGCATCGTTCGCGCACACCGCCAAGGCGCTGGTGCAGGTGCTGTCCAGCACGGCGGGCGAGCGCATGCTGTCGTACCTGCCGCTGGCGCACGTGGCCGAGCGCTGCCTGATCGAGGGGCAGTCGATGTACCTGGGCTGCCGCCTGTACTTTGCGCGCAGCCTCGACACCTTTTTGCAGGACTTGCAGCGTGCGCGGCCCACCATCTTCTTCTCGGTGCCGCGCCTATGGGTCAAGTTCCAGCAGGGCGTGCTGGCCAAGGTGCCGCCGCACAAGCTCAACCGCCTGCTGTCCATTCCGATTCTGGGCGGCATCGTCAAGAGGAAGGTGCTCAAGCAGCTGGGGCTGGATTCGGTGCGCTTTGCCGGCACCGGCGCCGCGCCGCTGCCGCCCGAGGTGATGGCCTGGTACCGCAGGCTGGGGCTCGAACTGCTCGAGGGCTACGGCATGACCGAGCAGTTTGCATTTGCCACCACCAACATGCCCAGCCGCTCGCGCGTGGGCTACGTGGGCGAGGCCACGCCCTGCTGCGAGGTGCGCCTGAGCGACGAAGGCGAGATCCAGACGCGCGGGCCGGCGCACATGCAGGGCTACTTCAGGGAGCCCGAAAAGACCGCCGAAACCATGACCGCCGACGGCTGGCTCAAGACCGGCGACCTGGGCTCGTTTGACGAGGCCGGCCGAGTCAAGATCGTGGGCCGCGCCAAAGAGCAGTTCAAGACCAGCAAGGGCAAGTACGTGGCGCCCGCGCCGATCGAGGGCAAGCTGGCGGCGTTTACCCGCATCGAGGCGGTGATGGTGTCGGGCGTGGCGTTTGCGCAGCCGTTTGCGCTGGCCATGCTGCCGCTGGGCGCGTGGGACGCACTGCGCGCGGGCGAGGCCCGCAAGGCCTTCACCGACGAGCTGCTGGCGCACATGAACAAGGTCAACAACGAACTCGACCCCCACGAGCGGCTGGACTTCATCGCGGTGGTGCCCGAGCAGTGGACGGTGGAATCGGGCTTTGTCACGCCCACGCTCAAGCTCAAGCGCAACAACATCGAAAAGCACTACGGCCCGCACTTCGAGCTGTGGGCCGCCGCGCGCCAGCCGGTGGTGTGGCACGAGGGCTGAGGCGGCCGCAGCGCGGCTTAATGGCCGACGAGGTGCACGCGCCGGCGCTGCAAGGCCATGCGCACCACCCGCCGCTCCACGTGGCGCATGTACAGCGCGTGCAACGACGTCAACCACAACGCCGCGGCAAACCAGGTGCGCCACGCGTCGTCGCTGGTGGCCACCATCACGCAGCAGGCGCCCATCAGCAGGTAGAACAGCGTGGTGACGCTGCAGGTCACCAGGCCAGTGGCGCGCATTGCGCGGTGGCCTTCGTCGTCGCCCTGAAGGCGGTAGTGCCGCATCGCGGCCGACATTTCCCAACACAGGCTGCCAAACATCCACAGCGCAATGCACCCCAGCGTGCCAAACAGCACCGCCACCGGAACAAACAGCTCTGGCATGTTGCGGCTCCTTTGCAAAGAAGCGGTTCGCGCCGAACCCTTGCGCAAACCTTACCCGCGAAAGGATCCCGCGTGGGCAGAAACTGGGGGGCGCGCAGGGGCTTTATGCGCGCATCAACCCAGGCAATGCCCTGGGTGGCGCACCGATCCACCGCACCTACGCTGCGCGTCATGGTCGATGCACGACCCAAACGACGATGAATACCCAGCACCCCACGAGCACACCACACCTGCAGCCAACGCAGCGTGTGCAATACGGCCAACGCCCGCACAAACCGGGCCTGTATCTTGGCCTGTTTCATGGCCGCGACGATCCGAAAGCGCGAATGGACGACTGGGGTGATGATGGCCCCGCCATTGGCCCACTGCGCTGGTGTCACACCACCTACGCGTCCACCTTGCGCATTAATTTTGTGGACGCGGCCGATGCAGCGCTGTATTTCGGCGACGACTTCGATGGCGAAGTGCCGATGCACGAAGACATGCTGATGTATGAGGGCCGCTACTACGGCGACTGGACGGTGTACTGGGTGGCGCCTGACGAGTGTGCGAATCCAGATGACACGTTCCGACAGACCTCGCGCAAGGGGCGGAAGTGGGGGCATTGGTGGTGGCCTACCGGCAGCTACTAGGTCACATCTCTGGCCGCAGAGACATACTGTCCCGAAGGAGTTCCATATGCCGAGCTTGAACAGATGGACGCGCGACCAAACAATGGCTGCGCTTCACGTGTACTTGCAGCTGCCATTCGGCCAACTGCACGGCCGCCATCCGCTCATTAAACAGGTTGTGTCTTGGATTGGGCGAACTCCTGTCGCGGTGGCAATGAAGCTGGTGAACATCGCGAGCCTTGACCCTGATGTAACGGCAAACGGCCGAACTGGCCTAACGGGGGCTTCGGCACAAGACCGCGCGATATGGTCAGAGTTCGAACACAACCCTGTCGCTATGACACAAGACGCTGCCCACGCCTTTGAGGCACTAGCTGCCCAGCACGGCACGTTACCGACGATCGACGTGATCGACGAACTGCCCGCGGTGATTGAGGGCAAATCGCGCACAGCCAGTGTCCTCGTTCGCGTCAATCAGGTGCGATTCCGAAAACAGGTTCTTGCCAGCTATGACGCCACTTGCTGCGTTAGCGGTCTTCGCAATAGCCAACTGTTTATAGCTAGCCACATCATTCCGTGGAGCGAAGACGCAGAGAACCGACTTAACCCACGTAACGGCTTATGCCTGTCGGCGGTACATGACCGGGCTTTCGACCGCGGGTTGATGACCGTGCTGCCGGACTACACGATACGCGTATCCCGTGAGCTGCTGCGTTCGGATGTCGATGCCTTCACGGCCGCTTCACTCGCGCGATTCGAGGGGCAAAAGATTCGTATCCCGAGGCGTTTTGCACCTTCGCCTGAATTCCTCGAATCACACGCACAGAGGTTCGGCTTTATGTGACCGACCTACCTCAAACGTCAATATTCGCCGCCCTCAGCGCATTGCTCTCGATGAAATGGCGGCGCGGCTCTACCTCGTCGCCCATCAGCGTGGTGAACACCTTGTCGGCCTCAATGGCGTCTTCAATGCGCACCTGCAGCAGACGGCGCACGTTCGGGTCCATCGTGGTTTCCCACAACTGCTCGGGGTTCATTTCGCCCAGGCCTTTGTAGCGCTGGCGGCTGGTGGTGCGCTCGGCTTCGCTGATCAGCCAGCGCATGGCCTGGCGGAAGTCGCTCACCTTTTCTTCCTTCTGCTTGTCCCCTTCGCCGCGCGTCACGCGCGCACCTTCGCCCAGCAGGCCGCGGAAGGTGTTAGCCGCCTCGGCCAGGGCCGCGTAGTCGGCGCCGTGCACAAAGTCCTGCGTGATGATGCTGCTCTTCACGTTGCCGTGATGGCGGCGGCTGATGCGCAGGATGGGCTTGTCGGTGCGCGCATCAAATTCACCCACCACCTCGGCCGGCGTGGCGGTGGTGGCCAGTTCGCGCAGCTTGGCCTGCAACGCCACCGCGCTGGCTTCGGCGTCGGCCACGGTGTCCAGGTTCAGGCTCACGCCGTCGGCAATGGCGCGCAGTGCCTCGGCATCCATGAAGGCGCTTAAGCGTTCGATCACGTTTTCGGCCAACTGGTGCTTGCGCGCCAGTTCGGCCAGCGCATCACCCTGCAGCACCGTCCCTGCGCTGCCCACCGCAGCCCCCGCAACACCGGTGTGCACCGTGGCGCCCTGCAGCGCAATGCGCAGCAAAAACGCGTCCAGCGCGTGCGCGTCTTTCAGGTACAGCTCTTCCTTGCCGGCCTTCACCTTGTACAGCGGTGGCTGGGCAATGTAGATGTGGCCGCGCTCCACCAGCTCGGGCATCTGGCGGTAAAAGAAGGTCAGCAGCAGCGTGCGGATGTGCGCGCCGTCCACGTCGGCGTCGGTCATCACGATTACGCGGTGATAGCGCAGCTTGTCGATGTTGAAGTCATCGGCGCCGCTTTTGCCGTCGGGTGTGGCGCCGGCGCGGCCGATGCCGGTGCCCAGGGCGGTGATCAGCGTGACGATTTCGTTGCTGGTCAGCAGCTTTTCGTAGCGCGCTTTCTCCACGTTTAGGATCTTGCCGCGCAGCGGCAGGATTGCCTGGAACTTGCGGTCGCGGCCCTGCTTGGCGCTGCCGCCGGCGCTGTCGCCCTCGACGATGTAGATCTCGCACTGGGCGGGGTCTTTCTCCTGGCAGTCGGCCAGCTGGCCGGGCAGGCCCTTGCCGTCCAGCACGCCCTTGCGGCGCGTCATCTCGCGCGCTTTGCGGGCCGCCTCGCGCGCACGCGCAGCCTCAACGATCTTGCCGCACAAAATCTTCGCGTCGTTGGGCCGCTCTTCCAGAAACTCGGTCAGCGCCTTGGCCACGATGTCTTCCACCGGCGCGCGCACCTCGCTGGACACCAGCTTGTCCTTGGTCTGGCTGCTGAACTTGGGCTCGGGCACCTTGACCGACAGCACGCAGCACAGGCCTTCGCGCATGTCGTCGCCACTGATTTCCACCTTGGCCTTTTTGGCCAGCTCGTTCTGGTCGATGTACTTGCCGATCACGCGCGTCATGGCCGCACGCAGGCCGGTCAGGTGGGTGCCGCCATCACGCTGCGGAATGTTGTTGGTGAAGCACAGCACGCTTTCGTTGTAGCCGTCGTTCCACTGCATCGCCACTTCCACACCTATTTCGGTGCCGGGAATGCCGCCGTAGGTGTCGGCCGGACGCGCACCCATCGCATGAAACGCGTTGGGGTGCAGCACCTTCTTGTTGGCGTTGATGAAGTCCACAAAGCCCTTCACGCCGCCCGCGCCCGAAAAGTCGTCTTCCTTGGCGGTGCGCTCGTCCTTCAGGCGGATGCGCACGCCGTTGTTCAAAAAGCTCAGCTCGCGCAGACGCTTGGCCAGAATCTCGTAGTGGAACTCGTTGTTCTGCTGAAAGATGTCGGTGTCGGGCAGAAAGTGTACCTCGGTGCCGCGCTTTTCGGTCTCGCCGGTCACCTTCATCGGTGAAACATCCACGCCGTCTTGCTGCACCACGATGCGGTTTTGCACAAAGCCGCGCGCAAACTCCAGCTGGTGCACCTTGGCTTCGCGGCGCACCGTCACGCGCAGCCACTTGCTCAGTGCATTCACGCAGCTCACGCCCACGCCGTGCAGCCCGCCCGACACCTTGTAGCTGTTCTGGTTGAACTTGCCGCCCGCGTGCAGTTCGGTCAGGGCAATTTCAGACGCACTGCGCTTGGGCTCGTGCTTGTCGTCCATCTTCACGCCGGTGGGAATCCCGCGGCCGTTGTCGGTCACGCTGATCGAGTTGTCGCTGTGGATGGTGACGACGATGTCGTCGCAGTGGCCCGCCAGCGCCTCGTCGATGGAGTTGTCGACCACCTCAAAAACCAGGTGATGCAGGCCGGTGCCGTCACTCGTGTCGCCGATGTACATGCCCGGGCGCTTGCGCACCGCCTCCAGGCCCTCCAGGATCTGGATCGAGCTTTCGCAATAACCCTCGCTGCTGGCCGCGGGTTGGGCGTTCTGGGGCTGTTGTTCGGGGTTCTGTTCAGACATAGAAGCCGCTTTTGTCGTTCTCTTGAATGACCAAACCCGCGTTGTCCGCGGGTTGGCCTGAGGGTGTGGATGGGTCTGCCCGCAATCAGATCCGCATCGGCATCACCACGTACTTGAAGCTGGTGTTGTCGGGAATGGTGATCAGCGCCGAGCTGTTGGCGTCGGCCAGGTCCACCTTCACCATGTCCTGCTCCATGTTGATCAGCACATCGATGAGGTAGTTGACGTTGAAGCCGATCTCGATGGCGTCACCGCTGTAGTCGATGTCGAGCTCGTCCACCGCTTCTTCCTGCTCGGCGTTGTTCGACGCCACGCGCAGCACGCCGGGTTCGATCGACAGGCGTACACCCTTGAACTTTTCGCTGGTCAGGATGGCAGTGCGCTGCAGGCAGGCCAGCAGCGGTGCACGGCCCAGCGTGACGCTGTTGCGGTGGTTCTTGGGGATGACGCGGTTGTAGTCGGGGAACTTGCCTTCCACTAGCTTGGTCACGAACTCCATGCCGTCAAAACTGAACTTGGCCTGGTTGTTCGCAAACTGCATCTCGATCTGGCCTTCGGCGTCCGACAGCAGGCGCTGCATCTCCAGCACTGTCTTGCGCGGCAGGATCACCTCTTGCCGGTTGGGCACTTCCACGTCCAGCGTGGCGCTGGCAAAGGCCAGGCGGTGGCCGTCGGTGGCCACCAGGCTCAGCGTCTTGCTCTCGGCCACGAACAGGATGCCGTTCAAGTAGTAGCGGATGTCGTGCACCGCCATCGCAAAGCTCACCTGCGCCAGCAGTCCCTTGAGCGTCTTGTGCGGCACGCTGACCACCGGCCCGACGCTGGCTGACTCTTGCACCAGCGGAAAGTCCTCGGCCGGCAGCGTCTGCAGCGTGAAGCGGCTCTTGCCGCCCTTGAGCAGCAGCTTGCTCTGGTTGCTTTCCAGGCTCACCGTCTGGTCGGCCGGCATGGTGCGCAGGATGTCAATCAGCTTGCGCGCTCCCACCGTGGTGGTGAAGTTGCCGCTGTCGCCGTCGAGCTCGGCGGTGGTGCGGATCTGGATCTCCAGATCGCTGGTCGTCAGTTGTACCGACTTGCCCGTCTTGCGGATTAGCACGTTGGCCAGGATCGGCAGCGTGTGCCGGCGCTCAACGATGCCCGAGACCGATTGCAGCACCGAGAGCACCTGGCACTGCGTTGCCTTCAGCACGATCATGTCCACCTCTTCTTTGTATTCACTGATTCAGATTAGTAGCAGTTAGATAAGGGCTGGCCTGATCTGTGGAAAAGCGCCATTTTCCCCTGTTTTTTCAAGCACTTGCGTCCACTGCAATGCTGTGGCCAAGCCTGCTTCGGCACTGTCGCGCCAACGGGGACAACCCCCGCGCAGGCCGCCCGCCTGTGGACAAGATGCCGCTTGTGCCAGAACCCTCCACAGGGTTGTCCTTTGACATGCCATTCAGCCCTTGAGCGTTTGTTCCAGCACATGCAGCTGCTGGTTCAGTTCGGTCTGTGTCTGCCGCTCGGTGCCGATCTTGCGCACCGCATGCAGCACCGTGGTGTGGTCGCGTCCACCAAACAGCTCGCCGATCTCGGGCAGGCTCTTCTTGGTCAGCTCCTTGGCCAGGTACATCGCAATCTGCCGCGGCCGGGCAATGCTGGCGGGCCGCTTTTTGGAATACATGTCGGCGACCTTGATCTTGTAATAGTCGGCCACCGTCTTCTGGATGTTCTCTACGCTGATCTGCCGGTTCTGGATGGACAGCAGGTCGCGTAGGGACTCGCGCGCCAGGGCGATCGAAATGTCCTTTTGGTTGAAGCGCGAATACGCCAGGATCTTGCGCAGCGCGCCTTCGAGCTCGCGCACGTTCGAGCGCACGTTCTTGGCTACGAAAAACGCCACCTCTTCGGGCATGACGGCCTCTTCGGCCTGTGCCTTGGTGATCAGGATGGCCACGCGCATCTCGAGCTCGGGCGGCTCGATGGCCACCGTCAGGCCCGAATCAAAGCGCGACACCAGCCGCTCGTGGATGTCCATCAGGCCCTTGGGATAGGTGTCGCTGGTCATCACGATGTGGCTTTTCTTGGCCAGCAGGGCCTCAAACGCGTTGAAGAACTCTTCTTGCGTACGGTCCTTGTTGGCGAAGAACTGAACGTCGTCGATCAGCAGCAGGTCGAGCGAGTGGTACTTGTCCTTGAACTGGTCGAAGGTCTTGCGCTGATAGGCTTTGACCACATCGGTGACGAACTGCTCGGCGTGGATGTAGAGAACCTTGGACTGCGGACGCTCGGCCAGCAGCTTGTTGCCGATGGCGTGCATCAGGTGGGTTTTGCCCAGGCCCACGCCGCCGTAGATGAACAGCGGGTTGTACAACTGCCCCGGACTGCCGGCCACGTAGGCAGCGGCCGAGCGCGCCATGCGGTTGGCCGAGCCCTCCACCAAAGTGTCAAAAGTCAGCGCCAAATTGAGCCGTGTGCGCAGGCCGCCGGCCAGCGGTTCTTCGTCCAGTTCGGCCGGCTCCAGCGCCACGGCGGCCTCAGGGGCGGACGCTTGAACCGCAGGCCTGGCAATCGCTTCGCGCGGAGCAAGTGCTAACTCAACCGCAACCGGTTGGCCGTAGAGCTTTTCGAGGGTGGAGCCGATGCGGCTGCCGTACTGGGCACGCACCCAGTCGAGCTTGAAGCGGTTGGCCACGAAGATGGTGATGCGCGAGAAGTCGGGGGCGACCTGTGCGGCCAGCGGCTTGATCCACGTATTGAACTGCTGTTCGGGCAGCTCCTGGGCCAGCTGGTCCAGGCAGGCCTGCCACAGGCTGTCGCCCGCTCCGTCGTCGCCCGATGGGGCTTCCATGCGCATCCCTGCCTCTTCCATAAGTCTTCTGCGGTACTGGTCGGTGTTGTGGATACTGCTTTGCCCGACGGCTGGCGGAGTGTAGCTTGTTCCCACCTTATCCACATGCGGCCAAGCGCCCTGTTCGGGTATCCCCCAGTGCCGGCGGTGCCCGCGGCGGCGGCCGGCCCCGATCTGGCAAGACACTGCAGGGTTCGGGGCCAACGCCTTGTCGGGATTGGGAAATTCGCCGATAATCGCTGGTTCCCCGGAAAAGACCCTCGAGACTTCCCATGAAACGTACCTATCAACCGTCCAAGACGCGTCGCGCCCGCACCCACGGATTTCTGGTGCGCATGAAGACGCGCGGTGGCCGCGCCGTGATCAATGCACGCCGCGCCAAGGGCCGCAAGCGCCTGGCGGTCTGAGCGCCCTGCCAGACCCCTGCCTCGTCTTCGCACTGCGCCGCGGTTTCGGCCTGCAGCGGAACCAGCGTGCAGCGACTGAAGACGCGCGCCCAGTTTCAGGCCGTGCTGGCCTGCGACACCGTTGCCCGCAGCGCGCACTTTGCGCTGCACCGCCTGATGCTTGACGACACCGCCACCGAAGCCCAGCTGGGTGCCATGGTGCCCAAGCGCTGGGCGCGGCGCGCCGTCACGCGCAACGCCATCCGCCGCCAGATGTATGCCGTGGGCGCTGCTTTCGAGCCGCGCCTGGGCCGCACCGCGCATGTGGTGCGCCTGCGCAGCACCTTTGACCGCGCACGCTTTGTCAGCGCCACTTCCGAGCCGCTGAAGCGCGCCGTGCGCGCCGAGCTCGAGCAGCTGTTCCAGCGGGCCTACCCATGATGCGCTCCGTGCTGATCGCGCTGGTGCGCAACTACCGCCTGCTGCTCAGCCCCTGGCTGGGCTCGGCCTGCCGCTTCGAGCCCACCTGCTCGGCCTACGCGTTGCAAGCCCTTCAATGCCACGGGGCATCGGGCGGCAGCTATCTTGCGGCCGCGCGCCTGGTGCGCTGCCATCCGTGGTGCCAAGGCGGCATCGATCCGGTGCCCGAGCGCATCGCTGCACCGCGCTGGTTCAGCCGCCTTGTTGATCGCGCGGCGCCGTCGCGCGAAACCCAGAACCCGAACAACGCTTCGTCATGAACGACATCCGTCGCACCGTCCTGTGGGTGATCTTTGGCTTCTCGATGGTCCTGCTGTGGGACCGCTGGCAAGTCCATAACGGTCGCCAGGCCACCTTCTTTCCCACGCCGCCGGCGGCCACCAGCAGCACGCCGGCCAGCGCCGCGCCTGCCAATGGCGCATCGGCCGCGGGTGCCGCTGCCACGCCCAGCGCGGTGCCGCCGGCCAGCCCCACCACAGCACCCACCCCGGGCGCGGTGCCCACCGGCGCTCCGACGGCCGTGGCCATGCCGCGCGAAGCGGTCACCGTCACCACCGACGTGATGAAGCTCACCTTCGACAGCGAAGGCGGCACCATCGTCCGCAGCGAGTTCCTCAAGTTCCGCGAGCACGACAAGCCCAAGGACAACCTGGTGCTGCTCGACCAGAGCGCCGGGCGTGTGTACCTGGCGCAAACCGGCCTGATCGGCGCGCCCGACCTGCCCAACCACAAGACGCCGATGCGCTTTGTGGGCAACACCACGCTCAAGGACGGCGAAAAAGAACTGGTGCTGCGCTTTGAGTCCGCCGAATCGGGCGGCGCCAAGCTCGTCAAAACCTACACCCTGCAGCGCGGCCGCTACGACATCGCCGTCAAGCACGAGGTGGTGAACACCGGCAGCGCACCGCTGTCGCCGCAGCTGTACCTGCAGCTGGTGCGCGACGGCAACAAGCCCCCGGGCGAGTCGGCCTTCTACTACACCTTCACCGGGCCTGCGGTGTACACCGGCGCCAAGAAGTTCCAGAAGGTCGAGTTCACCGACATCGAAAAGAACAAGGCCGAGTTCGAGAAGGCGTCCAAGGACGGCTACGTCGCCATGGTGCAGCACTACTTTGCCAGCGCCTGGCTGCTGCCCGACGGCGTGCAGCGCGACCTGTTCATGCGCAAGGTTGACACCAACCTGTATTCGGCCGGCCTCATCACCGCGCTACCGGCGCTGGCCCCCGGCGCCTCGCAGGCGGTGGAGTCGCGCCTGTTCGTGGGCCCGCAGGAAGAAAAGCTGCTCGAGCAGCTGTACCCCGGCCTCGAGCTCGTCAAGGACTACGGCTGGTTCACCATCCTGGCCAAGCCGCTGTACTGGCTGCTCGAGAAGCTGCACAGCTTCATGGGCAACTGGGGCTGGGCCATCATTGCGCTGGTGTTCCTGCTCAAGGCGGCCTTCTACTGGCTCAACGCCAAGGCCTACCAGAGCATGGCCAAGATGAAGGCGATCAACCCGCGTGTCATGGAAATGCGCGAGCGCCTGAAAGACAAGCCGCAGCAGATGCAGCAGGAGATGATGCGCATCTACCGCGAAGAAAAGGTCAACCCGTTGGGCGGCTGCTTCCCGATCGCGGTGCAGATCCCCGTGTTCATTGCGCTGTACTGGGTGCTGCTGTCCAGCGTGGAAATGCGCAACGCGCCGTGGCTGGGCTGGATCACCGATCTGTCTACGCCCGACCCGTGGTTCATCCTGCCGGTGGTGATGACGCTCACCACCCTGCTGCAGACGGCGCTGAACCCCACGCCGCCCGACCCGCTGCAGGCCAAGCTGATGTGGTTCATGCCGCTGGCCTTCAGCATCATGTTCTTCTTCTTCCCGGCCGGCCTGGTGCTGTACTGGATCACGAACAACGTGCTGTCGATCGCGCAGCAGTGGATCATCAACACCCGCATGGGCGTGCCGCCGCAGTTCAACCTGCCCAAGTTCAAGTGACCAGAGTGACGCAATTGACGGCGCGGGGCTGAAGCCGCCGCTTGATCCACAGCAGGGCCGCGCAAGCGGCCCTTGTTGTTGGGGCGGCCGCCACACACCGACAATCACGGCATCCATCATGAGCGCCATCCCCTCTGATCCGGCCCCCTCCGAACCGATCGCCGCCATCGCCACCGCCCCCGGGCGCGGTGCCGTGGGCATCGTGCGCGTATCGGGCCGCGGCCTAGGGACGCTGGTGCAGGCGCTGTGCGGCCGCGTGCTGAAACCGCGCGAGGCCACCTACCTGCCGTTTCGCGCGGCGGATGGCTCGGCCATCGACCAAGGCCTAGCGCTGTACTTTGCGGCGCCGCATTCGTTCACCGGCGAAGACGTGCTGGAACTGCAGGCCCATGGCGGCCCGGTGGTGCTGCAACTGCTGCTGGCGCGCTGCCTCGAGGCCGCTGCCGAATGCGACGCCACCACCGGCGCGCCGCGCCTGCGCGGCCTGCGCGTGGCACGGCCCGGCGAGTTCACCGAGCGCGCGTTCCTCAACGACAAGATCGACCTGGCGCAGGCCGAAGCGATTGCCGACCTGATCGACGCCAGCACCGAGGCCGCGGCACGCAGCGCCAGCCGCTCGCTGTCGGGCGAGTTCTCGCGCGAGATCCACACCCTGCGTGACGCCCTCATCCACCTGCGCATGCTGGTGGAGGCGACGCTAGACTTTCCAGAAGAAGAGATCGACTTTTTGCAGAAGGCCGACGCGCAGGGCCAGCTGAATCGTCTGCAGCAGCAACTGGCCGCGGTGATGCAGCGCGCGCGCCAGGGCGCACTGCTGCGCGAAGGCATCCATGTGGTGATCGCGGGGCAGCCCAATGCGGGCAAGAGCTCGCTGCTGAATGCGCTGGCGGGCGCGGAACTGGCCATCGTCACGCCCGTGCCGGGCACCACCCGCGACGTGGTGCAGCAGACCATCCAGATCGAGGGGGTGCCGCTGCATGTGGTGGACACCGCCGGCCTGCGCGACAGTGCCGATGTGGTCGAGCGCATCGGCATTGAACGCGCGTGGGGGCAGATCGACCGCGCCGACGCGGTGCTGTTCGTGCACGATCTCACGCGTGCCGCGCAGCCCGACTACGCGCAGGCCGACGACGCCATCCGCGCGCAACTGGCGCAGCGTGTGGGGAGCGCGGTGCCGGTGCTGGATGTGTGGAACAAGGTGGATGCGCCGGGGATGGAGGGTGCCCAGCCCGCACCGCCCGCAGTGCCCGGGTCTGCATCAGACACGGGCGTGGCGTTGTCGGCCAAGACCGGCGCCGGGCTGGACGCGCTGCGTCGCCAGTTGCTGGCCATGGCCGGCTGGCAGTCGGCGCCCGAGGGCCTGTACATCGCGCGCGAGCGGCATGTGCAGGCGCTGCGCCGTGTGGACGCGCACCTGATGGAGGCCGCCGCGCGGATGGCGCAGCAGGCGCAGGCGCTGGACTTGCTGGCCGAAGAACTGCGCCTGGCCCAGAACGCCCTGAACGAGATCACCGGCGAATTCACGCCCGACGACCTGCTGGGCGTGATCTTCTCGAAGTTCTGCATCGGCAAGTAAGCCGCGCCATACTCTCGGCCTGCGCGCCGCAGGGCCGCCCGAGCGCCGCGCCGCGCCAACCCGCATTGCTGCACAGAGGAGACACACCATGCACCACTGGATCAAAACCGTCGCTGCCCTGGCCGTGGGCCTGTCGATGGCGGGCGCCGCGATGGCGCAAAAGTTTCCGGCCAAGCCGGTGACGGTGATCGTGCCGCAGGCCGCCGGCGGCGCCAACGACGCGATCGCGCGCGTGGTGGCGCAAAAGCTGTCGGAACAGCTGGGCCAAAGCTTCGTGATCGAAAACCGCGTGGGCGCGGGCGGCAACGTGGGCACGGCCGCTGCGGCCAAAGCGCGGCCCGACGGCTACACCGTGATGATCACCGCCGACAGCGCGCAGGTCATCAACCCGTCGCTGTATCAGAACCCGGGCTTCGATCCGGTGAAAGACTTCGAGCCGGTGGCGCCGCTGGCGCGCGCCGGCTATGTGCTGGTGGCCAACCCGAGCTTTCCGGCCAACAACGTGGCCGAGCTGGCGGCACTGGCCAAGGCGGCGCCCGGCAAGTACTCGATTGCATCCGCAGGCAACGGCACGCTGAACCACCTGATTGCCGAGATGCTGCAAAAGGCGGCCGACATCAAGCTGCAGCACATCCCTTATCGGGGTGCGGCGGCAGCGGCCACCGACGTGGTCAGCGGCCAGGTGCCGCTATCGGTGCAAAGCATGCCGTCGGCCATCGGCTTCATCCGCGGCGGCAAGCTCAAGGTGCTGGGCGTGGTGAACGAGCGTCGCCTGCCTGCGCTGCCCGACGCGCCCACCATCGGCGAGACCATCCGCGGCTTTGGCACCACGCCGTGGTACGGTATGTTTGCGCCGGCCGGCACGCCCAAAGAGATCATCCGCGTGCTGCAGGACGAAGTGGCCAAGGCCCTGGACAGCGCCGAAGCGCGCGAGCGCCTGGCCACCGTGGGCTGTGAGCCGTTCAAGGGCACGGCCGAGCAGCTGGCCACCATCGTGCGCGACGACCTGGTGCGCTGGTCGCGCATCGTCAAGGAATCGGGCGCCAAGGTCGACTGAGCCGCCATGATCGACAAGATCGCACCGTCCATCGAGCACGCGCTGGCCGGCACGCCCGACGGCGCCACGGTGCTGATCGGCGGCTTTGGCACCGCGGGCATTCCCAACGAACTGATCGACGGCCTGATCGACCAGGGCGCGCGCGAACTGACGGTGGTGAACAACAACGCCGGCAACGGCGACACCGGCCTGGCGCGGCTGCTGGCCACCGGGCGGGTGCGCAAGATCATCTGCAGCTTTCCGCGGCAGGTGGACTCGCATGTGTTCGACGGCCTGTACCGCAGCGGCAAGATCGAGCTCGAGCTGGTGCCGCAGGGCGACCTGGCCGAGCGGCTGCGCGCGGCGGGCGCGGGCATCGGTGCGTTCTTCACGCCCACCGGCTACGGCACCGAGCTGGCCAAAAACCCCGACGGCACGCCGAAGGAAACGCGCGTGATCCACGGCAAGCCCTATGTGCTGGAGTACCCGATCCACGGCGACCTGGCGTTGGTGCGCGCCGAGCGCGGCGACCGCTGGGGCAACCTCACCTACCGCAAGGCGGCGCGCAACTTTGGCCCGGTGATGGCCACCGCTGCCCGGCGCACCGTGGCCACGGTGCACGAGATCGTCGAGCTGGGGGCGCTCAACCCCGAGGCCATTGTCACCCCAGGCATCCATGTGACGCGGATCGTGCGCATTGCGCGCACCGCCACCCAGGCCGGTGGCATCAAGCAGGCGGCATGACCGAGCGCGCGATGAGCCCCCCCAACCGCCGCAGCAAGGACGCGCTGGCGCAGCGCGTGGCGCAGGACATTTTTGATGGCGCCTACGTGAACCTGGGCATCGGCATGCCCACGCTGGTGGCCAACCACATCCCCGCGGGCCGCGAGGTGGTGCTGCACAGCGAAAACGGCATCCTGGGCATGGGCCCGGCACCGGCCGAAGGCGCCGAAGACTATGACCTGATCAACGCCGGCAAGCAGCCGGTGACCTTGCTCGCCGGCGGCGCGTTCTTTCACCACGCCGACAGCTTCGCCATGATGCGCGGCGGCCATCTGGACATCTGCGTGCTGGGCGCGTTTCAGGTGTCGGCCACCGGCGACCTGGCCAACTGGAGCACCGGCGAGCCCGGCGCCATTCCGGCGGTGGGCGGCGCGATGGATCTGGCTATCGGCGCCAAGCAAACCTGGGTGATGATGGACCTGCTGACCAAGCAGGGCGAGAGCAAGGTGGTGCAGCACTGCACCTATCCGCTGACCGGCATCGGCTGCGTCAAGCGCATCTACACCGACCTGTGCACCCTGGCCTGCACGCCGCAGGGCCTGGTGCTGATCGACGCGGTCGGTGGCCTGGGCCGCACCGAGCTCGAGCGCCTGATTGGGCTGCCGCTGCGCGAAGCGTAGGGCGCGCGGCATGGTGCCCATGCCGCCTGTCGGGTGACACTTTTGCGCCCCCCGGGGGTATCATCTGTTCATGGATGTAACCCGCCTGGTCAGTGCGATTCGCGCCTTTGACGCGAACGACAAGCTGCCCGACCGCCTGTCGGCCGACGAATGGCGGCGGCTGGGGCGCTACCTGTCGGTGCGCTTCATTGCCGGCGGCGAAGAGCTGGTGCGCTAGGGCGACCCCGACCGCGAGCTCTACATCATTGCCGAGGGCGAGTTCGACGTGGTGCGTGGCAGCACGCCGATTGCGCACCTGAAGCCCGGCACCGTGGTGGGCGAGGGCACCTTCTTCTCGGGCCAGCCGCGCAGCGCGTCGGTGGTGGCCAGCGATGTGGGCGTGGTGTGGACGCTGACGGAAGCGCGGCTGGACGACCTGTGCGAGGACAACCCCGCGCTGGCCGCCAAGTTTCTGCGCTCGGTGGCCACCGTGCTGGCGGTGCGCATGCAGAACATGGCCGCGCGGCTGCAGCAGATGAGCATGCGCGACACCGCCGCGCAGTAAAACAGGTCAGTGCCCGTCGAAGGCGACGAGCGTGAACAGCGCCAGCCCGCTGTCGCGCAGCCGCCTGGAGCCGCCCAGCTCAGGCAGGTCGACGATGGCGGCGCCTTCCATCACCGTGGCGCCCAGTTTCTCCAGCAGCTTTTTGCCGGCCATCATGGTGCCGCCAGTGGCGATCAGGTCATCGATCAGCAGCACACGCGCGCCGCGCTGCACCGCATCGGTGTGCACCTCCACCGTGGCGCTGCCGTACTCGAGCTCGTAGGTTTCTTCCACCGTGGTGAAGGGCAGCTTACCCTTCTTGCGGATGGGCACGAAGCCCGCGCCCAACTCGTAGGCCACCACCGCGCCCAGGATGAAGCCGCGCGCGTCCAGCCCGGCCACCACGTCGGGGCGGTGGTCCATGTAGCGGTGCACGAAGGCGTCGATCAGCACGCGGAACACCTTGGGGTTCTGCAGCAGTGGCGTGATGTCGCGGAACTGCACGCCCGGGGCGGGCCAGTCGGGCACGGTGCGGATGTGCTCGCGCAGATAGGGGCCGAAATCGAAGGCGTTGGACATGGCGTCAGGCGATGGCAAGGCGTGCGCGGATTGTGCCCTTGGCATCCACCATCACCGCCTCGCCCATGCCGGCCCACGAGCCGGTGAGCGCGGTGATGTTGACCTGGTGCGTCACCCACACCTCGAAGCGCCCGGCCGGAATGCGCGCCAGCGCCTCGCGCATCTGCGCGGCCTGCGCGCGGCCACGGTCGACGCCCTGGTCCTGAAAGAACGAATTGAGCGCGCTCCAGATCACATGCCGGCCAAAGGCCAGCTCGGCGGTGTCGCGGCAACGGCACCAGGCACTCGACAGCACCGCGCGCGGCAGCAGTTGCTGCGTGCGAAACCAGTCGCCGATGCGGCGCGCCTGTTCGCGGCCCTCGGCGCTCAGGTTGCGCTGGGTGCTGCACAGATCGATCCGAAAGCCCGGCGGGTCGCCGATGCCCGATTCGGTTTGCGCGTGGCGGATCAGCACCGCGCAAGCGCCCTGTCGCAAGGCTTGCGCGGCCCGGGCCGACAGCGCCGCGTCCGTGCTGGCCCAAGCCATGCCTGCGCCTGCGCCAAGGCCTGCGGCCGCCCCGGCCGAGGCGGAGGCCAGCCGCAGCAACTGCGCAAGCGCAAGGCGGCGTTGCATGCGGCGGCGGGGTGGGCGGTGCCGGTGCCGTCAGCCCACGGGCCGGAACTGGTAGCCGCTGCCCGACACCTGGATGGAACCAAAGGCCGGGAAGGGGAAGTGGAAGCCGCCGGCCACCATCTTCTCGCGCACCACCATGTCGAACATCTGGCGGCGCGTGGCGCGGGCCATCTCCGGGTTCATGTCGAACACCACCGACCACTCGGGCGCGCGCGCGAACAGTTCGGGCACGTTGGTCAGGTCACCCAGGTAGGCAAAGGTCTGGCCCTCGGACTTGATGGTGAACAGGGTGTGGCCCGGCGTGTGGCCGTGCGCGGCCACCGACTGGATGCCCGGCAGCACTTCAGTGCCCGGCTGGAACTGCACCAGCTGGTCGGCCGGCAGGCTGGCCAGCACGCGGCGCACGTTCATGAAGGCGCCGCGCATGGCCGGCGGCGCGGCGTTCATGCGTTCGTCGCTCATCCAGAAGGCGTGCTCGGGCGCGGGTACATGGATCTTCGCCTTGGGAAACACCAGCTCGCCGGCCTTGTTGCGCAGGCCGCTGATGTGGTCGCCGTGGTAGTGGCTCAGCACCACCGCGTCGATGTCGGCGGCCTTCAGGCCGGCGTTGTTCAGATGCTCGACCAGCTTGCCGGTGTTGACCGGGCCGTTGTCGGCAAAGCCCGAATCGAACAGCACGCGGCGACCGCCCAGCACCGCCACGAAGGGGGTGTAGGGCACGTCCACGTAGTCGGTGGGCAGGTTTTGCGAGGCCAGCAGCGCCTTGACCTGCTCCAGCGGTGCATTGGTGACGAACTCGGCCCCCAGCGGGCGGCGCGTGATGCCGTCGATCACCGAGATGACGTCCACGTTGCCGATCTTCATGCGGCGAAAGCCTTGCGCGGGCAGCGCGGGCATGCCGAAGTTGGGCGTGGCCTGCTGCGACCAGACGGACGAGAAGGTGAGGGCGCCGGCGCCAGCAAGGCCGGCGGCAAGAAAGCCGCGTCGAGCGATCATGGAAATGACTCCTTTGGATGGGGTGTGACAGCGTATGCCGCCCCGCGGCACAGGGCCAGGGGCGCGCCTTGAGTTCGGCAGTCCGATGATCGGCCTGAGCCCGGCTTCGTGACAAAACGTGACCCAATGCCCGAGCGGCATCGCGGGGAATAGCCGGGGCGACGCCCGCCCGGCGCTTCAGCGGCGCAGCAGCGAAGCCTCGGCGTTGGCCAGCGCCTCGGGGCGGCCGCACAGCACCAGCACGTCGCCGGCGGCCAGCGCCGGCTCGGGCCGCAGCGGCACGTTGTGGCCATTGGCGCGGCGCATGCCCAGCACCCGCACGCCCATCGCATGCAGGGCGGCGTCGCCCAGCGGGCGCCCGGCCCAGGGCGAGCCCAGCGGCAGCGTCAGGGTGTTCAGGCGCTCCTGCTCGAGCTCGGCCACGGTGTCGTCGTCCGAGCCATGAAAGTAGCCGCGCAGCAGGCCGTAGCGCGCATCGCGCTGGTCCTGCACCGTGCGCAGCACCCGGCGCATGGGCACGCCCACCAGCGCCAGCGCGTGGCTGGCCAGCATCAGCGAGCCCTCGATCGCCTCGGGCACCACCTCGGTGGCGCCGGCCTCGCGCAGGCGCTCCAGGTCCAGGTCGTCCTTGGTGCGCACGATCACCGGCACCTGCGGCGCGTGGGCGCGCGCATTGGCCAGCACCTTCAGTGCGCTGGGCGTGTCCACATAGGTGACCACCACCGCGCTGGCGCGCGCCAGGCCCGCGGCCATCAGCGCCTGCAGCCGCGCGGCGTCGCCGAACACCACCGAATGGCCGGCGGCGGCAGCCTGGCGCACGCGGTCGGGGTCGAGGTCGAGCGCCATGTAGGGGATGCGTTCGGACTCCAGCAGTCGCGCCAGGTTCTGGCCGCTGCGGCCGTAGCCGCAGATGATCACGTGCTTGTCGGCCGCGATGGCGCGCCGCGCGATCTGCGTCATCTGCACCGACTGCATCAGCCAGTCGCTGCCCACCAGCCGCGAAACGATGCGGTTGGCCATCAGGATGACCAGCGGCGCCAGCAGCATCGAGATCACCATCGAGGCCAGCACCGGGTTGAACAGCTCGGGCGGCACCAGTCGGTGCTGTTGCGACAGTTGCAGCAGCACAAAGCCGAACTCGCCGGCCTGCGCCAGGTACAGGCCGGTGCGCAGCGCGGTGCCCATGGGCGCCCCAAAGGCCCGCGCCAGCAGGGTGATCAGCCCCAGCTTGAAGCCGATCGACAGCACCAGCAACAGCAGCACCAGCGGCCAGCGCTCCAGCAGCAGCCGCCAGTCCAGCAGCATGCCGATGGTGATGAAGAACAGGCCTAGCAGCACGTCGTGGAAGGGCCGGATGTCGGTCTCCACTTGGTGCTTGTATTCGGTCTCGGCGATCAGCATGCCGGCCACGAAGGCGCCGAGTGCCAGCGACAGGCCCGCGTGCTCGGTCAGCCAGGCCAGGCCCAGCGTGATCAGCAGCAGGTTGAGCATGAACAGCTCGTCGCTTTTGCGCCGCGCCACCAGCGTGAGCCACCAGCGCATCACCCGCTGCCCGCCGGTGAGCAGCAGCGTCAGCAGAAGCGCGGCTTTCAGGAAGGCCCAGCCGAGCGCAGGCAGCATCTGGTCGGGGTCGCTGCCCAGCGCCGGGATCACCACCAGCAACGGCACCACCGCCAGATCCTGGAATAGCAGGATGCCCACCACGCGCTTGCCGTGGTCGCTGTCGAGCTCGAGCCGGTCGGCCACCATCTTGATGACGATGGCGGTGGAGCTCATCGCCATGATGCCGCCCATGGCCAGCGCCGCCTGCCATTCCATGCGCCACCAGCGCGGGATCAGCCAGGCCAGCGCCAGCGATGCGGCGGTGGTGAGCACGATGGTCAGCACCACCTGCGACAGCCCCAGCCCGAACACATGCTGGCGCATGGCGCGCAGCTTGGGCAGGCTGAACTCGAGCCCGATCGCGAACATCAGGAACACCACACCGAACTCGGCGAGGTAGCGCACGCCGGCGGTGTCGCCGGCCAGCGCCAGCGCGTTGGGCCCGATCAGTACGCCCACGGCCAGATAGCCCAGCATGGGCGGCAGCCGCAACGAGCGGAACAACACCACGCCCAGCACCGCTGCCAGCAGGTACAGCAGGGTCAGCTCGAGCGAGGTCATGCGCCCGATGCTAACGGCAGCATCGCCCCCTGTGCGTACGGGGGTGCCCCGTAGAATCCCTGCATGCCATTCGACGCGCAGCGCGCCCTGCAACTGGCCCGCGACACCTTCGAGCTCGAGGCTGCGGCGGTTCTCGGCCTCAGGGCCCGCACGGGCGACGCCTTTGCGCAGGCGGTCGAGCGCATGCTGGGCGTGCGCGGCCGCGTGGTGGTGATGGGCATGGGCAAGAGCGGCCACGTGGGCCGCAAGATCGCCGCCACGCTGGCCTCCACCGGCACGCCGGCGATGTTCGTGCACCCGGCCGAGGCCAGCCACGGCGATCTGGGCATGATCAAGGCGATCGACCTGGTGCTGGCGATCTCCAACAGCGGCGAGAGCGACGAGATTACGGTGATCGTGCCGGTGCTCAAGCGCCTGGGCGTGCCGCTGGTGGCCATCACCGGCAACCCGAACTCCACCCTGGCGCGCCATGCCGATGTGGTGCTCGACAGCGCCGTCGAAAAGGAAGCCTGCCCGCTGAACCTGGCGCCCACGGCCAGCACCACCGCACAACTGGTGCTGGGCGATGCGCTGGCGGTGGCGCTGCTGGATGCGCGCGGCTTCAAGGCCGAAGACTTTGCGCGGTCGCACCCGGGCGGCTCGCTCGGGCGCAAGCTGCTTACGCACGTGAGCGACCTGATGCGCAGCGGCGACGCGGTGCCACGCGTGGGGCCCGAGGCCTCGCTGACCGAGCTGATGCGCGAGATGAGCGCCAAGGGCCTGGGTGCGTCGGCGGTGGCCGATGCGGCGGGCCGGGTGCTGGGCATCTTCACCGACGGTGACCTGCGCCGGCTGATCGAGCGCGGCGCCGAGTTGCGCCACCTGCGCGCCGCTGACGTGATGCATGCCCACCCGCGCAGCGTGCGGCCCGACGCGCTGGCGGTGGAGGCGGCCGAGCTGATGGAAGAGCACCGCATCACCAGCGTGCTGGTGGTGGACGCGCAGGGGCGGCTGGTGGGCGCGCTCAACAGCCACGACCTGATGCGCGCCAAGGTGATCTGAGGCGATGCACGCGCCTGCGCCGAACGCTGTCCCCGCGCTGAACTTTGCGCCCGAGCTGCTGCTGCGTGCCCAGGGCCGCGCGGCCGACGGTGCCGGCATCGCCGTGGCCTTTTTTGACGTGGACGGCGTGCTGACCGACGGCGGCCTGTACCTGAGCGAGGCCGGCGAGACAATCAAGCGCTTTCACATCCTCGACGGGCTGGGCCTGAAGCTGCTGCAGCGCGCGGGCATCACCCCGGTGGTGATCACCGGCCGCGACTCGGCGCCGCTGCGCGCGCGCCTGAAGGCGCTGGGCATCACCCACGCGTACTTTGGCACCGAGGACAAGCGCCCCGCGGCCGAGGCCACGCTGGCGCAACTGGGGCTGCCCTGGGAGCGCGCTGCTGCCATCGGTGACGACTGGCCCGACCTGCCGGTGCTCGAGCGCTGCGGCTTCAGCGCCGCGCCGGCGCAGGCGCATGCCGAGGTGCGCGCGCGGGTGGACTGGGTCACGCCCTCGGCCGGCGGCGCCGGGGCGGCACGCGAGTTCTGCGACCTGCTGCTGGTGGCCGCCGGCCGCTACGAGGCGCTGCTGCGCGAGGCGCGCGAGCGATGAACACCCTGCCAGCGGCCGACCGCGTTGAAGGTGCTGACCGCGCCGACAGTGCTGCGCTGCAGCCGCTGCTGCGCCAGGGCTGGCGTGCGCTGCAGCGCGTGTGGGACGGGCTGTCGATCTACCTGCCGGTGATCCTGATGGGGCTGCTGGCGCTGCTGACCTACTGGCTGGTGCGCAACACGCCGATCTTCATCACCCCGCCGAGCGCGCCGCCGCCCGCGCAAGAGCCCGACTACACCATGCAGCGCTTTGCGGTGCGGCACTTTGATGCCGGCGGACTGCTCAGGGGCGAGGTGCTGGGCGACGAGGCGCGCCACTTTCCGGTGACCGACACCCTGGAGGTGAGCGCGATGCGCATGCGGCTGTACGACGCGCAAGGCCGCGTGACGCGGGCAAGCGCCGTGCGGGGCATCACCAACGCCGATGCGTCCGAGGTGCAGCTGATCGGCACTGCGCGCATCGATCGCGACGCCACGGCCGCCGGGCCGGCGGTGCAGTTTCGCGGCGAGTTCCTGCAGGTGTCGGGCCGCGGCGAGCGGCTGCGCTCGAACAAGCCGGTGGAGGTGACGCGCGGGCGCGACCGCTTCAGCGCCGACGCGATGGACTACGAGCGCGCCACCGGCGTGCTGGAACTGCGCGGCCAGGTGCGCGTGACGCTGGCGCCGCGGCCGTGAGCGCGCCACTGGTCTTCATCACCGGGGCCTCCAGCGGCATCGGGCAGGCACTGGCGCAGCACTATGCGCAACAGGGCTGGCGCCTGGCGCTGGTGGCGCGTCGCGCGGCCGAGATGCAGGCCTGGGCACAGGCGCAGGGCCTGGGCAGCGAGCGCGCGGCGGTGTACGGCGCCGACGTGGCGCACATCGACAGCATCGTGGCGGCGGGCCAGGCCTGCATTGCGCAGCAGGGGCTGCCCGAGGTGGTGATCGGCAACGCTGGCATCAGCGTCGGCGTGGACACGGCGGATCGCGAGGACATCGATGCGCTGGCCGGCATCTACGCCACCAACAACATCGGCCTGGCGGCCACCTTCCATCCGTTCGTGGCGCCGATGCGCGAGCGCCGCCACGGCACGCTGGTGGGCATGGCCAGCGTGGCGGGCATCCGCGGCCTGCCGGGCCATGGGGCCTATGCGGCCAGCAAGGCGGCCGTCATCAGCTACTGCGAAAGCCTGCGGGTGGAGCTGCGTGCCAGCGGCGTGCGGGTGGTGACGATCGCGCCGGGCTACATCGACACGCCGCTGACGCAGCAAAACCGCCACCCCATGCCCTTTTTGATGCCGGCCGATGCGTTTGCGCGGCAGGCGGCGCGCGCCATCGGGCGCGGCGAGTCGTACCGGGTGATTCCGTGGCAGATGGGCGTGGTGGCCAAGTTGCTGCGCGTGCTGCCCGATGCGCTGTACGACCGCGCCTTTGCGCGCGCGCCGCGCAAGCACCGCCGAACGGGCAATCCTTAAGCCACGGCGGCGGGCGCCCCAAAAACAAAAGGCGCCCGAAGGCGCCTTGTGCTGTCCAACGCCGGGCTTGGGGGCTCAGCGTGGGCGTGGGGCGTGCTCAGTAGCCGCCGCCGTCACGGCGACCACCGCCGCGCGGGCCGTTGCCGTAGGGGCTGCGAAAGCCGCCGTCGCTGGCGCCGTAGCCGCCGCCACCGCCGCCTTCACGACGGCCACCGCCGCCACCGTAGCCGCCCCCGCCGCCTTCACGACGGCCACCGCCGCCGTAACCGCCGCCGCCACCACCACCACCGTAGCCGCCGCCACCACCACCGCCGCCAAAGCTGCGGGGCGGGCGTGCTTCCATCGGACGCGCCTCATTGACGACCAGATTGCGGCCGCCCATGGCTTGGCCGTTCATGCCGGTGATGGCCGCCTGTGCCTCGGCATCGCTGCCCATTTCCACGAAGCCAAAGCCCTTGGAGCGACCGGTGTCGCGCTCCATCATGACCTTGGCGCTGGTGACCGCACCGAACTGGCTGAAAGCCTGTTCCAGGTCGCCATCGCGCATCGAATACGGCAGGTTGCCGACGTACAGTTTGTTGCCCATGAAAGGGACTCCTCAAGAACCAATGAACCGAAGCGATGGAGTCCCGAAAGCGCCTGTGCAACCGCGAAAGTGACCTGATCACCGCAAACCCGGGCGACTCGAACACAGGCCGCCCGCGCCCATTATGGGCCCTGGGGGGGTGTTGGGGGCAAGGAAAACCCTGAAAACCGGTCTGGTGACTGCGCCGCCTCAGCCGCTGCCCGGCGGGCGGGGTGGCGGGCCAGTGTGGGGCGGCCGCTACGATCGGGCCGATGGAAGCCTTTCTCGTCTCCACCGGAATCGTCGCCCTGGCCGAAATGGGCGACAAAACCCAGCTGCTGTCTTTGGTGCTGGCGGCCCGCTTTCGCAAGCCCTGGCCCATCGTCTGGGGCATCCTGGTGGCCACCCTGGCCAACCATGCGCTGGCCGGCGCCCTGGGCGCCTGGGTGACCACCGTGCTGGGCCCCGACGTGCTGCGCTGGGTGCTGGGCGGCTCGTTCATCGCCATGGCGGTGTGGATGCTGATCCCCGACAAGCTGGACGACGAGGGCGGCGGCGAGGCGCCGCGCTTTGGCGTGTTTGCCACCACGGTGGTGGCCTTTTTCCTGGCCGAGATGGGCGACAAGACGCAGATCGCCACGGTGATGCTGGCCGCCCAGTACAGCGGCTGGCTGTGGGTGGTGGCGGGCACCACGCTGGGCATGATGCTGGCCAATGCGCCGGTGGTGTGGTTTGGCGACCGCATCACCCGCCGCGTGCCGATCCGCGCGGTGCATGGGGTGTCGGCGGTGATCTTTGCCGCGCTTGGGGTGGCCGCACTGCTGGGCTGGGGCGGATGAGCGGGCGTGTCAGCGGGCGGATAAACGGGCTAATACCGGCGGATGCCGGCGCATTTCTGGGGATTCATGGGGATTCGGCGTTGCTATACTGACCAGACAGCGCCGATTTGCCACCGCTTGCGGGCGCTCAACAAGTACAGCTAAAGACAGTCCGAACGCTTGGAACCCGGTCTCGTTTTTGGCGACACCGGGTTTTTTGTGGTCCACACCATGATCGTCACGCCGCAGTCCATGCACTTTGCCGAGCCGCTGGCCCTGCAAAGCGGCGCGTCGGTGCGCGACTACACCCTGGCGCTCGAGACCTACGGCACGCTGAATGCCGACTGCTCCAATGCGGTGCTGATTTGCCATGCGCTGAACGCCTCGCACCATGTGGCCGGCCGTTACGAGGGGCAGGACAAGTCTGAAGGCTGGTGGGACACCATGATCGGCCCGGGCAAGCCGGTGGACACCGACCGCTTCTTCGTCATCGGCGTGAACAATCTGGGATCGTGCTTCGGCTCCACCGGGCCGATGCACACCCACCCCGACACCGGCCGCATCTACGGCGCCGACTTTCCGGTGGTGACGGTAGAAGACTGGGTGAACGCGCAGGCCCGGCTGCTGGACCGGCTGGGCATCACCCAACTGGCCGCGGTGATGGGCGGCAGCCTGGGCGGCATGCAGGCGCTCAGCTGGACGCTGCAGCACCCCGAGCGGGTGCGCCAAGCGGTGGTGATTGCCAGCGCCCCCAACCTGAACGCCGAGAACATCGCCTTCAACGAGGTGGCGCGCCGCGCCATCACCACCGACCCCGACTTCCATGGCGGGCATTTCTACCAGCACGGCGTGGTGCCCAAGCGCGGCCTGCGCATCGCCCGCATGATCGGCCACATCACGTATCTGAGCGATGACGTGATGAATGCCAAATTTGGACGACAGCTGCGGGCCCCCACGCTCCCCGCTGCGCGTGGTTCGCTGTCCCCCGAGGGGGCTGATCCGGCTCGGGGCGGCCCGTCGCCGGATCGGCGGGATTACTTGTACTCGACGCAGGACGTCGAGTTCCAGATCGAGAGCTACCTGCGCTACCAGGGCGACAAGTTCAGCGAGTACTTCGACGCCAACACC
This sequence comes from Burkholderiaceae bacterium, assembly GCA_046091865.1. GTDB lineage: Bacteria > Pseudomonadota > Gammaproteobacteria > Burkholderiales > Burkholderiaceae_C > JBDLRH01. Next base: position 9,367 of record JBJTCL010000014.1, on the reverse strand, counting down.
TACCTGCTGATCACCCGCGCGCTGGACTACTTCGACCCTGCGCGGCGCTTTGGCGGCAACCTGACGGCCGCGCTGGCGCGGGCGGCCTGCAAGTTCCTGCTGGTGAGCTTCACCACCGACTGGCGCTTCTCGCCGGCGCGCAGCCGCGAGATCGTCAAGGCGCTGCTCGACAACAACCGCGAGGTGAGCTACGCCGAGATCGACGCGCCGCACGGCCACGACGCCTTCCTGCTGGACGACCCGCGCTACCTGAACGTGGTGCGCGCCTACTTTGACCGCACGGTGGCGCAGGGCGTGAAGGCCACGCCGGGGGCGCAGGACGTGCAAGCCACGCCGGGGGCGCGTCGTGTCTGACACCCAGCTGATGCGATCGATCGCCGCACTGGTGCCGCGCGGCGCCCGCGTGCTGGACCTCGGCTGCGGCGACGGCGCTATGCTGGAGCATCTGCAGCGCGAGCGCGGCTGCAGCGGCTACGGGGTGGAGATCGACGACGCCAAGGTGCACGCCTGCGTACAGCGTGGCATCAGCGTGATCCAGCTCAACCTGGACGAGGGGCTTGCCATGTTCGAGGACAGCTCCTTCGATGTGGTGCTGCAGATCGACACGCTGCAGCATCTGCGCAATGCCGAGGTGATGCTGCGCGAGACCGCGCGCGTGGGCCGCAATGCGATCGTGGCGTTTCCCAACTTTGCGCACTGGCCCAACCGCCTGAGCGTGCTGCGCGGGCGCATGCCTGTCACGCGCCGGCTGCCCTACCAGTGGTACGACACGCCCAACATCCGCGTGGGCACCTGCCGTGATTTCGAGGCGCTGGCGCGCAAAAACGCGCTGAAGATCGTCGATGCCTTTGGCGTGCAGGACGGCCGCGAGGTGCGCTGGCTGCCCAATCTGCGCGCCAGCACCGCGGTGTTTCGCCTGGAGCGGGGCTGAACGGCCTCAGCGCGGCGCTGCATCCCCGACCACCGCCACCGCCTCGATCTCCACCTTCAGCCCGTAGTGCAGCGGCCCGGTGGGCACGATGGCGCGCGCCGGCTTGTGCGGGCCGGCCCATTGCGCATACACCGAATTGAACTCGGGCCAGTGCGCCACATCGCTCAGGTACACGCGCACTTGCACCAGATGCCCGATGCCGCAGCCGGCGGCCTTGAGCACGTTCTCCACATTGGTCAGCGCTTGGCGGGCCTGGTCGGCAAAGCTTGCGTCCGCCAGCTTCTCGCCGCCGGCGGTGATGGGTAACAGCCCCGACACGAACACGAAGCCGTTGGCCACCGTGCCGTGCGAATAGTGGCCACCCGGCGCGGCGTTGCCGGTGGGGTGCAGGGCGGTGATCGGGTTCATGGCGTGCTCGTGGCCGGCTCACCAATCGTTCACCAGCCGTAAAAGCGCGGCCACGCATCCACCGAGCCATCAGCGCGCAGTGCCTGGTAGTGCGGGAACTGCGCCGCCGTGGCGCAGGCGTGGTTGGGCAGGATGCGCAGGCGCGTGCCCACCGGAAAGCGCTGCGCGATCTGCGTGTCCACGCTCCCGTCGCCTGCTTGGCTCAGACACAGGATGCCGTGCTCCTGGTTGGCGCTGCCTACCACGTAGCCGGCGATCGGCTGGCCGTCTTCGGTGCACACCTGGCCGTAGCCGAAGTCGTGCTTTTGTTTCTGCGTGCCGCGGTCGCGGCTGAGCGCCATCCAGCCCGCATCGACGATGGCCCAGCCCTTGTCTTCCTGGTGGCCGATCACCGTGGTCAGCACCGACAGCGCGATGTCGCCCAGCGCGCACACGCCCACGTTGTGCATCACCAGATCAAAAAACACATACACACCGGCGCGCACCTCGGTCACGCCATCCAATGCCCGGGCCGACAGCGCCGTGGGCGTGGAGCCGACGCTAACCACCGCGCAGGGCAGGCCGGCCTCACGCAGGCGCTGCGCCGCGCGCACCGTGCCGGCGCGCTCCTGTTCGGCCATGGCGCGCAAGGCCTCGGGCGTGTCGCAGTCGTAGCTGGCGCCGGCATGCGCCATCACGCCGCCCAGGTGCTGGCCGCCTGCGTGCAAGGCGCGGCCCACCGCCGGCAGCATGTCGGACTCCGGCGGCACACCCGAGCGGTGGCCGTCCACATCCACCTCGATCCACACCTCGAACACCTCGCCGTGCGCGTGGCCGAAGTCGGCGATCGCCTGCGCGCCGGCGACGCTGTCGGTGATCACCTTGAGGTGGCAGCCGCGCCGACGCAGCGCCAGCACCTGCGGCAGCTTGGTCGGCACGATGCACACCGCGTACAGGATGTCGGTGATGCCCGCGGCAAAGAACTGCTCAGCTTCTTTCAGCGTGGACACGGTGATGCCCTGCGCACCCGCGGCGATCTGCGCCTGCACCACCGGCAGGCTTTTGGAGGTTTTGACATGCGGGCGGAACTTCACGCCCAGTGCGTCCATGCGCTGCTGCATGCGCGCGATGTTGGCCTGCATGCGCGCGGTGTCGACCAGCGCGGCCGGGGTGTCGATGGCGGTGGACAGTGGCATGGTGTTCAGCGGGTTTCGCGGTCGACGTCATTCGCAAAGCTGGCGCAGCGCAGCGCATCCTGTTGCCCGGGCAACCACATGCCCTGGTACACGGCGCGAAAGCTCTCGATGATGGCGTCCAGCGGCAGGTCATCAAAACGACCGCGCTGGTGCACGTATTCCATGTGGCGGTTGCCGGCCTGATCGGAGGGATGGTAGGTCGAGTCGTGCACGCCGTCGAAGTCCAGTGGATGCAGGCCGAACTTCTGGCACAGGCTCAGGTTGAAGGCGGGCGTGGCCTTGCGCCAGGTGCCGTCGATGAAGATCTCGGTGTAGCCGTGCCAGACGAACAGGTCGGTCTTCATGGTTTGGCGCATGCGCTCGGTGGACAGGTGGTTGCGCACATCGGCAAAGCCCAGCCGCGCCGGGATGCCGGCCGCGCGGCACACGGCGGCCAGCAGCGTGGCCTTGGGCACGCACCAGCCGTAGCCGTTGGACAGCGCCTGGCTGGCGCGCATGCCCTGAGGCGTGAGGTCGATGCGGTAGGGGTCGTACAAAAAGCCGTCACGCACCGCGTAGCTGAGCGCCACCGCGCGCTCGCGCACCGTGGCGCCAGAGGCGGCACTGGGGGCATGTTCGCGCGCGAAGGCGATCACAGCGGGGTGATCGCTGTCGATGGCGGCGGTGGGGGCCAGGTGCGCCGGCGTGGGCGCATCGGTGACCTGCGGTTCGCTGGCGGGGGCGGCATCGCTCATGGGGCTACCCTAGCAGATGCGCCGCACAATGCGCACCATCTTGGCGACATCCGAACCTTCTTCCAGCGCTGTCGACGCCCCTGTGCCGGCCATCCCGTGCGGCGAAGCCCTGCGCTTTTGGCTCAAGCTGGGCTGCATCAGCTTTGGCGGGCCGGCCGGGCAGATCGCGATCATGCACCGCGAGCTGGTGGAGCGCCGGCGCTGGATCTCGGACGCACGCTTTTTGCACGCGCTCAACTACTGCATGCTGCTGCCCGGCCCCGAGGCGCAGCAACTGGCCACCTACCTCGGCTGGCTGATGCACCGCAGCTGGGGCGGCATCGTGGCCGGTGCGCTGTTCGTACTGCCTTCGCTCGTGCTGCTGATCGGCCTGAGCGCGCTGTACGTGCTGTGGGGCGGGCAGCCGCAGGTGGCCGGCGTGTTCTGGGGCATCCAGGCCGCGGTGGCGGCCATCGTGCTGCAGGCGGTGTGGCGACTGGGGCAGCGCACCCTGCGCAACCCGCGCACCCTGCCGCTGCCCTGGGCGATTGCGCTGGCCAGCTTCATTGCCATTGCGCTGCTGCAGGTGCCGTTTCCGTGGGTGATCGGTGCGGCGGCGCTGCTGGGCTGGGCCGGCGCGCGGCGCGGCTGGATGGGTGCCGCGGGGAGCGCGGCCACATCGCATTCAGGCGCGGGGAGCGCCGCCACACCGCATTCCGCCGCGGGCAGCGCGGCGGCGTCGCATCCACCTGCGTTGATTGACGATCACACGCCGCCGCCTGCGCATGCACGCTTCTCGCGCACGCGGCTGGTGGCGGTGGTGTTCATCGGCCTGCTGCTGTGGGCTGTCACCCTGGGCGCTCTGGTGCTGGCGTTTGGTACGGACTCGGCGCTGGTGCAGATGGGGCGCTTCTTCACGCAAACCGCGCTGCTGACCTTCGGCGGCGCGTATGCGGTGCTGCCCTATGTGATGCAGGGCGCGGTAGAGCAGTACCAATGGCTGAGCGCCGCGCAGATGATGGACGGCCTGGCGCTGGGAGAGACCACGCCGGGCCCGCTGATCATGGTGGTGGCCTTCGTGGGTTACTTGGGCGGCTGGTCGCAGCAGGTGCTGGGGCCCGAGGCGCGGCTGGCCGGCGCGGCGCTGGCGGCCTGCGTGGCCACCTGGTTCACCTTTCTGCCCTCGTTCGTCTTCATCCTGGCGGGCGGGCCGCTGGTCGAATCCACCCGCGGGCGTTTGGGCTTCACCGCGCCGCTGGCCGCCATCACCGCGGCGGTGGTGGGTGTGATCGCCAGCCTCGGCCTGTTCTTCGTGGCGCAGGTGGCGCGCGATGCCGCCGGGCAGATTGACGTGCCGGCGCTGCTGCTGATGGGCGTGGCCGCCGGGCTGTTGCTGCGCGGGCGCTGGGGCGTGATTCCGGTGATCGCCCTGTGCGCGGCGGTGGGCGGGCTGTTGTCGTGGGCGCGGCTTTGACCCGGCGCCCTGCGGGGTGCCGGCCTTGGGATACAGTGCCCGCCGCAATCGATGAACAGCATCAATCAACCGAACACCATCACCCAAGGAGACCGCCATGAACTGCATTGCCCTTCGCCGCCGTGACGCCCTGACGCTGGGCGCCGCCGCGTTGGCTGCGCCGGCCTGGCTGCACGCACAGTCGTATCCGTCGCGGCCGCTCAAGCTGGTGGTGCCGTTTCCGCCCGGCGGCCTGATCGACAACATGGCGCGCCTGATCGCGCCCAAGCTCGCGCAGGAGCTGGGCCAGCCGGTGGTCATCGACAACAAGCCCGGCGCTGGCGGCAACCTGGGTGCGGCCGAAGCGGCCCGCGCCGCGGCCGACGGCTACACGCTGCTGATGGCCTCGCCGCCGCTGACCATCAGCCCGGCGCTGTACCCGCAGCTGCCCTACAAGCCCGAGCAGATCGTGCCGATCGGCATCGTCGGCCGCGTGCCCAACGTGCTGCTGGTCAGCCCCAAAAGCAACCACAACAGCGTGGCCGATCTGGTGAATGCCGCCAAGGCAGCGCCGGGGCGCATGAACTACGCGAGCAACGGCAACGGCACCTCGCTGCACCTGAGCGCCGAGCTGATGAAGTCGGTCACCGGTGCCTTCATCACCCACATTCCCTACCGCGGCGCGGCGGCGGCCGTGACCGGCCTGATCGCCGGCGAGGTGGACATGATGTTCGAGAACCTGCCCTCGGTGATCGGCCAGATCCAGGGCGGCGCGGTGCGCGCACTGGCGGTGACCACCCGCGCGCGCAGCAAGGTGCTGCCCAACGTGCCGACGCTGATCGAGGCCGGCCTGAAGGACTTTGACGTGAGCGCCTGGTACGGCCTGGCCGCACCCGCGGGCGTGCCTGCCGCGGCGATGACGCGCATCGAGCAGGCGCTGGGCAACGTGGCGCGCGACGCCGAGGTGGTGCGTGCGATGGAGTCGCGCGGCGCGGATGTGGCTTTCCAGAACGCGCAGGCGGCCACCGCCTTCATGGCGGCCGACGCGGCCAACTGGAAGCGCGTGGCGGCCTTTGCCAAGATCACCCTGGGATGAGCGGCATGGCCAATAAGACGGTGGGCTTGATCGGCCTGGGCGCGATGGGCGCGGGCATGGCCGCATCGCTGCGGCGCGCCGGTCATGCGGTGCATGTGTTCGATGTGCGGGCCGAAGCCGCACAGGCCTTTGCCAAGGATGGCGGCACCGCGTGCGCCACGCTGGCCGAGTTGGGCGCAGCCTGCGACGTGGTGATCAGCGTGGTGGTGAACGCGGCGCAGACCGAATCCGTGTTGTTCGGTGACGACCAGACTGCAGGGTGTGCGGCGAGCATGAAGCCCGGCAGCGTGTTCGTGATGTGCTCCACGGTGGACCCGAAGGCGTCCATCGGTTTTGAGCAGCGTCTGGCCGCGATGGGCTTGCTGTACACCGACGCGCCCATCTCGGGCGGTGCCGCGCGCGCCGCCGCCGGGCAGATCACCATGATGACCGCCGGGCGCCCCGAGGCCTATGCGGTGGCGCAGCCTTTTCTGGATGCGATGGCCGGCAAGGTCTACCAGCTGGGCGACAGCGCCGGCGCGGGCAGCAAGGTGAAGATCATCAACCAGCTGCTGGCGGGTGTGCACATTGCGGCCGCAGCCGAGGCGATGGCGCTGGGCCTGCGCGAAGGCGTCGACCCGCATGCGCTGTACGAGGTGATCACCCACAGCGCGGGCAACAGCTGGATGTTCGAGAACCGCATGGCCCATGTGCTGGCCGGTGACTACACGCCGCTATCGGCGGTGGACATCTTCGTGAAGGACCTGGGCCTGGTGCTGGACATGGCGCGCTCAAGCAAGTTTCCCCTGCCGCTGTCCAGCACGGCGCACCAGATGTTCATGCAGGCCAGCACCGCAGGCTACGCGCGCGAAGACGACAGCGCGGTGATCAAGATCTTTCCGGGCATCACCGTGCCGCCCCCAAAGGGCTGAACACGACAGCTGCAAGGCGCCACAGGGTCATGATCCATTTCATCGACACCCCACTGCTGCGCGTGGGCTACGAAGACCACAACCCTGCTGGTGCGCGTACCGTGGTGCTGCTGCACGGCTGGCCCGACAGCATCCGCACCTGGGCGCGTGTGACGCCGCAACTGACGGCAGCGGGCTGGCGCGTCATCGTGCCGGCGCTGCGCGGCTTTGCGCCCACCACCTTCTTGCGCGATGAGACGCCGCGCACCGGGCAGCTGGCCGCACTCGGGCGCGACCTGGTGGACTTGGTGCATGCGCTGGGCCTGAAGCAACCGGCCCTGGTTGGCCATGACTGGGGCGCGCGCGCGGCGGCCAATGCGTGCGGCCTGGCACCGGGCATCGCCAGCCATCTGGCCATGCTGTCGGTGGGCTACGGCACCAACACGCCCGAGCAGAAGCTGACGATGGAGCAGACGCGGCTGTACTGGTACCACTGGTTCATGGCCACCGAGCGCGGCCATCGCGTGGTGGCCGACGACCGGCGCGGCTTCGCCAGGATCATGTGGGACACCTGGGCGCCTGCGGGCTGGTACGACGCCGCCGAGTTCGAGGCCACGGCAGACGCCTTCGACAATGCTGACTGGGTGCCCATCACCCTGCACTCGTATTCGCAGCGCTGGGGCCATGCGCCGGCCGATCCGGCCTACGCGGCCGACGATGCCGCGCTCACGCCCGCGCCGGTGTTGGACGTGCCCACGCTGATGCTGCACGGCGAAGCCGACGGTGTGACGCTGCCGGTCACCTCTGCCGGCAAAGAGGGCTTTTTTCGCGGACCCTACCGACGCGAGCTGCTGCCGGGCGTGGGCCACTTTCCGCAGCGCGAGGCGCCGGAGCTTGTCGCGCAGCACCTGCTGAAGTTTCTGGGTGAGGCGCGCTGAAGCGCAGCCGCTAGTCACGCACGCCATCACACACCAAACACCACACACCAAACACCACACACCACACCTCTCCAGCGATCCATCGACCCGAAGGACACGACCATGCACATCCTCATCACCGGCGGCTGCGGTTTCGTCGGCGCGCGTCTGGCGCGCACCCTGCTGGCGCAAGGCAGCCTGTCGGTGGCCGGCGCCCCCGCGCAGGCCATCAGCACCATCACGCTCACCGACCGCGCCGAGCCGCCGGCGGACCTGGCCGCGGACGCGCGCATCAAGTTCGTGGGCGGCGACCTGAACGACCTGATCGCCCGGTGCCAGCTGCCGCTCAAGGATGCGCAGGTGGTCTACCACCTGGCAGCCGCCGTCAGCGGCGAGTGCGAGGCCGACTTCGACCTGGGCATGCGCAGCAACCTCGAGGCAACGCTGGGCCTGCTGCAGGCCTGCCGCCAGTCGGGGCACCAACCGACGGTGGTGTTCTCCAGCTCGCTCGCGGTGTTTGGCGGTTCGCCCGAGCAGCCCATGCCCGCCGTCATCGAAGACCACACCCTGCCCACGCCGCAGGGCAGCTACGGCATCCAGAAATTCATCGGCGAGCAGCTGGTGGCCGACTTCGGCCGCAAGGGCTTCATCCGCGCGCGCAATGTGCGGCTGATGACGGTGTCGGTGCGGCCGGGCCGGCCCAATGGCGCGGCCTCGGGCTTTTTGAGCGGCATGATCCGCGAGCCGCTGGCTGGCGTGCGTGCAGTGGTGCCCGTGGCGCCCGACACGCCGGTGGCGCTGGCCTCGCCGCGCATCACCATCGACGGCCTGATCCGTGCGGTGCAGGCGAGCGACGCCGAATGGGGCCCGCGCACCGCGCTCAACTTTCCGTCCATCACCTGCACTGTGCGCCAGATGGCCGACGCGCTGCACGCGGTGGCCGGCGACGCTGGTACGGCCCTGCTCGACTGGAAGCCCGACCCCGCCATCGAGAAGCTGGTGTACAGCTGGCCCGGCCGCGTGAACGCCGCGCGCGCCGCCAGGCTGGGACTGCACCCGGATGCGAGCTTCGAGGCCGTCGTGCGCGAGTACGTGCGCGAGAACCCGGCTGCGATCAAGATCGCGGTGAAGGGCTGAGCATCAAGGACGGAACAAGCCCATGCCCATCCTGCTCGGCTGCATTGCCGACGACTTCACTGGCGCGACCGACCTGGCCAACAACCTCGTGCGCGCCGGCATGCGCGCGGTGCAGACCATTAGCGTGCCCGCCGGCCCCTTGAGCGCGGATGTGGACGCGGTGGTGGTGGCGCTGAAATCGCGCACCATCCCCGCGGCCGATGCGGTGACGCAATCGCTGGAAGCGCTGCGCTGGCTGCAGGCCCAGGGCGCGCAGCAGATGTACTTCAAGTACTGCTCGACCTTTGACAGCACGCCGGCCGGCAACATCGGGCCTGTGACCGAGGCGCTGATGGAGGCCTTGGGCACAGACTTCACCATCGCCACGCCGGCCTTTCCTGACAACGGCCGCACCGTGTTCAAGGGCCACCTGTTCGTGGGCGATGTGCTGCTGTCCGACAGCCCCATGCGCCACCACCCGCTGACGCCCATGACCGACGCCAATCTGGTGCGCGTGATGCAGGCGCAGCTGGCGCACAGCCGATGCGGGCTGATCGAGCACCGCACCGTGGCACAGGGCGCGCCGGCGGTGCGTGAGCGCATCGCCGAGCTGCGGTCGCAAGGCGTGGCCTTTGCCGTGGCCGATGCCGTGGGCGATGCCGATCTGA
>JBJTCL010000013.1:0-8751 GCA_046091865.1 Burkholderiaceae bacterium | reverse complement strand
AAAATGCCCTGCCTGTGAAACAGGCGCACCGCGGATCGGCCTTGCCCCCGACCCATCGGCCCGTACCTTGAACGCCCCCAGCCCCTGGGCGGCATAAAACAACTCGCCCAGCGCGGGCGCCAGTACCACCCCCGCCAGAGGCACGCCGTGCTCGATCAGCGCAATGTTCACGGTGAACTCGCCGTTGCGCTTGAGGAACTCCTTGGTGCCGTCCAGCGGGTCCACCAAAAAAAAGCGCTCTGGCACCGGATTCTTGGGCAGGGCAATGTCGGCCGATGACTCTTCCGACCACACGAACACGCCTGCAAAGTGCTGCTGCAGCCCCGCGCGGATGATGCGGTCGGCACGCAGGTCGGCCTCGGTCACGGGGGTGTCGTCGGCCTTTTGCGTGGCGGCAAAGTCGGTGGCGTAAACAGCGAGGATTTCGTGCGCCGCAGCTTGGGCAATTGTCACCAAGGCCGCCAGGCCTGTGGACTGAGCGGGATGCATACGTCAGTGGACGGCGCGCAAGTGCATCAATCGCGGCGCTGGTAAGCACCGTCAAACCGCACGATGTCGTCTTCGCCCAGCGGGATGTAGGTGGATTGGTTTTCGCTCAGCAAGCACGTCGCGCTCGCCAGAGTCGGAGACCTCAGACCAGCCCCAGGGTCTGTATGCCCGCGCACGCTCAACGTCTTCTTTGTGGCCGGGCAGGTTGAAGTGCTCTACCGCCAGCTTGAAGCTTTGCGCCTGACTGTGTATCGGGTACCACGAGCGCCGCGTCGGACGCGGGCTTGCAGTGGGGCTCGATGGGGTGCAACACAGACTGAGGTGATGAAGCAGAAGTATCAAGCCGCCCGAGAGGAATTCGGCCTTACACGACGCGTCATTGGCGGGCGTGACCCGCTCGTCCTGTTGCTTTCATCGCTTGGGCTGATTGGCCTTCGGCTTCGAAGCAGGTGGCGGCGTGTCTGGTTTGGCAGCGTGCTTGCGCAGCATGTCCATCAGCGCTTGGGTGTGGTCGGGCGCTGGCTCAGGCTGTTGGGATGGCGGGCTCGAAGGGCTGGAGGGTTTGTTCTGGCGCATGGTTTGGCTTCCGGCGTAAGAATGCATCAAATTTCGAAAGGATACCGCCATCAGGCATTGAAAATTTGATACTCGATGGTTTGCAACCCCGCCAGCTCCAAGCGCACCGGGTGCTGCGTCAATTGCGACACCGCCACCGTGAGGGACGCCGGCGTGTAGCTGCCTTGGGTGAGCAGGGGCAGCAACGCTGCCAAGGTTCCGGGGTCAATGGGTTGCTGCGCGTAGTGCTCATACAAAAGCCCCAGCAGGGCCTGAGGGCTCGGCGATGGGCCCAGCATCACGTCCAGGCCCAATTGCGCCAAAGACTGCAAGCTGTTGCCGCGCTCAAGCCATGCCAGTGCGATGCCGCGGTAGCGCGGATCGCCAGCCGCCACCAAACCTAAAGTGGCACCGATGAGGGCGACCGCATCGCCAGCCTCGCCGCGAACATCCAGCGCCACCCCGACATCCTTAAACTGCAGCCTCTCCACACGGGACAACTCCGCTGCACCATCGCGGTCAGGCATGCCGTCGGTCAAGCGGTGAGTGAACAAGGCCTGGGCGGGCAGGCCAACGGCTGTACCCGCGGCGGCTGGTGCGCCGCCGCCCTCACTCAGCTGGTAGTCGCTGCGTGGACCGCGCAGCGCGATGGTGTCCACGCCGGGGCCGCCGTCGATCAGGTCGCGGCCACCCGCACCCGTCACGCGGTCACGCCCCTCGCCTCCCACAAGGATGTTGTCGCCTGTGTTGCCCGTCAGCGTGTCGTTGCCGCTACCGCCTTGCAACCGCAACGCCGTCTGGCCGGCTGTCAGTGCATCGTTGGCGGCGATGGCTGCCTGCAGCCAGGCCAGATTGCCGTTGCCAAACAGGGCCGTATAGCGCGAGGTGGTCAAGGCGCAATCGCCGCTCGACAGCGTGCCCGCCAGGTATGGCTCACCGTCCATGGTTCGGACGATGGGGCCGCCAGACGCGCCCTCGCCCAGACCGAGGCCGATGATGAGGTTGCTGGTGTTCGCGTCGGGCTGGGCGAAGGCCGAGTCACTCATCAAGCCAGTCCCTCGTGCCGGGTAGCCAAGCACCTGTGCACTGAAACCTGTACGTTCGGACACCAGTGGCAGCCAACCCGTCACGTCGCCGATCCGGGTGCTCAAACCGAGCAAGGCCACGTCGTTTTGTGATTCGTCGGCAAACAACAGGCCATCGCCATTGGTGTCCCAATTGGCAACGCGGCTGGCGATCGGCTGCACCGCGTTGAATTCGCCCAAGGGGCTGCTCTGCGGAAGGGTGTTACCCCCAGGCACGATGCGCACGGAGCGGGCCATGCCGCCGTTGGGCTGGCTGAACACCACATGCAGGGCAGTCAGCACATCGTTAGGCCCTACCACCACTCCGCTGCCTTGAACGCGCGAGCCGTTTGGAAAGGTCACTTCTAGATAGCACACCGCGGAATACGGTGCGGCCATGCGATCGGTGACTTCGAAGACCATGCTGTTGGCAGTCTGCCAGTGGTACGGGGCGTGTCCGGCGCGCTTTCGGTCGTCGTGGCCTGTCCGTCAGCCGAAGCTTTCCGCTGCATCCCACAGCGGCGCAGCAGCGTCTTTGCCCGACAACTGCGGCGCACCGCGCAGCCGCTGCAGCGGCCACTGCACGCCCACATGCGGGTCGTCCCAGCGCAGCGCACGTTCGTGCTGCGGCGCGTAATAGTCAGTCGTCTTGTACAAGAAGTCGGCGCTGTCGGACAGCACCACGAAGCCGTGCGCAAAGCCGGGGGGCACCCACAACTGGCGGTGGTTGTCGGCCGACAGCTCCACGCCCACCCATTGGCCAAAGCGCGGCGAGCTGCGGCGCATGTCCACCGCCACGTCAAACACCGTGCCGGTGGCCACGCGTACCAGCTTGCCCTGCGGGTTCAAGATCTGATAGTGCAGGCCGCGCAGCACGCCGTGCGCCGAGCGCGAGTGGTTGTCCTGCACAAAGGGCAGGTCCACGCCGGTGGCCTGCGCAAATGCCTTGGCGTTCCAGCTTTCCATGAAGAAGCCGCGCGCGTCACCGAACACCCTGGGCTCGATGAGCAGCACCTCGGGCAATGCGGTGGCAACGACGTTCATGCGGAGCCTTCGGGGGTGCGTGCCGAGTCGTGGGTCAGTGCCCGCCCGCAGCCAGCGCCAGCAGGTAGGCGCCGTAGCTGCTCTTGGCCAGCGGCTCGCCCAGGCGTCGCAGTTGGTCGGCGCTGATCCAGCCGTTGCGCCATGCCACCTCTTCAGGGCAGGCCACCTTCAGGCCCTGGCGCGCCTCCAGCGTGTGGATGAACTGGCTGGCCTCCAGCAGACTGTCGTGCGTGCCGGTGTCCAGCCACGCAAAGCCCCGGCCCATGGTCTGCACGCTCAACTGCCCTTGCTGCAGGTACTGCTGGTTGACGCTGGTGATCTCGAGCTCACCGCGCGCCGAGGGCTTGACGCTGGCTGCGATGTCGCATACCTGCGCGTCGTAGAAGTACAGACCCGTGACGGCAAAGTTGCTTTTGGGCTGCTTCGGTTTTTCTTCGATCGAGGTGGCCTGGCCTTGCGCATCAAAGGCCACCACGCCATAGCGCTCGGGGTCGTGCACGTGGTACGCAAACACGGTGGCACCCTGCGTGCGGGCATCTGCGTCTTGCAGCAACTTGACCAGATCGTGGCCGTAGAAGATGTTGTCGCCCAGCACCAGCGCACTGGGCTGACCGCCCACGAACTCGCGTCCGATGATGAAGGCCTGCGCCAGCCCATCCGGGCTGGGCTGCACCGCGTAGCGGATGCTCATGCCCCAGGTGCTGCCGTCGCCCAGCAGTTGCTCAAAGCGCGGCGTGTCTTGCGGTGTGCTGATCAGCAGCACCTCGCGGATGCCGGCCAGCATCAGCGTGGTCAGCGGGTGATAGACCATGGGCTTGTCGTACACCGGCAGCAACTGCTTGCTGATGGCCAACGTGGCCGGGTGCAGCCTTGTACCGGCGCCGCCGGCCAGGATGATGCCTTTGCGGCGCGAGGCGTGGGGAGCGTGCATCGTCATGACGATCGGTTCAGGTGTGGCTTCACAGGCGGGATCACAAGCTGCGTGCGGCCAGCTCGGCCACCACCGCGTCCACGCCATGTTCCCACGGCGGTAGCTCAAGGCCAAACGCCTGCTGCAGGCGACTCGCATCCATGCGTGAATTGTGAGGTCGCTTTGCAGCGGTGGGGTAGTCGGCCGAGGCGATCGCCTCTATGGCGTGGGCCCTTGCCTTGATGGGCATGCCGTGTCGCGCCGCCTGCTCGACGATGCGCTGCGCGTAGGCCTGCCAGTGCGTTTCGCCGCGCGGCGACAGGTGGTACAGGCCAGCCAGCGCGCGCGCCTGCGCTGCATCGGCTTGCATCAGGGTGCGCAGCGCATGCGCCGTCACGTCGGCGATCAGCGCGGCGCGGGTGGGTGCGCCCCATTGGTCGGCCACCACACGCAGGCTGTCGCGCTGCTGCGCAGCGCGCAGGATCGACTTCAGAAAGTTTTGGCCCCAGGTTTCGAACACCCAACTGCAGCGCAGGATCAGGTGACGGTCGAGCGTGGCGGCGATGGCCTGCTCGCCGGCCAGCTTGCTGGCTCCGTAGGCATTGACCGGGTTGGTGGCGTCGCTTTCGCGCCATGGCGTGCTGCCGCTGCCGTCGAACACGTAGTCGGTGGAGTAGTGCACCAGCCAGGCGCCGCAGTCCCGTGCGGCCTGTGCCAGTGCACCTACGGCGGTGGCGTTGATGGCCAGGGCGCGGTCCTGCTCGGCCTCGGCCTTGTCCACGGCGGTGTAGGCCGCGGCATTGACGATGGCGTGCGGCTGTAATTGCTCGATGCTGCGCCGCAGGGCGTCGGTGTTGGACAGGTCGCCGCACAGTTGGGCATATCTGTCCGTGGTTGCCGTCGTAGCGCTGCCGTCGCCACCCAGGGGCGTCAGCACGCCCTCGCGGCCCAGCGCAACCACCTCGCCCAAGGGGGCGAGCGCTCGCTGGAGCTCCCAGCCCACCTGCCCCTGCGGGCCCAACAGCACGATCCTCATAGGCGCGCCTTCACGCAGACGCGGTGGCCGGTTCGCCGTACTGCTGATCGATCCACTGCCGATAGCTGCCGCTTGTCACCGACTCCACCCACGCGGCGTTGTCCAGGTACCAGCGGACCGTCTGGCGCATGCCTTCATCAAAGGTGACCGACGGCGTCCAGCTCAGTTCAGCGGCGATCTTGCGGTCGTCGATGGCGTAGCGGCGGTCGTGGCCGGGGCGGTCGCGCACATGGGTGATCTGCGTGGCGTAGCTTTGATGGTCGGCACGCGGGCGCAACTCGTCCAGCAGCTTGCACAGCGTGTGCACCACCTGCAGGTTGGTGCGTTCGGCACGGCCGCCCACGTTGTAGGTCTCACCCGGCACGCTACGCTCCAGCACCGCACTGATGGCCGCGCAGTGGTCGTCCACATGCAGCCAGTCGCGGATTTGCTGACCGTCGCCGTACACCGGCAGTGGCTTGCCCGCCAGCGCGTTGTGGATGACGAGCGGGATCAGCTTTTCGGGGAACTGGCGCGGGCCGTAGTTGTTGGAACAGTTGGTGGTGAGCGTGGGCAGGCCGTAAGTGTGGTGAAAGGCGCGCACAAAGTGATCGGCCGCCGCCTTGGACGCCGAATACGGGCTGTTGGGTTCGTAGCGATTGGTCTCGGCAAAGGGGGGATCGTTCGGGCCCAGCGTGCCGTACACCTCGTCGGTGGACACCTGCAAAAAGCGGAAGGCCTGGGCTTCATCAGCGGGCAGCAGCTTCCAGTGCGCCAGTGCGGCCTGCAGCAGGTTGAGCGTGCCCATCACGTTGGTCTGCGCAAAGGCCTGCGGGCCGCTGATGGAGCGGTCCACATGGCTTTCGGCGGCAAAGTGCACGATGGCGCGCGGGCGGTGCTCAGAAAGCAACCTAGGAATCATCTGAGCATCGCCGATGTCGCCGCGCACGAAGTGATAACGCGCATCACCCTGCAGAGACGCCAGGTTGCCCGGGTGGCCGGCGTAGGTGAGCAGGTCGAGGTTGAGCACCGGCTCGCTCTTGTGGGCCAGCCAGCGTAGCACGAAAGCCGAGCCGATGAAGCCGCAGCCGCCGGTTACTAGAATCATCGCGACAGTCCCTTTGACGAAAGCAACGATCTTAATGTCCGATTCGCTATCTGGTGGGGCTGATGCACGTGGGGGGCCTGCTAACCGTGGGGACACGGGCAGCGCACCGACCCAGGCCTGCATCACGGTGTCGGTGGTGAGCCACGGGCACGATGACGACATCGCCCGTTTGCTGAAGGAGATTGCCCTTTCCGCTTCAGGCCGCATTGCCCGCGTCGTCGTCACTCACAACCTGAAGCCGGTACGGCCGCTGGACGACTGGCCAAGCCATGAGGGTGTGGTCGAAGTGGTGCACCAAATCAACAGCGCCCCACAGGGTTTTGCACGCAACCACAACCATGCGTTTTCCTTTTGCGAGACGCCTTTCTTCTGCGTGCTGAATCCGGATGTGCATGGCATCAGTGCAACGCTGTGGGATGCGCTTTCGCATGCGGCAGCGCAGCCTGGGGTGGCCTGCGCTTATCCAGCACTTCGCAACGTTGATGGCACGGTGCAGGATAACCAGCGTGCCCTGCTGACACCTTTCGGGTTGTGGCGCCGCCGGGTGCGGGGCCAGCGTGAGACCCAGACCGACTGGGTGAGCGCCGCCTGCTGGTTGGTACCAGCCCCCGTCTGGCGAAGCGTCGGTGGCTTCGACGAGGGGTTTCGCATGTATGTGGAAGACGCGCAGTGGTGCTTGCGGGCGCAACTGGCGGGCTTGCGCTTGGTACAGGTGCCCGTTGCGCTGATGCACGTCGGTCAACGCGCAAGCCGGCGCCGCTGGCGTTACTTGGCATGGCATCTGTTCAGCTTGCTCAGGCTGTGGTGTCAGCCCGTGTTCTACGCCTATCTGCGGGCTCGTAACGCAGAGTTGCGCCAGTGACAGGCGTCACCGCTTGTTGCATCGCTGGTTAATCGATAATTCCAGCTGATGCTGTTCTTGCTCTTCCTCTGCCTGGGCGCGTCCTTTGTTGCGACGCTCTGGCTGATCCGCACCGCGCGGGAGCATCCCGAAACCTACGCCGAGCACCTGCCGCAGCGCTTTCATGTCGGCCATGTGCCGCGCCTGGGCGGTGTGGCCATGTTTTCCGGTTGCACCGCAGGCTGGGCGTGGATGATGGCCTCGGAGCCACTGTCTCTGCCTGGCCAGTTCCGGCTGGATGCCTGGCGCGGCTTGGCGCTGTGGGCGATCGTGGCGCTGGTGCTGGCCGGCGGCGTCTACGAAGACCTGACGCAGCGCTTCTCGCCACGGTATCGCCTGCTGATGACGCTGATGGCCGGCTTGCTGGCCTGGGCGGTGCTCGGGCTGCAGGTTCCCCGGCTGGACGTTGACCTGCTCGACAGGTGGTGGATGGCAGCCGCCTGGCCGGGCGCCTTGCTGGCCATCGTGGCGATTGCCGGCCTGCCCCATGCCTTCAACCTGATCGACGGCTACAACGGCCTGGCGGGCATCGTGGCGCTGGTGATCTGCATGGCGCTGGTGTACGTGGCGCTAGTGGTGGGTGATCGCAACCTGGCGGGCATGCTGGTGGTGGTGATGGGGGCCACCGCCGGGTTCCTGTTCTGGAACTATCCGCGCGGGCTCATCTTTGCAGGCGACGGTGGCGCCTACCTCTGGGGCGTGGTCATCGCCGCCGCGTCCATCCAGCTGGTGCAGCAACATGCCAAGGTGTCACCGTGGTTTCCGATGCTGCTGCTGATCTATCCGGTGTGGGAGACGCTGTTCTCCATCTGGCGCAAGGCCGCACGCGGACAGTCGCCGGGGGTGGCCGACGCGCTGCACTTTCACCAGCTGATCTACCGCCGCATCGTGCGCGGCGTGTTCCATGACGACGAGGCGCGGCGCATGCTGATGCGCAACAACCGCACCTCGCCCTACCTGTGGGGCTTTGCGCTGCTGACGGTGGCGCCGGCCGTACTGTTCTGGAACAACACGCCGGTCCTGATCGGCTTTTGCGTGCTGTTCATCGTGAGCTACGTCTACGCCTACGTGAGCATCGTGCGCTTCAGGGTGCCGCGCTGGCTGCGCCGCTGAAGCCCGCGCTCCAGCCCGCGCCTGCGCTCACTCCGCCTTGACGCCCGCGCGTACCAGCAGCGGCCCCAGCGTGTCGATCTCGTTTTTCAGGTGCGCTCGCAGTGCATCAGGCCGGGCGCGCTCGGACGGCACGGCGGCCACGCCCATTGCGTCCAGCCGCGCTTTCACTTCCGCGTCGGCCACCGCCTTTTGCAGCGCGTCCGACAGCTTGTCGATGACGGCCTTGGGCGTGCCCTTGGGAGTGTACATACCGAACGAAATGTTGATGTCCATGTTGACCCCCGCCTCGCTGGTGGCGGGTACCTCGGGCAGCGAGGGCAGCCGCGCGCGGCCTGCAGCGGCGTAGGCGCGGATCTTGCCGGCCTTGACCTGCGGTACCGTGCCCGAGGTCTGGTCGCACAGCACATCCACCTGGCCACCCACCAGGTCGTTCAGCGCGGGGCCGGTGCCCTTGTAGGGCACTTCGTTGAGCTTGATGTTCAGCGCGCTCATCAGCATCAGCCCGCACAGGTGCGAGGCCGAGCCCACACCCGCGTGGGCCAGGTTCACCTT
>JBJTCL010000012.1:0-18365 GCA_046091865.1 Burkholderiaceae bacterium | reverse complement strand
GCCCAATGCACGACTTCGACCACCTTGGGCCGCTCCTTGTCGATCAAATCCAGCAGTTCGGCGCGCAATCGCGCATAACCGGCCGGCGTGATGTAGTTGCGTGCCCCTTGGGGCAAGACCGGCAGCCCCATCTCCTCGTCTTCGTCCGGATCGGTCTCCCGGGTGAATGCTTTGCTCATGGGCCAATGATGCCGCAACGGCGCGGTGCCGGCACAGCCGGCGCTGAAGGGGGTACAATCCCCCATGTTGCAGCTATTTGCTTACCTTCCCTGCAACAAGGTCTGACACGGGCAGCGGTACCCCAAAACCGCACACCTCATCCACCGCGCCGATTCCGGTACGTCCTGGTGGTCACACTTTTCTCTATGGCGAGCTACACCACGGTGGGCGTTTGCACCCCACTGCGATCGCACTGCTGTGTCACTTTGGTCTGACCGCAGGCATCCGGGCCCTCCGGGCCCAGTCAAGGTTCTGTTTCATGCATATTCCAGCAGCCGCACCCTTCAGTGCCGGCAAATTCCTCATCACCCCGCTCTCGCGCCCGGCGCAAGCGGGTGGCTTCGCCGCATCGCTGTCGATCCGGCGTGGCCAGGGCCGTGCCACGCACGACCGGATTTACACCTTCAAACCGGCTTTCGCCTGCCGCGACAGCGCCCTGCGTTATGCCGCGGCGCAAGGCCGCGACTGGCTGCGCAATCCAGCGGCGTTCGCCTGAACGCCCTATTTTCAAAACAAGGAGTCCCCATGGCCAAGGACGAACTGATCGAAATGCAAGGCAAGGTCGATGAAGTCCTGCCCGACATGCGTTTTCGGGTCACGCTCGACAACGGGCACCAGCTCGTGGCCTACACCGGCGGCAAGATGCGCAAGCACAGCATCCGCATCCTCGCAGGCGACAAGGTCACGCTGGAGATGTCGCCTTACGACCTCTCCAAGGGCCGCATCACGTTCCGTCACATCGAAAACCGCACACCCCGCGTTGGCGGTGCGCCAGCACGGCGCCCCCACCGCTGAAAGCGGCCCTCCCCCCATTTCCAACCTGCACCGACCCGTTGTGGCCCAGGTGCTTTCATGAAAGGCTCACCATGAGCAACAAACTGTACGTCGGCAACCTCTCCTACTCCGTGCGCGACGACGACCTCCAGCAGGAATTCTCGGCTTACGGCAACGTCCAGTCGGCCAAAGTGATGATGGAGCGCGACACCGGTCGCTCCAAGGGCTTCGGCTTTGTCGAAATGTCTTCTCCGGCCGAAGCACAAGCCGCCATCGAAGGCCTGCACGGCAAGAACTTCGGCGGCCGTGACCTGACCGTCAACATCGCCCGGCCGATGGAAGCTCGCCCCCCCCGCAGCAATGGCGGCGGCTTTGGTGGCGGCGGCTACGGTGGCCAACGCCGCAGCTACTGAGCGCGGATGCGCCGGCCAGGGCCGCTCAGGGCGCCTTGGCCTGGCCCTCTCCCGCTGGCGGGGCCTGGCGCTGGCGCCAGGCCTGCCCCAGGCGGGGCACGTCCATCGCCGTGCGCCCCACCTGCACCGATTCGGGCAGCGAGCGGCTGTACAGGGCGGCGGCGGCACCGCCGGCCCAGATCTCGACCGGCGCGGGCAGCTGGGTGACCAGTTGCTGCAGGCTCTCGATCACCTCGCGGCGGCTGGCATGGGCACTGAAGCTCAGGGCCACCACATCCACACGCAACTGCCGGCCCGCTTCCACGATGTCGGCCACCGGCGTGGACACCCCCAGCACATAGCGCGCGCACGACTCCAGCGCGAAAAAACATTCGGCCATCAACAGGCCCAGGCCATGCTGCTCGGTCGAGGTCGTGGCCAGCAAGACCCGTGGCGGCTGCTGCAGGGTCTGGCCACTCGCATCGACCGAGCTGATGGCCTCACGCAGCACCGATTGCAGGGTCTCGGTCAACAGGTGTTCCTGGTAGATCGAGAGATCCCCCCGCAACCAGGCTTCCCCCACATGCACACACAGCGGCGCCACCAGCTCCTGCACGGTCGGGCCCAGACCCCGGCGCAGAATCTGCTGCTGCAAGGCCTGCTTGATGAGGTCGGTGCGGTCTTCGGCCAGCCAGGTCAGCCAGGGCATGGCCGGGTCCTGCAGCCAGTCCGCCTGCGCCGGGTCCTGCGGACTCGGTGCCCGGTGGGCCTGCATGGTGCTCACCAGGGCCTCGAGCTGCGCCAGCGTCAGGGGCACCACCTTGCCCGGCCGGTGGCCGGCGTCAAGCAGGCGCTTGATCACGCGCAGGCGCTGCACCTGGTCCTGCGGGTAGCTGCGTTCACCCTGGCGGTCCCGGCCCGGCACCGGAAAACCGTAGCGGCGTTCCCATACCCTCAAGGTATCCTTGCCCAGACCGGTGTCGCGTTCGACTTCGGCGATCGACCAGCTCACCTGCGCGGGAGCGGCTGGGGTTTGACCGGGGGGACCTGCTGTGACCATGGGGGCAATTATCCTCGACAAATCGAGGGTTTCAGATCGGGACAAGCCCGATCCCCAAATACAATCCAGTTGACATACAATGTTTTTGTCTAGGACAAGTATGCTACAAGGAAGTCGCATGAAAGTCGCCATCGTCGGATCGGGCATTTCCGGACTGGCCGCCGCCCACAGGCTGCGGCCGCACGCCCATGTGACGCTGTTCGAAGCCGGCGATTACTTTGGCGGCCACACCCACACCGTGGACATCACCCTGCCCACGGCCCAAGGCCCCACCACCTGGGGGGTGGACACCGGTTTCCTGGTCTACAACGAACGCACCTACCCGCAGCTGATTGCCCTGCTGGCGGAACTGGGGGTGGTGACGGCCCCCTCGGACATGTCGTTCTCGGTGCAGGTCCCGTCCCCCACCGGTCAGAACGCGCTGGAATGGAGCGGCAGCAACCTGGCCACGGTCTTCGCCCAGAAAAGCAATCTGCTGAACCCGCGTTTTTGGGGCATGCTCAGCGATCTGCTGCGCTTTAACCGCCTGTGCACCCAGTTGGCCCTCGACCAGCAGGACGCACGACTGACCCAGCCGCTGCAGGCCTTTCTGGACGAACACCGCTTCGGTGCGGCCTTCCGCGACTGGTACTTCCTGCCCATGCTCGGCTGCATCTGGAGCTGCCCCACGGACCAGATGCTGCAGTTCCCGGTGGCCACCATGATCCGCTTTTGCCACAACCACGGCTTGCTGCAGGTCAGCAAGCGCCCGCAGTGGTACACGGTGGTGGGCGGCGCCAAGCACTATGTCGAGAAAATCATCGCCAGCCTGAGCGACGCCCGGCTGAGCACCCCGGTGCACCGCATCCTGCGGGACGACGCGGGCGTGCAGGTGCAAACCGATGCCGGCACCGAGCGTTTTGACCATGTGGTGCTGGCCGCGCATTCCGACCAGGCCCTGTCCCTGCTGGACCGGCCCTCGTCCGCCGAACAGGCCGTGCTCGGCGCCATCCGCTACCAGCCCAACCGCGCCATCCTCCACACCGACACCTCGGAGCTGCCGCAGCGCCAGGCCGCCTGGGCCGCCTGGAACTACGAACGCGCCGCAGACGTCCAGCAGGAATCGGCCCGGGTCTGCCTGCACTACCTGCTCAATCGCCTGCAGCCGCTGCCATTCGCGCAGCCGGTGGTCGAATCGCTCAACCCCGTGCGGGAAATTGCCAAACACAAGATCCTGGCGGAATTCGAGTACAGCCACCCGGTCTTCGACCTGGCGGCCATCGCGGCACAGCAACGCGTGCCCGAGCTGCAGGGGACGCAGCACACCTGGTATTGCGGGGCCTGGACCGGCTACGGTTTTCACGAAGACGGGCTCAAATCGGGCTTGGCCGCAGCCGATGCGCTGCTCGCGCAGACCGCCCTGTCACGCAAGGTGGCCGCATGAACGCTGGGCCCGTCGCGCAGATCGGCTTCGGCCAGGTCAGGCACGCGCGCTTGCGGCCGCGTCGGCATGCCTTTGCCTACGACACCTTCTTTCTGCTCTTGCCCATGCGGCGGCTGCACGATGCCGCGGCCATGGGCGCGCTGGCCATCAACCGCCCGGCGCCCATCAGCTTCCACGACCGCGACCACGGCGATGGCCGCGGTCCGCAGCAAGGCGGCGCCCTGGCCTGGCTGGAGGGCCTCTTGCAGCGTGAAGGCATCGACGACGCCACGGGCGAGGTCTGGCTGCACACCTACCCGCGCATGTTCGGCTACACCTTCAAGCCCGTGAGTTTTTGGTACTGCCACCGGCCGGACGGCAGCCTGCGCGCCATCGTGGTGGAGGTCAACAACACCTTCGGCGAGCGCCATTGCTATTTGCTGGACGCGCCCCGCTATGGCGCCGAGCTGCAAGCCGACAAATGCTTCCATGTCTCGCCCTTTTGCAGTGTGGAGGGCCGCTACCGCTTTCGCTTCATGCGCACCACTGGCGGCGCACAGGAGCGCACCGTCGTGCGCGTGGACCATGACGACGCACAAGGCCCGCTGCTGCAGACCAGCGTCAGCGGCACCTTGCAGCCGGCCAGCCGCGCGGCCCTGCGGCGCGCGCTCTGGCGCTACCCCGCCATGACGGTCATGGTGATGGCCCGCATCCACTGGCAAGCCCTGCAGATCTGGCTCAAACGCATCGGCTTTCACCGCAAACCACCGGCCCCTGAACAATTCGTGACCCGTTGATCCATGAACACACTGACCGCTCCCTCCCAGTTGCAACTGTCCGCACGTGCGCCAGCGGCTGCGCGCACCGTGTTCAAACTGCTGCAGCAATTGCGGCAAGGTTCGCTGACCATCGAGCTGCCCGACGGCAGTGTGCAAACCGTCGGTGATGGCCAGGGGCCGCATGTGAGCATCCACATGCGCAACTGGAATGCCTTTGGCGCAGCGCTCAAATCGGGCGACATCGGCTTTGCCGAAAGCTACATCGCCGGCGACTGGACAACACCGCAACTCACCGACCTGCTGCGCGTGTTCCTGCACAACCGCAACGAGGTCGAGTCGGTCATCTACGGCAGCTGGCTGGGCCGTCTGGCCTACCGCATCCGCCACTTGCTCAACCGCAACAGCAAGACCAACAGCCGCAAGAACATCCACGCGCACTACGACCTGGGCAACGCCTTCTACGAGCTGTGGCTGGACGACACGATGAACTACTCGTCGGCCTGCTTCGAGGGCGACGCGCATCGCAGCCTGATCGATGCCCAGCACGCCAAGGTGCGGCGCGCCCTGCGCATGGTCGACGCCAAGGCCGGCGACCGCATCCTCGAGATCGGCTGCGGCTGGGGCGCACTGGCCGAAAAAGCCACGCTCGAGTTCGGCGCGCACATCACCGGCGTGACGCTGTCCACCGAGCAGTTGGCCTTTGCGCAGGCACGGCTCGAGCGGCAGGGCGCCGCGTCGCGCGCCGACCTGCGCCTGCAGGACTACCGCGACATCAGCGACCGCCCGTTCGATGCGGTGTGCTCCATCGAGATGGTTGAGGCGGTGGGCCGCGAGTACTGGCCCACCTACTTTGGTGCGATCGCGCGGCTGCTCAAGCAGGGCGGGCAGGCCTGCATCCAGAGCATCGTGATCCAGGACGCGCTGTTTGAGCGCTACATCAACGGCACCGACTTCATCCAGCAGTACATCTTTCCGGGTGGCTGCCTGCCCTGTCCGCGCGAGTTCCGGGCGCAGGCCAACGCTGCCGGTCTGGCCGTGGTGGACGAATTCGCCTTTGGCGCCGACTACGCCACCACGCTGCGCCTGTGGCGCGAGAAGTTCCTGGCCGAAAAGGCCCGGGTGTTGCAACTGGGCTTTGACGAGAGGTTCATCCGCACATGGGAGTTTTACCTGGCCTATTGCGAAGCGGGATTCACCGAGAGCGACATCGACGTGCTGCAGTACACGCTGCGCAAGGTCTGAGGTTCACCATGCCGTTCGCGCTTGCCGTTGCCGCGGCCCTGATGGCCGCGCCCGCCATTGCCTCCGAAGTCCAGCACAGCACCACGCCGGCTGCCGCGTCTGCGCGGGCCGAAGCCGGCGGCCTGCCCGGCCGGCCGGTGGGCATGGGCCGGCTCACGGTGTTCGGCTTTGACATCTACAACGCCCGGCTGTGGGCCGACACGGGCTTTGCGCAGGACGCCTACACCCGCCACACCTTCGCGCTGGAGCTGTCCTACCTGCGCGACTTCAACGGCGAGCTGATCGCGCAGCGCTCGCTCAAAGAGATGGCGCGCATCGAGCCGTTCAGCCCCGAGCAGGGTGAGCGCTGGCTGGCCGAGATGACGCGCATCTTTCCGGATGTGCGCCGTGGCGACCGGCTCACCGGCGTGCACCTGCCCGGCCAGGGGCTGCGCTTTCTGCACAACGGCCAGCCGGTGGGCGAGATCCGCGACACCGCATTTGCGCGCATCTTCATGGGCATCTGGCTGTCGCCCAAGACGTCCGAGCCGCAACTGCGCCGCCAGCTGCTGGCCGAAGTGCGTCCATGACGCTGGCCGCCGCGTTCGGCTGGCGGCAAGGCGTGGCTTACGGGCTGCTGGGCCTGCCGCTGGCGTTCGTGGCGCTGCCGCTGTACGTGCTGCTGCCCAACCACTACGCGCGCGAGTTCGGCATGCCGCTGGCTGCGCTGGGCGGCGTGCTGCTGGGCGCGCGGCTGCTCGATGCGTTGATCGACCCGTGGATCGGCCGCCTCAGCGATCGGCTGTTCGCGCGGTCACCGCGCGCGGTGCTGACCATGGCGGCTGCCGCCGCACTGGTGCTGGCCGCGGGCTTTGCGCTGCTGTTCTTTCCGGCGGTGCGCGGCACCGACGCCCTGCTGGCCTGGGCCGCCGTGGCGCTCGTGATCACCTACGCCGCCTACAGCGCGCTCAGCGTGTCGCACCAGGCCTGGGGCGCGATGCTGGGCGGCGACGAAGCCATGCGCAGCCGCATCGTGGCCTGGCGCGAGGCGCTGGGGCTGGTCGGTGTGCTGCTGGCCTCGGCCTTGCCGTCGCTGCTGGGCCTGCCGGTGACAGCCGGTGCGCTGGCGGCACTGCTGATGCTGGGCTGGCTGGCCTGGCGACAGGCCCCCGTGCCGCAACCCGCCGCCCATGCGCAGCCCCACAACTTGTGGCAACCGTTTGCCCGACCGGCGTTCCGTCGGCTGCTGGCGGTGTTCGTGCTCAACGGCATCGCAAGTGCGGTGCCCGCCACGCTGGTGCTGTTCTTTGTGCAAGACCGGTTGCAGGCCAGCGCGCAGATGGAGCCGGCTTTTTTGGGCGTGTACTTTTTGTGTGCGGCGCTGTGCATTCCGCTTTGGCTGCGCGCGGTGGCGCATTTTGGTCTGGCGCGCTGCTGGCTGGTGGGCATGCTGCTGTCGGTGGCGGTGTTCGTCTGGGCAGCGGGCCTTCGTGCTGGCGACACCACCGCCTTTTTGGCGGTGTGTGCGCTGTCGGGCGTGGCGCTCGGCGCCGACCTGGCCCTGCCTGGTGCCCTGCTGGCCGGCGTGATCGCCCGCGCAGGCGATCGCGGGCAGGCCGAGGGCGCCTACTTTGGCTGGTGGAACTTCGCCACCAAGCTCAACCTGGCGCTGGCCGCGGGCCTGGCCTTGCCGCTGCTGGGCTGGTTTGGCTATGCCCCCGGCGCGCGCGATGCGCAGGCGCTGCAGGCGCTCGTCATCGCCTACTGCGTGCTGCCGTGCGTGCTCAAGCTTGCGGCCGCGGCGCTGCTGTACTTCAACCTCCAACACTTCCGGGAATCGCCATGAAGCGACGCTTTTTCCTTCACGCGGGTGCTGCCAGCGCGGCCGCCGGCAGCCTGGCACTGGCCGGCTGCGCCTCGCCCACGGTGGCCGACTACGCGGCCGAGAAGCCAGTGCTGGACTTGCGCCAGTACTTCAACGGCACCATCGATGCGTGGGGCGTGTTCACCGACCGCTCGGGCAAGGTGGTCAAGCGCTTCACCGTGGTGATGAAGTGCAGCTGGCAGGGCGACGAGGGCGTGCTCGACGAGGACTTCATCTACTCCGACGGCACCAAGCAAAAGCGCATCTGGCGCCTGAAGAAGCTGCCCAACGGCCGCTACACCGGACGCGCCGACGATGTGGTGGGTGAGGCCACCGGCGAGGAGCGCGGCAATGCCTTCAACTGGCGCTACACGCTGGCGCTGCCGGTGGACGGCCGCGTGTGGGAGGTTCAGTTCGACGACTGGATGTACCTGATGGACGAACGCGTGATGCTCAACAAGGCCGTGATGAGCAAGTGGGGCATCCAGTTGGGCGAAGTCACGCTGGCCTTCAGCAAGCGCCCATGAAGCCCGCCTCCACCGCCAGCGCAGACGTGGCGTTGCGCGCCGGCACCCCCAGCGCGCGACCGCGCGGCTGGTTCGCGCCGCTGAACACCCCGATCACCGACTGGCGCGGCAAGACGGCGTGGATCGTCGGCGCGTCCACCGGCATCGGCCGTGCCACCGCCGTCGCGCTGCATGCGCGCGGCGCGCGGGTGGTAGCCTCGGCGCGCAATGTGCAGGCGCTGGATACGCTGTCGCAGGAATGCCCCGGCCTGATCGCCGTGGCGCTGGACACCACCGACGCACAAGCGGTGCAGCAGGCCACCCAGCAGGTGCTGGCGCAGTGCGGCGCGATCGACCTGGCGATGTACTGCGCCGGCCACTACAAGGCCCAGCGCGCCACCGCTTTTGATCTGGCCGACATGCTGCGCCACGATCAGGTGAACTACGTGGGCGCGCTGAACATGCTGGACGCCGTGCTGCCGCAGATGCTGGCGCGTGGCACCGGGCACCTGAGCCTGGTCAGCAGCGTGGCCGGTTACCGCGGGCTGCCCAATGGGCTGGCGTACGGCCCCACCAAGGCGGCGCTAACCAACCTGGCCGAGACGCTGTATGTGGACCTGCAGGACGCAGGCATCGGCGTGAGCCTGGTGAGCCCGGGCTTTGTCGAGACGCCGCTGACCGCGCAAAACCGCTTTCACATGCCGGCGCTCATCACCGCCGACGAGGCGGCGCGCGAGATCGTGCAGGGCTGGCAGCGCGGCGCCTTCGAGATCCACTTTCCGCTGCGCTTCACCCTCTGGATGAAGGCGCTGCAACTGCTGCCCAACCGCCTGTACTTTGCGGTAGTGCGCCGCTTCACCGGCCTGTGAGCCCCGCCATGACGCAGACCGACGCCGAAGCCCACGTGCAGCGCATTGCGCAGTGGTTCTCGCAACTGCAGGCCGCCGATGTGGACCGCATGGGCGAGTTCTACACCGCCGACGCCTACTTCAAGGACCCGTTCAACGAGGTGCGCGGCGTGCCGGCCATCCAGCGCATCTTTGGCCACATGTTCGTGGCGCTTCACGGGCCGCACTTTGTGGTGACTGAGCGCATCGTGCAGGGCGCGCAGTGCTTCCTGACCTGGGAGTTCCGCTTTCGCATGAAGCGCTTTGACACCACCACGCTGCAGGTGATCCGTGGCGGGTCGCACATCGTGCTGGCCGATGACGGCCGCATTGCATCCCACCGCGACTACTGGGACGCGGCCGAAGAGCTGTACGAAAAACTGCCGGTGGTGGGCGCGCTGATGCGCTGGCTCAAGCAGCGCGCCAACAGCTGACAGCACAGAGTGAAGCAGGGCGGGGCCTGAGTCAGCCCGCGCGCAAGCCCGCAAACCCCGAAGCGCTCAAGCAGGCCGCGTGTCGATGAAGCTCTGGCGCTGCATCAGCTTGTCGTACAGGCGCGCCAGGTTGGGATGCGGCGTGCGCCAGTCGACCTGCGGAAAGCGGAAGTCCAGATAACCCAGCGTGCAGCCCACCGCGATGTCCGACAGGCTCACGTGGATGCCCGAGCAAAAGGCCTTGTCTCCCAGGCCCAGGCTCATCGCGCGCAGGCTTGCATGCGTCTTGCCCATCTGGCGGTCGATCCACGCCGCGCTGCGCTGCTCGGCAGTGCGGGCGCCCCAGGTGGCCTCGAGCCGCGCCAGGATCAGGGCGTCCAGCACACCGTCGGCCAGCGCCTCCCAGGTCTTGACTTCGGCACGCTCGCGGCCGGCCGTCGGGATCAGCTTGCTCACCGGCGACAGCGTGTCCATGTATTCGACGATCACGCGCGAATCGAACACCGCCTCGCCGCCGTCCAGCACCAGGCAGGGCACCTTGCCCAGCGGGTTGGACAAGCCGATGCTGGTGTCGGCCGACCACACGTCCTCGGGCACGAACTGGTAGTCGAGTTTCTTCTCGGCCATCACGATGCGCACCTTGCGCACGTAGGGGCTGGTGACGGCGCCGATCAGCTTCATGGTTGCGCGTGCTTCCGTGGGTGTGAATGTCAATCGATTCTAGGGGAAGCATGCGCCACGCCTGGCCGTGAACCCACAAGCCCGCACCTACAATCTGCGCATGCCTTCGACACCGATTTCGGCCCTGTCTCCGCTGGACGGGCGCTACGCCGCCAAGCTGGCCACGCTGCGACCGCTGATGAGCGAGCAGGGCTACATGCACCGCAGGGTGCAGGTGGAGGTGGCGTGGTTCATCGCGCTCAGCGATGCGGGCTTTGCCGAGTTCAAGCCGCTGAGCGCAGGCGCGCGCACCTACCTGCTGGCGCTGGTGAAAAACTTCTCGCAGGCCGACGCGCTGGCCATCAAGGACATCGAGAAGACCACCAACCACGACGTGAAGGCGGTCGAGTACTGGCTCAAGTCGAAGTTCGAGGCACGGCCCGAACTCAATGCTGCTGCCGAGTTCGTGCACTTTGCCTGCACCAGCGAGGACATCAACAACACCAGCCATGCGCTGCAGCTCAAGGCCGCACGCGAGCAGGTGATCCTGCCGGGGCTGGACGCCATCACCGCCAAGCTGCGCGACATGGCGCACGCCTACGCCGATGTGGCGATGCTCAGCCGCACCCATGGCCAGACGGCCAGCCCCACCACCGTGGGCAAGGAACTTGCCAACGTGCTGGTGCGCCTGCAGGGCGCGCGCGACCGCATCGCCGCGGTGCAGTTGCTGGGCAAGATGAATGGCGCGGTGGGTAACTACAACGCCCACCTGAGCGCTGCGCCTGACTTTGACTGGGAAGCCTTCAGCCGCAAGGTGATCGAAACGCCCGAGCCGCTGGGCCTGGGGCTGGTGTTCCAGCCCTACAGCATCCAGATCGAGCCGCACGACTACATGGCCGAGCTGTTTGATGCGACCGCGCGGGCCAACACCATCCTGCTCGACATGGCGCGCGACATCTGGGGCTATGTGAGCCTGGGTTACTTCAAGCAGAAGCTAAAGCCTGGCGAGATCGGTTCGAGCACCATGCCGCACAAGGTCAACCCGATCGACTTCGAGAACGCCGAGGGCAACCTGGGCCTGGCCAATGCGCTGCTGCGCCACCTGAGCGAGAAGCTGCCGGTCAGCCGCTGGCAGCGCGACCTGACCGACAGCACCGTGCTGCGCAACATGGGTGTGGCACTGGGCTATGCGGCGCTGGCCTACGCCTCGCTGATGACCGGCCTGAACAAGCTCGAGCTCAATCAGGATGCATTGGCCGCCGATCTGGACGCCGCCTGGGAAGTGCTGGCCGAGCCGATCCAGACCGTCATGCGCCGCCACGGCGTGCAGGGCGCCTACGAGCAGCTCAAGGAGGTGACGCGCGGCAAAACGGTGTGCGCCGAAGATTTGCACGCGCTGATCCGCTCGCTGCCCATCCCCCAGGCCGACAAGGACCGCCTGCTGGCGCTCACCCCCGGCACTTACACCGGGCTGGCCGCCGACCTGGCACGCCGGGCCTGACGCGGTACCGACCGCGCGCCACGCCGAGCCCGCACGGCCCTCGGCCCTCCGCCAGAGCCCCACGCTGCGCGGACCGCGCCCCCCAGGGCGGCACAAACCCCTCTGCGGTCCACATTCCGCTCTGACCAGGGGCTTTGTTGCACCCTGCGCGGTTTTGCCTTAGCATTTTGTTACTTTTTGTCGCAGGAGATGCAGGTTCTGCATGCCTGCGGCGCCGGGGTGTACCGGAAGCGGGCCGTGCACCCCGCGGCTCGCCCATCCCGCACAGCGCTTCGGCGCACCGCCCCGCCCAGGAGGGCTGTATGGAAACCATCTCCACATCGCTGTTGTCACTGGTCACCTCGGCCATTGCGCTGATCATGCTTGCGGTGTACCTGCCGCCACAGGGCCCACGGCTGCTGTCGACCACCACCGCCTACTGGCCGGTGTCCCTGATGGTGCTGGCCGCCAGCGGCATTGCCTATGCCGGCGCGCTGAGCGTCTGGGAACCGCTGATGTCGCTGGCGCACATCGGCACGGTGTCGGTGGTGACGCTGTGGGGCCTGACGGTGGCCAGCTGGAACCGCCCCATCCCGCGCAGCCTGCAGGCGGGCCTGCTGGCCGGACTGGCGCTGGCCCTGCTGGCGTTCGAGCTGCTGCGCCAGCCCGGCGTGATCACCGGCGGGCCCTCGTCGGTGCTGACCAGCGCGCTGATGTGTGCAGGCGGCCTGTGGCTGAGCGTGGAGCTCGTGCTGCACCACCGCCGGCAGCCTACCGCCCACCTCAAGCTCATCATCGTGCTGGTGCTGCTGTTCAGCGTGGCGTACCTGGTGCGCTCGGTGGCCATGGGGCTGGCCCACGAGAATGCGGTGCGGGGTTTTGGGCTGGCGCGAACCATCAGCAGCGCTCTGTTTCTGGTGATCGCGCTGGCCTTCAACGGCCTGCTGCTCGAGCAGTTGTGGGTGCGCGAGCGCGAGCAACGCGAACGCAACCGCGAGCTGTTTGAAAGCGGCCCGGTGGCGGGCGTCATCTGGAACGACCGCTTCATCATCACCGACTGGAACCGCGCCGCAGAAAGCACTTTTGGCTACGCGCGCGAACAGGCGCT
Source organism: Burkholderiaceae bacterium (assembly GCA_046091865.1). GTDB lineage: Bacteria > Pseudomonadota > Gammaproteobacteria > Burkholderiales > Burkholderiaceae_C > JBDLRH01. The sequence goes on along the minus strand of JBJTCL010000012.1, from coordinate 5,579 downwards.
GGGGCAGCATGCGGTGGAGTGGCTGATCGCCGAGGAAGATCAGGTCCGCGCGCTGCGCAATCTGCAGCGCCTGCTGGACCAGGGCACCGAGGAGCGCCTGACCACGCAGGCGCGGCGCGCCGACGGCAGCACCATCGACTGCGAATGGTCGGCACGACGGGTGCGCCACCCCGGCGAGCGCTCAGCGCAGGTGATCGTGCAGGCGGTGGACGTGACCGAGCGCCAGGCGCGCGAGCGGCTGCTTGAGCACGCACGGCAAAACGCCGAGGCGGCCAGCCGCTCCAAGACGGGGTTCCTGGCCACCATGAGCCACGAGATCCGCACGCCGCTCAACGGCATCGTGGGCCTGACCGATCTGGCGCGCGAGGACGGCATTGACGAGGCCACCCGCGCCGACTACCTGCGCCTGCTGGCCGACAGCGCGCACGCGCTCACGCAAGTCATCTCGGACGTGCTCGACATCTCCAAGATCGAGGCCGGCCACATGAGCGTGGAGCAGATTGACTTTGACCTGCCCGAGGTGCTGAGCTCGGTGCGCGCGTCGTACCAGGCGCTGGCCGAGGCGCGCGGCCTGAGCCTGGTGCTGCAGGCCGCCCCGGCGCTGCCGCGGCGCGTCAACGGCGACCCCACGCGGCTGCGGCAGGTGCTGGGCAACTACCTGTCCAATGCCCTCAAGTACACCTTCAAGGGGCAGATCACCCTGGTGGCACAACCGGTGGTGCCCGGCCGCCTGCGCTTTGAGGTGCGCGACACCGGCCTGGGCATTCCGCCCGAGGTGCAGGCCCGGCTGTTCGCCGCCTACACCCAGGCTGACGCGTCCACCGCGCGCAAGTTCGGCGGTACGGGCCTGGGCCTGTCGATCTGCCGCGAACTCGCGCAACTGATGGGCGGTGCGGTGGGCGTGAGCAGCACGCCCGGCGAGGGCTCGTGCTTCTGGGTGGAACTGCCGCTGCCCGCGGTGACGGCCTCTACCGCCGGCGCCCAGGCACCCGAGGCGCCGCGGGCGCTGCACGGCATGCATGTCCTGCTGGCCGACGACAACGAGATCAACCTGATGATCGCGCGCCGAGTGCTCGAGCGCGAGGGCGCCACGGTGCACTGCGTGACCGACGGCGAGCAAGCCGTGGCGCACGCCGAACGCGCGCTGAGCGGCCAGGCGGTGGTCGACCTGGCGCTGCTGGATGTGCAGATGCCCACCATGGATGGCCTGGAGGCGGTGCGCCGCATCCGTCGCCTGCCGGGCGGCACCCGCCTGCCGGTGATCGCGCTCACCGCCGGTGTGCTGGTGCACGAACGCGAGCAGGCACTGCAGGCGGGCATGGACGACGTACAGACCAAGCCGCTGGACATCGCCCGGCTGATCGAGGCCATCGTGCGGCTGACGGCGGACAAGCCTGGCGGGGCATCGTCCAGGCCGGCCGCGGCGCCCGCAGACGCTGACGCCCTGACTACTTGACAGCGGCGTTGCGCTCCATCGCCCGCTCGGCGTAGCGGTTGAAGCGCCAGGCGTCGCCAGCCAGCGTGATGCGGCGCCAAACGGCGCGCTTCTGGCCGGGGCTGTAGTCGGTCCAGTGCTGGACTTCCTCGAAGCTGCGGCCGCAGCCCTTGCACATCGCGTCGCCCTGGCTGGTGGAGCAGATAGCGATGCAGGGGGTGTCGGGCGTGGTGTCGTACCAAGCCTGCCAAGCCGCCAGCGCTTTGCGCGGCATCGACGCCTCGTCGGCCTCATCCTCGCGGTAGTACACCATCAGCGCATACACCTCGGCCAGGGCGCGCAACTCGGCGCACAGCGTCACCCCGTCGGGCGACGGGCTGCGCTCGCGCCAGAAATTGATGGCCGACTCGATGTCGGTGATGTGGATGGCCGCCATGGTGTGTGGGGGCGCGATCTTAGCCGTTGCTGCGCCGGCAGCAGGGCAGGCGGCCGATGCCCTAAAATCCCTACAGTCGAAGGGGAGTAGCTCCCGGTACGCCCATGCATCACCGGGCCGACCGTCAGCACGCCGTCAATACGAAGTGGCCGCCATGCGGCGCTTCCGGTGTCCTGGGCGCGCCACGCGCGCTGAGCAAGACCTTCTGACGCGCCCCGCCCGCCTGAGGCGGTCCGCCCGTGCCCCCCTCGACCCTGGAGTCCCTTGTCATGGAAATGTTTTCCACCCCCTGGTGGTCCGCCCTGCTGGCCATCATCCTCATCGACCTCGTGCTGGCCGGCGACAACGCCATCGTCATCGCGCTGGCCGCCCGCAACCTGCCGTCGCACCTTCAGAAGAAGGCCATCATCTGGGGCACGGTGGGCGCCATCGCGGTGCGCTCGGTCATGACCATCGGTGTGGTCTGGCTGCTCAAGATCCCTGGCCTGATGATGGCGGGCGGCATCGCGCTGCTGTGGATCGCCTACAAGCTGATCGCCGAGCCCGAGGGCGAGGAAGACGAGCACAAGGAAGGCGCCACCACCTTCTGGGGCGCGATGAAAACCATCGTCATCGCCGATGCGGTGATGGGCATCGACAACGTGCTGGGCGTGGCCGGCGCGGCGCAGGGCTCGTTTGACCTGGTGGTGCTGGGCCTGCTGATCAGCATTCCGATCGTGGTGTTCGGCAGCACGCTGGTGCTCAAGCTGGTCGAGCGCTTCCCGGTGATCATGTACATCGGCGCAGGCGTGCTGGCGTTCACCGCCGGCAAGATGGTGGTCAATGAGAAGCTGGTGGGCGACTGGTTCAAGCCGGGCGGTCAGGCCAATGGCCTGTACTGGCTGGTGGTGGCCGTGGCCATCCTCGGCGTGCTGGCGGCCGGCTGGCTGCACAACCGCCGCGTGAACTCGACGGCCGACGCCAGCCCGAACTGATCGCCGCTGCGGGCAAGGCCATCGCCGGCCCGCGCCCGGCGCCACCATGAAACTCGTCCTCAAGTGGCTGCTGAGCGCAGTGGCTTTGCTGCTGGTGGCTCACCTGTCCATCGGCGTGGAGGTGCGCGGCTTCGGGGCGGCGCTGATCGCCGCCTTCGTCATCGGGCTGCTGAACCTGTTCGTGCGGCCCATCCTGATCGTGCTGACCCTGCCGGCGACGGTGCTCACCCTGGGCCTGTTCCTGTTCATCATCAATGCGCTGATGTTCTGGGCCGCTGCCAGCGTGCTCGACGGGTTTCATGCCAGCGGCTTTGGCGCCGCACTGCTGGGCTCGCTGGTGTATTCGCTTGCCGGGCTGGTGATCGATTCAGCGCTGGAGCGTCTGTTCGCGAAGTAGCGCGGCCACCTCGCGCGCGCGGGTGTCGATGATCGATGCCTCGATGTGGTCCACCGCCGCCTGTCGGCCTGTTCCGCCTTGCGCGCCCTGCGCTGCCAGACGTGATGGCTGCTTGAGCAGGTCCTGCGCGGCGCGCAGGCGATCCAGCGCCGCCGCGTAATCGAGCCGGGCCGCCTGCGCCTCGGCTTCGGCGCGGATGGCGCGCAAGGTCTGGCCGCGCGAATGCTGCACCTGGGCCAGCCACTGCCAGGCCAGTGCATCGCGAGGATGCAACGCCACCCAGGTCTGCAGCCGCGAGGCCGCCAAGTCGGCTTGGCCCGTGGCCCACAGCGAACGCGCCCACAGCAGCCAATGCGCCCGCGACGCCTGCATTGCATCGCCAGGCAAGGGCCATTGCTTCAGCAGGTCGGCCAACGAGGAGGCGAGCCCGGAGGGTGGAGTGGCTGCTGGGGCGCCTGCTGGGGCACCTGGTGGGCTGGTCGCCACACCTGTTGCTGCCGGCGAGAGCAGTTGCTCCAGCGTCATCTCCACCCTCAGCAGCAGCACCAGTTGCCGTGCGATGTCGTACGACGCGGCATCGCCGGGTGCGGCACGCGCCGCGCGAGCCGCAAGTTGCGCTTGCAACTGCACCGCAAACTGTTCTGCGGCGGCAAAGTCGCGCAGCTTCAGGCTGGCCAGCGCAGCGGCGTACAGCGCGCCTTCGCTGACGGCAGTAGATGCGGCAGCGGACGTGGAATCGGCATCGGCCGCAAGCGGCGGTGCCGGCGTGGGCGCGGCCTGCGCAGCCATCACGCCCCGGCCTTCGGTCACGCGCGCGCGCAGCGCGTCCACCTGCGCCTGCGACAACACCCGCGAACGTGCCGCCACCAGGTGATGCTCCAGCATGCCTGCGCCGCCGCGTGTGTACCCTGCCGCTTGCACCGCTGCATGGGGGGTGCCCGATGCGGCCGACACCATCGGCAAGCGCGCCTGCATGTCGGCGATGCGCTCGGTGGTCAGTGGGTGAGTGCGCAGGTAGGGGAAGGCACCGCTGTCGTTCAGGCGCGAGGCCTGCTGCAGCTTCTCGAACAGGGTGACAAAGCCCTGCGGCTCAAAGCCCGCCTGCACCAGGATGCCCATGCCCACGCGGTCGGCCTCGCGCTCCATGTCGCGCGAGTAATTCAGCTGCCCCTGAATGGCGGCTGCCTGCGCACCGGTGATAATCGCGCCGGCGGCCTGCGGGTTCTTGCTGGCGGCCATGGCGCCCAGGATCATCGCTCCCAACAGCAACGGTGCCTGCCGGTTGGACTGCGTGATCATGCGTGCAATGTGGCGTTGCGTGACGTGGCTCAGTTCGTGCGCCAGCACCGAGGCCAGCTCGTCGCGATTGGCCGACGCCGCGATCAAGCCGAGATGCACACCCAGATAACCGCCGGGCAATGCAAACGCATTGATGCTGCGGTCCTTGCCCAGCATCACCTCCCACACGAAGCGCTCATCCAGCTCGGGCGCGATTTCGCCGCGAATGCGCGCCGCCGCCAGCAAGGGCCGCCACAGGCGCTGCAGGTAGTCGCCCACCACCGGGTCGTCGATGTAGTCCGGGTCACGGTAGAGCTCGCGCGCGATGCGATCGCCCAGCCGGCGCTCGGCGCGGATGTCAAGATCGCTAGCGTCTCCGAGCGATGGCAAGGCCTGCGTGGATGGCGGCGCTGCCGGGGCGGGCTTCGCCGTCTGCGCCTGCACGGGCCAGGTCAGCGCAGTGGCCAGCACAATGGTTGGAGCACCTGCGCGTGTCGCCCATGACAGCGCGGAGCGCCGTACCGGCGGCGGCTGCGACGCGATGGCGACAACAGAGGCGTTGGCGAAAGTGCGAAGCGGGCAGGGCATGGCCGTATGATGCCCGCAGGCGGGAGGGGTTCCCGCCGTCGTGCGATGGGCGCCGCCTTTGCGGTGCGTCGCACCGTTTATGGATAGGGATGGATAAGGGCAGAGATGAGCAAGCTCACCCACTTCGACGGACAGGGTCAGGCCCACATGGTGGACGTGGCCGCCAAGGCCAGCACTCACCGCGTGGCCAAGGCCCGCGGGCGCATCGTCATGCAAGCCGACACGCTGGCGCTGGTGCAGGCCGGCACCGCCAAGAAGGGGGATGTGTTGGGTATCGCGCGCATCGCGGGCATTCAGGCCACCAAGAAGACCAGCGACCTGATCCCGTTATGCCACCCCATCGCGCTCACGCGCGTGGCGGTGGAGTTCGAGATCGACGCCGCAGCCAGCGCCGTGCACTGCACCGCCACCGCAGAAACCGTCGGCCCCACTGGCGTGGAAATGGAGGCCCTCACCGCCGTGCAGGTGGCC
>JBJTCL010000011.1:0-6534 GCA_046091865.1 Burkholderiaceae bacterium | reverse complement strand
GAGGCCAAGACGGAGGTCGTCACCGACGGCAAGGTGGTCGAGACGGCCAGCGGCAATCCGCTGGATTTCATCGCTGCGTACCAGCAGCGCTTCAAGGTGGCGCTGCGCCCCGGGCTGCCGCGCTTTTGCGGCGGCCTGGCGGGCTACTTCGGCTACGACACGGTGCGCCACATCGAAAAGAAGCTGCAGAAAAGCTGCCCGCCCGACACGCTGCGCTGCCCCGACATCCTGCTGCTGCACACCGAGGAACTGGCGGTCATCGACAACCTGTCAGGCAAGCTGTATTTGATCGTCTATGCCGACCCGTCTCAGCCCGAGGCCTATGCGCGCGCCAAAAAGCGGCTGCGCGAGCTGAAGGAGCAGTTGCGTTTTTCGGTCAGCGCGCCGGTGATCCGTGCCAGCCAGGATTTTGCCGCCGAGCGCGAGTTCGCCAAGGCCGACTATCTGGCCGCGGTGGAGCGCGCCAAGGAACTGATTGCCGCCGGCGACTTCATGCAGGCGCAGGTGGGGCAGCGCATCAAGAAGCGCTACGCCGAAAGTCCACTGAGCCTGTACCGCGCACTGCGCTCGCTGAACCCCAGCCCCTATATGTACTACTACCACTTTGGTGACTTCCATGTGGTGGGGGCCTCGCCCGAGATCCTCGTGCGGCATGAGCGGGTGGAGGAAGGAGAGAAAATCACGATCCGCCCCCTGGCGGGGACCCGCCCACGCGGTGCGTCGCCGGAACTGGACAAAGCGGCCGAGGTGGAGCTGGTCAACGACCCCAAGGAGCGCGCCGAGCATGTGATGCTGATCGACCTGGCGCGCAACGACATCGGCCGCATCGCCAAGACCGGCAGCGTTAAGGTGACCGAGGCCTTTGCGGTGGAGCGCTACAGCCACGTGATGCACATCGTCAGCAACGTCGAGGGCATCCTGAACGACGGCATGACCAGCATGGACGTGCTGCGTGCCACCTTCCCGGCGGGCACGCTGACCGGCGCGCCCAAGGTGCATGCGATGGAGCTGATCGACCAGCTCGAGCCCAGCAAGCGCGGCCTGTACGGCGGCGCGGTGGGCTACCTGAGCTACGCGGGCGACATGGATCTGGCGATCGCCATCCGCACCGGCATCGTCAAGGACGGGCACCTGTATGTGCAGGCGGCCGCCGGCGTGGTGGCCGACTCGGTGCCCGAGCTCGAGTGGAAAGAGACCGAAGCCAAAGCGCGTGCGCTGCTGCGCGCGTCCGAGCTGGTCGAGGAAGGCCTGGAGTGAACGCCATGAACAAGATCCGCCTGCTCATGGTCGACAACTACGACTCCTTCACCTACAACATCGTGCAGTACTTCGGCGAGCTGGGTGCCGAGGTCGAGGTGTTCCGCAACGACGAAATCACGCTCGAAGGCATCGCCGCGCGCCAGCCCGACCGGCTGGTGATCTCGCCCGGCCCGTGCTCGCCCGCCGAGGCGGGCATTTCGGTGGCGGCGATTCAGCATTTCATGGGCCAGCTGCCCATCCTGGGCGTGTGCCTTGGGCACCAGAGCATCGGCGCGGCGCTGGGCGGCACGATCGTGCGCGCGCAAGCGCTGATGCACGGCAAGACGAGCGTGATCACCACCACGCAGCAGGGTGTGTTTGCCGGGCTGCCGCGGCAGTTCACGGTGAACCGCTACCACTCGCTGGCCATCGAGCGCAGCACCTGCCCGGCCGAGCTCGAAGTCACCGCCTGGACAGATGACGGCGAGATCATGGGCGTGCGACATCGCAGCCTGCCCGGCCATGCGCCGCTGGAGGGCGTGCAGTTTCACCCCGAGAGCATCCTCACCGAACACGGCCATGCGATGCTGAAGAACTTTCTGGAGCGGCCTGCGTGATTGCTGGTGTGGATCATCTGGGCGTGTTCATCGCCGCGGGCCTGCTGCTCAACCTCACGCCCGGGCCGGATGTGCTGTTCATCGTCTCGCAGGGCCTGCGCAGCGGCGCGCGCGCCGGCGTGGTGGCGGCGCTGGGTATCACCGCGGGCTGCCTGGTGCATGTGGTGGCGGCCACCGTGGGCATTGGCGCGCTGGTGGCGGCGTCGGCCACTGCCTTCACCGTGCTCAAGTGGTTGGGGGCAGCGTATCTGCTGTACACCGGTGTGCGGCTGCTGCTCAGCCGCCAGGTGCCCATGGATCTGAACGCTGCAAACGGGCAACCGGTGGGGCTGGGCGCGCAGGGCAACCCACGGCTGCGCCAGGTGTTCGCGCGTGCCTTTCTCACCAACGCGCTCAATCCCAAGGTGGCGCTGTTCTTTCTGGCCTTTTTGCCGCAGTTCATCGCGCCGGGCAGGCCCGATGCGTCGTGGAGTTTTCTGGCGCTGGGACTGCTGTTCACCTTCAACTCGGCGTGGGTGAACATTGGCTATGGCTTGGTGGCGGCGTGGCTTGCGGGGCTGGCTGGGCGCATGGCCGCGCTGGCACGCAGCATGGTGTGGCTGGACCGCCTGGCCGGGGTGCTGTTCGTCGGCTTCGGCCTGCGGCTGGCGCTGAGCGAGCGGTGATCCGGCAGGCCTTGATCGGGCGAACGACAGGAGTGAATGCATGACCCAGACAGTGGATTTGCGCAGCGACACGGTCACCCAGCCCACCGCCGCGATGCGTGCGGCGATGATGGCAGCACCTCTGGGCGACGATGTCTTCAGCGACGACCCGACGGTGAACGCGCTGCAGGATCAGATCGCGCAGATGCTGGGCTTCGAGGCGGCGCTGTTCGTGCCCACGGGCACGCAAAGCAACCTGTGCGCGATCCTGGCGCACTGCCAGCGCGGCGATGAGTACATCGTGGGCCAGATGCAGCACTGCTATCGCTGGGAAGGCGGCGGCGCGGCGGTGTTCGGCAGCGTGCAGCCGCAGCCGTTGAACCATGCGCCCGACGGTAGCCTGCCGCTGGCCGACATCGAAGCCGCCGTCAAGCCCGACGATCCGCACTTTGCGCGCAGCCGCTTGCTGGCGCTTGAGAACACGCTGGGCGGCAAGCTGATCCCGTTCGACTACCTGCAGCAGGCCACCGCGCTTGCGCGCAGCAAGGGCCTGGCCACGCATCTGGACGGCGCACGCCTGTTCAATGCCGCGGTGGCGCAGGCGGCACTGACCGGCGGCGCGCCGCGCGACGAGGCCCGGCGCATCGCCGGCCTGTTTGACAGCGTGTCGGTGTGCTTCAGCAAAGGGCTGGGCACGCCCGCCGGATCGGCGCTGTGCGGCTCGCGCGAACTCATCGCCCGCGCCCGGCGCGTTCGCAAGATGGCTGGCGGCGGCATGCGGCAGGCCGGCGTGCTGGCGGCGGCGGCCTCCCACGCGCTGGACCACCACATCGAGCGGATGGCCGACGACCATGCCCGTGCGCGGGCGCTGGCTCAGGGCCTGCAGGGCATCGACGGCATCGAGGTGCAGGCGCCGCAGACCAACATGGTCTTCGTCAAGCTGGCGGGCCGTGCCCGCGAGCGTGCATCCACGCTGGCCGATGCACTGCGCGCGCAGGGCATCCTCACGCTGGGCCTGTACGACCTGCGCCTGGTCACACACCTAGACATCGACGATGCCGGCATTGCGCGCACCATCGACGCGTTTCGCCGCCATTTCCAGTAAGCAGGAGCACCCTATGCCCATCACCCCGCAAGAAGCGCTGCAGCGCACCATCGAACACCGCGAGATCTTTCATGACGAGATGCTCAAGGTGGTGCGCATGATCATGAGCGGCGAGCTGTCGCCGGTGATGATGGCCGCGCTCATCACCGGCCTGCGCGTGAAGAAGGAAACCATCGGCGAGATCACCGCCGCCGCGCAGGTGATGCGCGAGTTCTCCACCAAGGTGTCGGTGCCCGACACCAGCCATCTGGTCGATATCGTGGGCACCGGCGGCGACGGCTCGCACACCTTCAACATTTCCACCTGCTCGATGTTCGTGGCGGCGGCGGCGGGCGCCAAGGTCAGCAAGCACGGCAACCGCAGCGTCAGCAGCAAGAGCGGCAGCGCCGACGTGCTGGAGGCGCTGGGCGTCAACATCCACCTCAAGCCCGAGGCGATCGCGCAGTGCATCGCGCAAACCGGTATCGGCTTCATGTTTGCGCCCAACCACCATCCGGCGATGAAAAACGTGGCGCCGGTGCGCAAAGAGCTCGGCGTGCGCACCATCTTCAACATCCTCGGCCCGCTGACCAACCCGGCGGGCGCGCCCAACATGCTGATGGGCGTGTTCCACCCCGACCTGGTGGGCATCCAGGTGCGCGCGCTGCAGCGCCTGGGCACCGAGCATGCGCTGGTGGTGTACGGCCGCGACGGCATGGACGAGGTGAGCCTGGGCGCGGCCACCATGGTGGGCGAACTGCAAAACGGTGAGATCAGCGAATACGAAATCCATCCCGAGGATTTCGGCCTGCCGATGGCCAGCAACCGCGCGCTCAAGGTGGAGACGCCCGAGCAGTCGCAGCGCATGCTGATGGGGGTGCTCGACAACGAGCCCGGTGCCGCGCGCGACATCGTCATCTTCAATGCGGGCGTGGCGCTGTATGCGGCCAACGTGGCCGCGTCGATCGCCGATGGCATTGCGCGGGCGCGCAAGGCGCTGGAGTCGGGCGCGGCGCGCGAGCGGCTGCGCCAATTCGTGTCGGCCACGCAGGCGCTGGCGGCGTGAGCGTGCGGCGGTGAAAGCGGCACCCCGGAGAACCCGATGAGTGACATCCTCAACAAGATCGTGGCCGTCAAGCGCGAGGAAATCGCCGCCGCGAAAAAGCGCATGCCGCTGGAGGCGATGCGCGCCGACGCCGAAAGCCGCGTGCTCACGCGCGACTTTGAAGGCGCGCTGCGCCGCAAGATCGCTGCCGGCCAGGCCGCGGTGATTGCCGAGATCAAGAAGGCCAGCCCCAGCAAGGGCGTGCTGCGCGCTGACTTCATCCCCGCCGACATCGCGCAAAGCTATGCCGAGGGCGACGGCCAGATCAGCGCGGCCTGCCTGTCGGTGCTGACCGATCGGCAGTTCTTCCAGGGCAGTGTCGATTACCTCAAGCAGGCGCGCGCCTCGTGCGACCTGCCGGTGCTGCGCAAGGACTTCATGGTCGACCCGTACCAGGTGTACGAGGCCCGGGTGATGGGCGCCGACTGCATCCTGCTGATCGCCGCCTGCCTGGACGATGCGCAGATGGCCGAACTGGAGGCCATAGCCCGCAGCCTGGACATGGCGGTGCTGGTGGAAGTGCACGACCGCGACGAACTGCAGCGCGCGCTGAAGCTCAAGACGCCGCTGGTGGGCATCAACAACCGCAACCTGCGCAGCTTCGAGGTGTCGCTGCAGACCACGCTGGCCATGCTGCCCGAGGTGCCGGCCGACCGGCTGCTGATCACCGAGTCGGGCATCTTGAGCCGCGCCGATGTGAAGACCATGCGCGACGCGGGCGTGCATGCCTTTTTGGTGGGCGAGGCCTTCATGCGGGCCGACGACCCGGGGCTGGCGCTGGCCGAGCTGTTTTCGTGACGCTTTTGCGTGATGCTTTTGCGTGAGCTTGTTCGGCTGAGGCTGTCCCCGTGAGGCTGACGCAATGAGGCTCACCGCCTGTGCGCCGCAGCACTGGCCGGTGGCGCCGGGCTGGCGCGCCACGGTGGATGGCTTTTTTGCCAGCGGGGCGGGGCAGGCGCTGGCCGGTCGCATCGGCCAGCGCCTGGCGGCTGGCGCCACCGTCTACCCGCCCGAGCCGCTGCGGGCGCTGGCGCTCACCCCGCCCGAGTCGGTGCGGGTGGTGATCCTGGGGCAAGACCCGTATCACGGCGCAGGGCAGGCCGAAGGGCTGGCGTTTTCGGTGCAGCCCGGCGTACGGGTCCCGCCGTCGCTGCGCAACATCCACGCCGAACTGCAACGCGATCTGGGCATCGCCCCGCCACCGCATGGATCGCTGGCGGCGTGGGCGCGCCAGGGGGTGCTGCTGCTCAACACCTGCCTGACAGTGGAAGATGCCAGCCCCGCCAGCCATGCGAAATTCGGATGGGAAGTGCTTACTGACTTGTTGATTGACCAGGTGGCCGGGCAGGGCGGGCCATGCGTCTTTTTGCTGTGGGGCGCGCATGCACAGGCCAAGGCGCAGCGGATCGAGGCGGTGCGTGCAGTCCAACCGGCCCGTCACGCGGAGCATCTGGTGTTGCAGGCCAACCACCCCTCGCCCCTGTCGGCGCGCCGGCCGCCGGTGCCCTTCATCGGCTGCGGGCACTTCGGGCGGGCGCAGCGCTGGCTGGCCGAGCGCGGGGCGGCGGTGGACTTTGCCCTGCCGCGCGACGTGCCGCCGCAGCCGGCGGGGCGCTGATAGGCCAATAACGGCCCGATGGGGCTGCCCGGCATGGGGATTCAGCCCGCGATCGCTGCCGAACCGTGCTATATTTCGAGGTTCGCCGGAGGGGTGCCCGAGTGGCTAAAGGGGGCAGACTGTAAATCTGTTGGCTTACGCCTACGCTGGTTCGAATCCAGCCTCCTCCACCAAGATCTGCGCTGCAGGTCGGGCCGTGCGACGGTTGAGTGTGGTGTTTGTGTGAG
>JBJTCL010000010.1:0-4329 GCA_046091865.1 Burkholderiaceae bacterium | reverse complement strand
GTCTGGATGCGGGCTGACCGTGGGGCGCAGCAGGGGCGTGTAGGACGGGCGTTCACTGCGGCACGGTGCTGCCGCCCACGGGTTGGCGGCTGGCGCCGATGTGGCCGCGCAGCTCGTGTACGAGGTCGGTGAACTGGGGCGTGTAGGTGATCTCGAGATCACGCGGGCGCGGCAGGTCGATGTGGCGCTTGACGACAAAGCGCCCCGGGCTGCGGCTCATGCAATACACCGTGTCGGCCAGGAACACGCTCTCGCGCAGGTCGTGCGTCACCAGGATGACGTTGAACTTTTGTGCGGCGTGCAGGTCGCGCAGCGCGCACCAGAGCTCTTCGCGGGTGAAGGCGTCCAGTGCGCCGAACGGCTCGTCCAGCAGCAGCATCTTGGGTTCGTGGATGAGGGCGCGGCAGATGCTCGCGCGCTGCTGCATGCCGCCCGACAGCTGCCAGGGGAACTTGTCTTCGTAGCCGCCCAGGCCCACGCTTTGCAGCAGCTTGCGGGCGCGCTCTTCGTATTCCTTGCGCTTGGCCTTGAAGCTGCTGCGGTAGGGCTCGACGATCTCGAGTGGCAGCAGCACGTTGTCCACCGTGGTGCGCCAGGGCAGCAGGCTGGGCGCCTGGAAGGCCATGCCGCTGATCTTCAGCGGGCCGGTGACCGGCTCGCCGTTGATCACGATGGTGCCCTGGCTGGGCATCTTCAGGCCGGTCGTCAACTTCATGAAGGTCGACTTGCCGCATCCCGAGGGGCCGACGATGGCGATGAACTCGCCTTCTTCGACCTGCAGCGAGATGTCCTCGACCGCGTACTGGCCCTTGGCCAGCAGCTCCTCGTTGTAGGCAAGCCAGACGTTGCGGAAGTCGACGAAGGCCATGGATGCTCGATGGTTCAGCGCGGGGTGGATTACTTCTTGGCGGGGGCGGCCGGCGCGGCGGCCTTGGCCAGCGGCGGCAGGATGTTCAGCTCGGCCTTGGACGGCAGCAGCGTGTCGGTCCACACCGCATTCACGTCCACGCGGGTCTTGGTGCCAAAGGCATCGGACACCTGCGAGGCCATCAGCGCCAGGCGGCCCGGGTTCACCACGCCAAAGCCCTCGGCGCGCGCATCGGGGCTGGCCACCACCGCGTCGATGGCCATGCGCAGGCGGCGCTTTTCCAGGTCGACGTTGATGATGCCGTCGCGGGCCTTGACGTACTCGATGGCCGGGTCGGGGTTGGCCATGACTTCCTTGGCGCCCTTGGCAAAGGCCGACAGGAAGGCGGTGATGGCCTTGGGGTTCTCGCGGATCAGCTTCGGCGACGCGATGATGGCGTTGCCGTACAGCTTGACGCCGTGATCGGGGTAATTCAGCACCACGATGTCCTCGGTGTTCACGCCGCGGGCCTCGAGGTTGAGGATGGAGGTGAACGAGAAGCCGGTGATGGCCTCGATGTCGCCGCGCACCAGCATCGTCTCGCGCAGCGGCGGGTCCATGCTGGTCCACTGCACGCCGCTGATGTTGTTGGCCTTGGCGAAGATCGGGAACGCCTTGCGGCCGGCGTCAAAGCCCGGGGCGCCGAGCTTCTTGCCGTTCAGGTCGGCGGGGGTCTTGATGCCGCTCTTCTTGAGCGCCAGCACGGCCGCGGGCGTGTTGTTGTAGACCATCATCACCGCCACCGGCTTGTTCGGTGCATCGGGGTTGTTGGCGTGGACTTCCATCCGGGCAGCCAGGTCGGCAAAGCCCAGGTCGTAGGTGCCCGATGCCACGCGCGTGACCGTGCCGCCCGAGCCGTTGCCGGCATCGATGGTCACATCCAGGCCTGCGGCCTTGTAGTACCCCTTGGCGGTCGAGGCCAGGAACAGCGCGGCCGGGCCCTCAAAGCGCCAGTCGAGCTGGAACTTGATCGGCGTCTGGGCCGAAGCGGTGGCAGAGAAGGCAAGCGAGGCAGCCAGGGCAGCGGCGGACTTCAGCAGGGCACGTTTGTTCATCGGAAGCTCCGGTTCAAAGGAAGAGGGTTCACCGTTCAAGCAAAGACGGTGCCACCAGCGTACGGGACGGTATCGTCCCAGCTTGGTGCAGCGGGATTGTCCCCGAATCCATCGCGCACTCCGACGGTGCGCGATCGGGACAAACCCGGCAGATGGCGGTGCCCTGCTGCCGGTGGCCCCGCCGCTGTGTCTTCATCCATGCATACCAAAGTGTATACAGAGTGACGCGATGCCCATCTAGGGGTAACCCTGATGCGGTGCGTCAGCCCAGCAACTCGTGCAGCGCGCGCGCGATCACCTTGGTGGCGCGACGCAGGTCGTCCAGCACGATGTGCTCGTCGGCGCGCTTGGCATTGCTCTCGCGCACGGTGCGCGGGCCGGCGCCGTAGATAACGCCGGGAATGCCTTGCTCCAAATACAGCCGCACGTCGGTGTACAGCGGCGTGCCCACCGCGGGAATGGACTCACCGAACACCTGCTGACCGTGCTTTTGCAGCGCCTGCACCAGCGGTGCGTTGCCGGCCAGCGGCACCATGGCGCGTGCCAGCAGCATGCGCTTCACATCCACCTTGAGTTGCGCGCCACCGCGCGGCGGCTTGAAGCTTGAGGCCGCCTTGGCAATCACGTCGCGGATGGACGCCTCCACCTGCGCCGGATCCTCCTCGGGGATCATGCGGCGGTCGAGCTTGATCATCACCTTGCCGGGCATCACGTTGGTGTTGGTGCCGCCCTGGATCAGGCCCACATTCAGGTACGGGTGGGTGATGCCCTCGACCTTGGACTTGACCTGCTTGTACTGCTCGTTCAGTGCGTACAGCGCGTTCAGGATGTGCACCGCGCCCTGCAGCGCGTCGGTGCCGCTGTCGGGGATGGCGGCGTGCGCCATCTCGCCCTGCACCGTCACCTCCATCTGCAGGCAACCGTTGTGCGCCACCACCACCTGGTAGCTGAAGCCGGCGGCAATCATCAGGTCGGGTTGGGTCAGGCCCTTCTTCAGCAACCAGCCCGGGCCCACTTCACCGCCAAACTCTTCGTCGTAGGTGAAGTGCAGTTCCACCGCGCCGGCTTTGGGGCGGGCCACCGCCTCGAGCGCGCGCACCGCAAAGGTGAAGGTGGAAAAATCGCACTTGCTCACCGCGGTGGCGCGGCCGTACATCTTGCCGTCGACGATCTCGCCGCCATACGGGTCGTGCGTCCAGCCCTCGCCTGGGGGCACCACATCGCCGTGGGCATTCAGCGCGATCGTCTTGCCGCCAGCGCCGTACGGGCGGCGCACGATCAGGTTGGTGATGGTTTCCAGGCCCGCGGCCTTCACCTCATCGGCGGGCACCGCGTGCTTTTCGGCGTCCATGCCGAAGGCGCGAACGAGTTCGGCGGTGCGCTTGGCGTGCGGCGCGTTGTTGCCGTGCGGCGTGTCGGTGGGCACGCGCACCAGCTGCTGCAGAAACTGCACCTGCTCGCCAAAGTGGGCGTCGATCCAGGCGTCAAGTTGTTGTTCGGGGGTCATGGGGTCTTGTTTCAGGGTTGTGCCAGCTGCTGCAGCACGTGGTCAAAGGCGTCCACGCACAGCTGCATGTCGTCGCAGGTGGTGGATTCCAGCGGGTTGTGGCTGATGCCCGCGTTCTCGCCACGCACGAACAGCATGGCCTGGGGCATCACCTCGTGCAGCTTCATCGCGTCGTGGCCGGCACCGCTGGGCATGCGGAACACTGGCAGCCCGAGCGACTGCACCGCAGCCTCCCAGCGCTGCTGCCACGCAGGTGCACTGGGTGCAGCGGATGCGCGCATGGTTTCCTCGCGCTTGCACTGCAGGCCGCGGCGCGTGCAGATGTCATCCAGCTTGGCCAGCACGTCACGCGCCAGCGCATCACGCTGCGCATCGGTGGGTGCACGCAAATCCAGGCTGAAGTTGCAGCGGCCCGGCACCACGTTGATCGAGCCGCCCGGCACATTCAGCAAGCCGATGGTGCCCACCGAGTCGCCATCGGCGGCGGCGCGCTGCTCGACATACAGCGCCAGTTCGGCCACGGCCACCGCGGCGTCGCGCCGGCGGTCCATCGGTGTGGTGCCGGCGTGGCTGGCCATGCCCTGCATCTCGCACAGGTAGCGCACGCTGCCGTTGATGGAGGTGACCACGCCCAGCGGCAGGTCCAGCTCGTTGAGCACCGGGCCTTGCTCGATGTGCACTTCGACGAAGCCCAGGTAGCGGCCGGCGTCGCGCTTGAGCTTGGGGATGTCGTCCACGCACAGACCGGCGTTCTGCATGGCCTGGCGCATGGTCACGCCCTGGGCGTCGGCCTGCTGCAGCCAGGCCGGGTCGAAGTCGCCGGTGAGCGCCCCAGAGCCCAGGAACACGGCCTTGTAGCG
>JBJTCL010000009.1:0-28886 GCA_046091865.1 Burkholderiaceae bacterium | reverse complement strand
CACCGGCATGCAGACCTTCGACCATGCGCTGTTCACCCTGTTCGATAACGGCGTGATCAGCTACGAGGACGCCCTGCGCAACGCCGATTCGGTGAACGATCTGCGCCTGCAGATCAAGCTCAATGCCAAGCGCGCCAAGGTGAGCGACCTGAGCGCGGGCACCGAAAGCCTGTCGATCGCCGACTGAAGCGGCACGCGGGCGCGCCTGCCGTCGGCCGCGCTCGCGGCTGATGGCCTTGGCAACTTTTCACGCGGCGTTCACGCCGTACACAGCACCACCCCATGAGCAGCATCCAGACCAAAACCTACGACACCCCTTCTGCGCGCCGCGTGGCCTTTTTGGGCCTGGGCGTGATGGGCTTTCCGATAGCCGGACACCTGGCCCGCGCCGGCCATCAGGTGACCGTCTACAACCGCAGCGCGGCCAAGGCGCAGGCCTGGGTGGCCGAGTTCGGTGGGGCGTCGGCGCCCACCCCGCGCGAGGCGGTCAAGGACGCCGAGCTGGTGTTTTGCTGCGTCGGCAACGACGACGATCTGCGCTCGGTGGTGCTGGGCGCTGACGGCGCACTGGCCGGCATGAAGCCCGGCGCCATCTTTGTGGACCACACCACCGCGTCGGCCAATGTGGCGCGCGAGCTGTACGCCGCCGCCCGCGCGGCCGGCCTGCACTTTGTGGACGCACCGGTGTCGGGCGGGCAGGCGGGCGCGCAAAACGGCTTGCTGACGGTGATGTGCGGCGGCGATGCGCCAGCCTTTGACGCCGCCAAGCCGGTGGCGATGGCGTTTTCACGCGCCTTCACCCTGATGGGCGCCAGCGGTGCCGGTCAGCTCACCAAAATGGTCAACCAGATCTGCATCGCCGGGCTGGTGCAGGGCCTGTCGGAGGGCATTGCCTTTGGCATGCAGGCCGGCCTGAACATGGAGCAGGTGCTGGACGTGATCGGCAAGGGCGCCGCCCAGAGCTGGCAGATGGACAACCGCGGCAAGACCATGGTGGCCGGCAAGTTCGACTTTGGCTTTGCGGTCGACTGGATGCGCAAGGACCTGGGCCTGGTGCTGGACGAGGCCAAGCGCAACGGCGCGCTGTTGCCGGTGACCGCGCTGGTGGACCAGTTCTATGCCGAAGTGCAGCGCATGGGCGGCCAGCGCTGGGACACCTCGAGCCTGATCCAGCGGCTGCGCTGATCAGGGCGGGCGGCGCCCGGGGGTTCAGCGCGCCGCGTTCGCGGTGATGCGCTTGAGCTCGTCCTCGGTGATCACCTCGAACACCCGCACCACCTTCTTCACGCCGCTCGCGCGGCTGGCGATCTCGGTGGCGCGCTTGACCTCGCGCTCGGTCACGCGGCCCATCAGGTAGACCACACCGCGCTCGGTGATCACCTTGAAGGCGGTGGCCGACAGGTCCTTGGCGTCCACCAGCGATGCCTTCACCTTGCCGGTGATCAGAGCGTCATTGGAGCGCTGCGTGAGTGCGATCTTCGGCATCACGGCGAGGTCGTTGACCACGCTGCGCACGTTCTCCACGCGCGACACGATCTGCTCGGCCTGCTGGCGCGCCTGGTCGGTCGGCACTTCGCCGCTGATCAGCACCTGGCGGTTGTAGCTGGTCACGGTGATGCGGGCGCTGTCGCCCAGCGCATCGCGCAGGCGGCTGGCGCTGCGCAGCTCGATGCCTTCATCTTCGAGCTGGATGCCCGAGGTGCGGCGGTCCACCACCACCAGCGCGCCCACTGCAGCTCCGCCCACCACCGCGGCAGCGCAACCGGCCAGCGTGGGCACCATCAGCGCACAGGCCAGGGCCAGCGCGCCCATCCGCAGAGGCGAGCGCAGCGCCGAGCGCCGATCCGCGCCGCTGCGTGCGAACGCGGGCGCGGCAGACGATGCGCAAGATGCGGAAGCCACCGAGGCGCCGTTGGGCGAAGCAGCGTGCGTGGGCTGGGCGTGAGCGGTCATGAGGGAAGCTCCTGTTCTCCAAGCAATTGGGTGTCCACCGCGTCGACGATGCAGTGCAGCGCCAGCAGGTGGACTTCGTGAATGCGTGCGGCCCGGTCGCTGGGCACGCAGATGTGGACATCGGTGTCGCGCAGCAGATCGGCCAGCGCACCGCCTGCACTGCTGCCGGCACCACTGCCTGCGCCCGTGAGCGCCACCACCGTCATGTCGCGCTCGTGCGCGGCCTGCACCGCGGCCTGCACTGCGGCATCGCGGCCATCGACACACAGGGCCAGCAGCACATCACCTGGCGCGGCCACGGCGCGCAGGCTGGGGGCAAATACGGCTGAGGCGCCGTGGTCGCGCGCCAGGGCGCTGAGGGTGGCGGCGTCGGCCCCCAGCGCGATGGCCGCCAGCTCGGGCCGCTCGCGCTCGTAGCGCACGACAAACTGCACCGCAAAGGCCTGAGCCAGCGCGGCCGAGCGCCCACTGCCGCAGGCCAGCACCTTGCCGCCGGCGGTCACGCAGGCCAGCAGGGCCTGCACCGCAGCGGCGATCGGCTTGCCCAGCGCCTGCGCGGCCTGGTAGTTCAGGTCGGCGCTGTCGATGAAGTGCTGCTGGATGCGAAGCTCGAGCATGGGTCGGTGCGGTGTGCGCGGATGATAGCGGTGCAGGGGTCACGACGCATCGAAGGCGCCGGGCAGCCATTGCAGCGTCGGGCCATCGATCAGCACCACGTCAAAGCGGCAGGGCGGCCAGGGCTTCAGCCGCATCAGGTAGTGCTGTGCCGCGAACACGATGCGCCGCTGCTTGGTGGCGCCGATGCTGGCCCCCGCGCCGCCGTGCGTGCCGGCGCGGCGCTCACGCACCTCGACGAACACCAGCGTGCCGTCGGCATCGCGCAGGATCAAATCGATCTCGCCGCCACCCCGACCCGGCGTCCGATAATTGCGCGTGACCAGCTTCAGGCCCGAATCCAGCAGATGTGCCAGCGCGCGCTCTTCGGCCGCGTCGCCACGGGCCTTGGTGGTGGGCTCAGGCCTGGATGTGCTCATGCTCCCTGTCGTTCGTGGTGCCGGTGAGCGCGCTGGCGCAGATCGCCCTCATCGCTCGGGCTGCGCCGCATGAGCGCTGCATCCAGTTCTGCGTTCAGTGCAGCCCTGCAAGCGGCGCGCGACATCGCCGGTGCCCAGGATTATCCGCGTGGCACCCTGTACATGGTGGCCACGCCGATCGGCAATCTGGCCGACATCAGCCTGCGTGCGCTGCATGTGCTGCAACTGGTGGACGCGATCGCCTGCGAGGACACGCGCCACACCCAGCAACTGCTGCGTGCCTACGGCATCGACCGGCCAGCCGGCGGGCTGATCGCGCTGCATCAGCACAACGAGGCGCAGGGCGCGCAGACGGTGATTGCGCGGCTGGCGGCCGGCGAACGCGTGGCCTATGCCAGCGATGCCGGCACGCCCGCCATCAGCGACCCTGGCGCGCGCCTGGTGGCGGCAGTGCGCGCCGCAGGACACCGCGTGGTGCCGCTGCCGGGCGCCAGCAGCGTGACGGCCGCGCTCAGTGCCGCCGGCAGCGTGGACGGTGGCGCCGACGCGGCAACAGGCTTTGTGTTCGCTGGCTTCCTGTCCAGCAAGGCCACCGAGCGCGACACGCAGGTGCAGCGTCTGGCCTGCGAGCCGCGCAGCGTGGTACTGCTGGAGGCGCCACACCGCATCGAGGCGCTGGCGCGTTCGCTGGGCGCTTTGGGCGGACGACCGGTGACGCTGTCGCGCGAGCTCACCAAACAGTTTGAGGACATCGCCACGCTGCCCTGTGCGGCGCTGGCCGATTGGCTGGCCGCCGATGCGCAACGCCAGCGCGGCGAGTTCGTGCTGGTGCTGCATGCCTTGCCGGCGGTGTCGGCCGATGGGTCGCGCCACGACGAAGGCCTGCGGGTGCTGCGGCTGCTGATCGATGAACTGCCGTTGAAGACGGCCGTGCGGCTGGCGGCCGACATCAGCGGTGCGTCGCGCAATGCGCTGTACCAACAGGCGCTGGAGTGGAAGGCCGGGGCCGACTGAGCGGCTGGCTTTCAGGGCGCGGGCTCACACCGACAGCGGATCCACATCCACCGCCCAGCGCAGCACGCCCTGGCGCGGCAGGGCGCGCAACAGCGGTTGCCAGGCCTGCAGCAGCCGCTGCAGCGCGCCGCGCGAGGGGCTTTCCAGCAGCATCTGCGCGCGCTCCACATTGGCCACGCGCTGCAGCCCCATGGGCACCGGCGGGTACAGGCTGACGGCGCCGGCACTGTCGGGCGCGGCATCGCGCGCTGCGCGCAAAAAGGCCTGCGCGGCCTCCTGGGTGCGCGCCTCGGCGCGCAGCAGCGCCTGAAACGCCAGCGGCGGCATGCCCGCCTGTTCGCGCTCGCGCAACTGCTGCGCGGCAAAGCCCTCGTAGTCGTGGCGGCGCAGGGCGTCGAACAGCGCATGCGTGGGGTGCAAGGTCTGCACCCACATCTCGCTGCGCGCGGCCTGTGCGGCGTCGCGTCCGGCGCGGCCTGCCGCCTGCAGCAGCAGCGAGAACAGCCGCTCGGGCGCGCGAAAGTCGCTCGAGAACAGCGCCATGTCGGGGTTGACCGCCGCCACCAGGGTGATGCGCCGGAAATCGTGGCCCTTGGTGATCATCTGCGTGCCCACCAGCACATCTACCTCGCCGGCATGCACCTGCGCAAGCTGCTGCGCCAATGCGTCGCGGTTGCGCGCGCTGTCGGCGTCAATGCGCGCGATGCGCACCGGTTGCCCCTGTGCGTTGCGCTCGTGCTGCAGCAGTTCGGTGATGCGCTCTTCCAGCTGTTCGGTGCCGCGGCCCAGCGGTGCGATGTCGGGGTTGCCGCACGACGGACAGCCGCGCGGCACCCGCTGCGCCAGGCCGCAGTGATGGCAGCGCAGCGTGCGGTCGGACTTGTGGAACACGCGGAAGGCGCTGCAGTGCGGGCATTCGCTTTTCCAGCCGCATTCGCTGCAGGCCAGCACCGGCGCATAGCCGCGCCGGTTGAGGAACAGCAGCGACTGTTCGCCGCGCGCGAGCCGCTCGCGCACCGCGCCCAGCAGTGCGGTGTTGACCACCGTGCCGCGCGGCTGCAGGTTCATGTCGACCATGCGCACCTGCGGCAGCGCGCCGTCGCCGATACGCCGCGGCAGCGTCAGCAACCGGTAGCGGCCCTGCTGCGCCGCATGCCAGCTTTCCGGCGAGGGCGTGGCCGATCCCAGCACCACCGCCACCCGCTGCAAGCGCCCACGGTAGATGGCCAGATCGCGCGCCGAATGGCGTGCGCCTTCCTGCTGCTTGTAGCTGGGGTCGTGTTCCTCGTCGACGACGATCAGCCGCAGGCCGGGCAGCGAGGCCAGCACCGCCAGCCGCGTGCCCAGCACGATGCGCGCCTGGCCGCTGTGCGCCGCCATCCATGCCCGCAGGCGCTGCGCCGGCGTCATCGCGCTGTGCATCGACACCACCGCATCGTCGCCCAGGGCGGCAAAGCGTTCGCGAAAGCGCTGCTCGAGCTGCGGCGTGAGGTTGATCTCGGGCACCATCACCAGCGCCTGGGGCGCCATGCCGCTCTCGTCTGGCGGCAGCGCCAGCGCCTGCTGCACCGCGCGCAGGTACACCTCGGTCTTGCCGCTGCCGGTGGCGCCAAACAGCAGATGCACGCTGCTGTCGCTGCCCGTTGAAGCGGCGCCCGACTGCGCGGCGCGATGCAGCGACGCACCGATGGCCTGCAATGCGGCCGACTGCGCGTCGGTCAATGCAACTGTGTCGCCGGTGGACGTGGTGCCTGCCGCAGCCTCGGTGCGGCTTTGCGCGCGCTGTGTGCGCTGTGTGCGCGTGGCCCGCCTTGTGCGCCTCGCCAGGGCGGCCGCGTCCAGCGTGCGCAGGGCCGGTGGCAGCGCGGCCAGCGCCACTTCGCCCGCCGATCGCTGGTAGTAGCGCGCGGTGAAGTCCACCAGTTGACGCCACGCGGTGTCAAGCGCCGGCAACTCTGACAGCACCTCGGTCAGCGGGCGCAAGGTCGGTGCCGCGCTGGCGTGCGCTGCTGGTTCGCCCGGCTCAGGTGTGCCAGCGAGGGCATCCCACACGATGCCCAGCACCTCGCGGGTGCCCAGCGGCACGCGCACCAGGGTGCCGGGCGCAAGTGCTTCCTCACTCAGGTAGCTCAGCGGCCCGCTCACGCTGCTGTGGGCGGGTGTGGCCACCAGCACCGGCAGGCTCCGAGGCGTGGCATCGCTGCGCTGCGAAAAACTGTTCACTCAATCCTCAGGAAATCGCGCTAAGTGCTTGATCTGACTCAGCTTTCGGATTCGTCCCGAATTTCTGTGGATAACTTTGTTGATAGTCGACCGCCGCATCGGCGGAACCCGCATGAATCAAGGCTTCCGACAGACTGCACACAAATTCGGCAGCCGCGGGATTCCTTTGAAATCAAGCACTTAGCGCTTGCACAGCGCGAAAACCTCATGACCTGTCAGGCAATATCCTAGGCGCTTCCCGCTGCCCCGTCAGTGTGCATAAGTCAGTGCCCGCTGGCACAGTGCTTACATCCTGAAATGCCGGGATTTCCCTGTGGTTTCCCTTCAGAGCCCGCCGTAAGCGCCTTGTGCGGCGCTTCGGCTCAGTGTCGCATGCGGCGCGAATACTCGTGCACCGCGTCCACCAGCACGCTGACGCTCTCGGGCGGCGTGTACTGGCTGATGCCATGGCCCAGGTTGAAGATGTGCCCGGCGCCGTAGCCCTCACCCGTGTGCGGCAGGCCAAAACTCTCCAGCGCCTTGGCCGCCTCGGCGCGGATGGCCTCGGGCGGGGCAAACAGCACGTTCGGGTCCAGGTTGCCCTGCAACGCATGGGTGTTGCCCACCAGCGCGCGTGCCTGCCCCAGGTTGACCGTCCAGTCCAGGCCCAGCACCTCGCAATCGAGCTTGCCCATTTCGGCCAGCCACAGGCCACCGCCCTTGGTGAAGACGATGCGCGGAATGCGCACGCCGTCGTGTTCGCGCTTGAGCTGCGACAGCACCCGCGCGGTGTAGCTCAGGCTGAACTTCTGGAAGGTGCCGTCGGCCAGCACGCCGCCCCAGCTGTCAAAAATCATCACCGCCTGCGCGCCGGCCTCGATCTGCGCGTTGAGGTAGGCGGCCACCGCGTCGGCGTTGACCTGCAGGATGCGGTGCATCAGGTCGGGGCGACCGTACAGCATGCTCTTGACCAGGCGGTAATCGTCGCTGCCCGCGCCTTCGACCATGTAGCAGGCCAGCGTCCAGGGGCTACCCGAAAAACCGATCAGCGGCACGCGGCCGTTGAGGGCCTTGCGGATGGAGGTGACCGCGTCGAACACGTAACGCAGCTTGTCCATGTCGGGCACACGCAGTGCATTCACCGTGGCCTCGTCGCGCACCGCGGTGGCAAAGCGCGGGCCTTCGCCCTGCGCAAAGCTCAGGCCCAGGCCCATGGCGTCGGGCACGGTGAGGATGTCGCTGAACAAAATGGCCGCGTCGAGTGCGTAGCGGTCCAGCGGCTGCAGTGTGACTTCGGTGGCGTAGTCCACGTTGGTGGCCAACCCCATGAAGCTGCCCGCCTTGGCGCGGGTGGCGCAGTACTCGGGCAGGTAGCGGCCGGCCTGGCGCATCAGCCACACGGGCGTGTGCGGCGTGGACAGGCGCCAGCAGGCGCGCAGGAAGCTGTCGTTCTGCAGGGGGGCAAAGCTCATGCTGTGGCGCGGGCCACGCTGCGCTGTGCTGCGGCTGGCGGGGCTCCGTCTCCTCCGGCGTCAATAAAGGTTGACATTCTGACGTATCGCAGACGGTGTCAGGTCATCCGCGTGACCCGGATCGCATAGGGTCGCTTGGGTGTCCCCTAACGGGACGATAGCCAGTGCTGGACCGGACGCGCCAAAAACGCCTCCAGCGCGATGCCGTCGCCCCCGACCAGAAGCGTGCGTTGCGGGCGGAATGCCTGCACAAATGCCGTGGTACCGGCATGCGCCTGTGGCGCACGACCGCTCTTGACCTCGATGGCCGTCAGCGTGCGGCCGGCCTGTACAACAAAATCCACTTCGTGGTTGCGCTCGCGCCAGTAGTGCACCTGGCATTCGCCGCGCAGGGCGGCGTTGGCCAGATGGGCCCCAACGGCGGACTCGACCAGCCGGCCCCAGAACTCACGATCCGCCCGCGCCTGCGCCAGCGTCAGGCCGCACGACGCGGTCATCAGCGCGGTGTTGAGCACCTGCAGCTTGGGGCTGGAGCCGCGGATGCGGGCCACGTCACCCGCGTATTTGGGCAGGCCGCAGACCATGCCGGCGCCCGCCAGCAGATCGAGGTAATGCGCCAGCGTGGTGCTGTTGCCGGCGTCCTGCAGCTGGCCCAGCATCTTGGTGTACGACAGCACCTGGCCCGAGTAGCGGCAGGCCAGTTCAAACAGCCGACGCAGCAAGGCGGGTTTGTCCACCCGCGTGAGCAGCAGCACGTCGCGCGAGATGGATGTCTCGATCAGGCTGTCGGCCACGTAACGTGTCCAGCGTGGCGGATCGGCAATGAGCGGCGCCGCCCCGGGGTAGCCACCGTAAAACAGGTATTCGTCGAGAGACCAGCCAAACGCTTCGCGCATCTCGGCAAGCGACCAGTGCGCAAGCGTCAGTGTCTCAAAGCGCCCGGCCAGACTCTCGGTCAATCCCTGCGCGATCAGCAGCGGTGCCGACCCCAGCAAAACCACCTTGAGCGGCCGCTTCGCGCGCGTGTCCTCGTCCCACAGGCGTTTGACCGTTTCTGACCAGTTCGGGATCTTCTGGATTTCATCGAGCACCAGTAGCGCCACGGTGGCGTTTTCGACGGACAGCCGGGCGGCTTCCCACTGCTGCGCGATCCAGTCGGTGTTGCGCAGCGTGGGCTCATCGGCACTGGCCTGACGCACGGGCATCGCCAGCTCATCGACCACCTGCTGTACCAGCGTGGACTTGCCCACCTGTCGGGGGCCCGCGACCACCTGGATGAAGCGGCGCGGCTCCGCGAGCCGGGCGGCCAGCATGTCGGCTTGCGGTCGCCGAAAAGGGGCGTCGGACGATTTACTCATTTTGCTGAGTAATTTTACTCAATATAAAGAGTAATCCGTCAAGGCGCTCCGTGTCGTCGGCCGCCAGCGAGCAAGCATCACACCGCCTTGCGCAGCGCCTGATCGATGTCCCAGACGATGTCTTCCACGTCCTCGATGCCCACGCTCAGGCGGATCATGTCGGTACTGACACCGGCCTTCTTCAACTCGTCTTCGTTGAGCTGCCGATGCGTGGTGGACGCGGGGTGGATCACCAGCGTTTTGGCGTCGCCGATGTTGGCCAGATGGCTCAGAAACTCGCAGGCGTCGATGAAGCGCTCGCCGGCGCGGGCCGGGTCGTCGGCGCGGATGCCGAAGGTCAGGATGCTGCTGGCGCCCGGCGCGCCGTCGATGCTGCGGAACTGCTTTTTGGCGAGCGCGTGGTACGGCGAATCGTCCAGGCCCGGATAGTTGACCCAGGCCACATGCGGATGCTCGCGCAGCCAGCGTGCGATGTGCAGCGTGTTGCGGCAATGCGCCTGCATGCGCAGGTGCAGCGTCTCGATGCCCTGCAGGATCAGCCACGCGTTCAGCGGCGACAGGCTGTTGCCGAAGGTGCGGTTGACCTCCATGCGCGCTTTCATCGTGTAGCCGAAGTCGCCGAAGGTCTCGTAGAACTTCACGCCGTGGTACGCCCGGCTGGGTTCGAGCATGTCGGGGAACTTGGGCGCCGACAGCGGCGACGCCCAGTCGAATTGGCCGGACTCCACCAGCACGCCGGCCAGCGTGGTGCCGTGCCCGCCCAGGTACTTGGTGGCGCTGTGCACCACGATGTCGGCGCCAAAGGCGAACGGCGTGCACAGGTAGGGGCTGGCCACGGTGTTGTCGATCACCAGCGGCAGGCCGTGTTCATGCGCGATAGTGGCCACCGCCTCGATGTCGAGCACGTTTACCAACGGGTTGCCGATGGTCTCGCCGTACAGCGCGCGCGTGTTGGGCCGGATCGCGCGGCGGAAGTTGTCCGGGTCGGCCGGGTCCACAAAGCTGGTGTGGATGCCCAGGCGCTCAAAGCCGATGCCCAGTTGCCCGATGCTGCCGCCGTACAGCGTGCTGGCCGCCACGATGTGGTCGCCCGCCTTCAGGATGGCCAGCAGCGCGCTCATCTGCGCGGCCATGCCGCTGGCGCAGGCCAGGGCCGCGCGGCCGCCTTCGAGGCTGGCCACGCGCTCTTCCAGCACCGCCACCGTGGGATTGCTGATGCGGCTGTAGACGTTGCCAAAGGTCTGCAGGTTGAACAGGCTGGCCGCGTGGTCGGCATTGTCGAAGACGAAGCTGGTGGTCTGGTGGATGGGTGTGGCGCGCGCGCCGGTCACCGGGTCGGGGATGGCGCCGGCATGCACCGCGCGGGTGGCGAAGCCGTAGTCACGGTCTTTCTGCATGGCTTGTGGCCTTTCAATCAGGAAACTGATACGGCAACGAATACGGCAACTAATAAGGCAACTGCTGCGGCCGCTTGGCCGAGATCACGCGGGTGTTCACGCCCGCCCAGTTCAGGCCGCCGAACAGCCGCGCATGTTCGATCTTCACGCAGCGGTCCATCACCACATCTAGGCCTACGGCTTCAGCCTTGGCCGCGGCGGCTTCGTTGACCACGCCCAACTGCATCCACAGGCACTTGGAGCCGATCGCGATCGCGTCGTCGGCCAGCGGTCCAACGTCTTCGCTCTTGCGAAAGCAGTCGACCATGTCGATGCGGAGGCCCTGCGCCTTGAGTGCTGCAGCGGCGGTCTGCAGGTCGGGGTAGCAGGTCTGGCCCAGGATCTGAGTCGCCACCGGATTCACCGGCACCATGCGGTAGCCGTGCGCCAGCAGGTACTTGCCCACGAAGTGGCTGGGCCGGTGCCACTGCGGCGACAGGCCCACTACGGCGATGGTGCGGCACTCGGCCAGCACGCGGCGCAGGATGGAGATGGTGCTCATGCGCCGCAGTGTAGGGGCGCCCAGCAGGGACGGCGGCGTCGCGCGCGTGACATGGCCGGTGCCGGTGATGCTGCCGGTGGATCGTGGTCCGTGGGTTGGCGTTTGTCCCGTGGCGGCCCACGGCCGACCTGCCAACAATCCGCAGCGTCATCCCCGGAACTCACAACGGCATCCACAACAGCATCAGGAGGATTTTGATGAGCGCCGATCTCGCCAGCGGCTACCCCGCCGCGCTGCAGGCCACCATCCACCACGCCCGCCAGCAGAGCCTGGGCGACGTGCTGCGCCGTACCGCGCAGCGCATGGGCGACAAGCCGGCCATCGTGTTCGACGGCGTCACCTGGACCTACGCCGAGTTGGACGCGATCTGCAACCGCGTGGCGCACAGCCTGACCGCGCGCGGCGTACAGAGCGGCGACCGCGTGGCCATCCTGTCGCGCAACAGCTCGAGCTTTGTGGCGCTGCGCTTTGCGCTGGCGCGCATCGGCGCGATCCTGGTGCCGATCAACTTCATGCTCAACCCCGCCGAGATCGCCTTCATCTTGCGCAGCAGTGGCGCGCAGTTGCTGGCAGTGGGCTCGGAGTTCCTGAAAGCCGCGCAAGCCGCTGCCGCGCAGGACACCGCGGTGAAAGAGCTCATCTGGTTCCCGCAAGAGGGCGATTTGTCGGCGCCGCTGGGCATGGCGCAGTTTGCCGATTTGCTCAAGGGCGAGGCCACGCCGCCCGACGTGGCGGTGGATGCGCGCGCGGTGGCGCAGATCGTCTACACCAGCGGCACCGAGTCGCTGCCCAAGGGCGCGATGCTCACCCACGAGGCGGTGCTGTGGGAATACGTGAGCTGCTGCATCGAGCAGGAGATGGTGACGGCAGACACCATGCTGCATGCGCTGCCGCTGTACCACTGCGCGCAGCTCGACGTGTTCCTGGGGCCAGCCATCTATGTGGGCATGACCAACGTCATCACCGGCCAGCCCAAGCCCGAGGTCATCCTGCCGATGCTGGCCGCCCACAAGGTGACGAGCTTCTTCGCGCCGCCGTCGGTGTGGATCTCGCTGATGCGCTCGCCGCTGTTCGACAGCACCGACCTGTCGTCGCTGCAAAAGGGCTACTACGGCGCGTCCATCATGCCGGTGGAAGTGCTGAAAGAGCTCGCCGCGCGCCTGCCGCACATGCGGTTGTGGAACTTGTACGGCCAGACCGAGATTGCGCCATTGGCCACCGTGCTCAAGCCCGAGGACCAGCTGCGCAAGGCGGGTTCGGCCGGGCGCGCCGCGATCAACGTCGAGACGCGGGTGGTGGACGAGCAGATGCGCGACGTGCAGCCCGGCGAGGTGGGCGAGATCGTGCACCGCTCACCGCACCTGATGAACGGCTACTTCAACGACCCCGACAAGACGGCCGCGTCCTTCGAGGGCGGCTGGTTCCACAGCGGTGACCTGGCCACCATCGACGACGAGGGCTACATCACCGTGGTCGACCGCAAGAAGGACATGATCAAGTCTGGCGGCGAAAACGTGGCCAGCCGCGAGGTGGAAGAAGCCGTCTATGCGCTGGCCGGCGTGAGCGAGGTGGCAGTCATCGGCCTGTCCGATGCGCAGTGGATCGAGGCGGTGACGGCAGTCATCGTGCCCAAGGCCGGCGCCGCGCTGACCGAGGCGCAGGTGATTGCGCACTGCCGCGAGCGGCTGGCGGGCTTCAAGTGCCCCAAGCGCGTGGTGTTCACCGACGCGCTGCCCAAGAACCCGAGCGGCAAGATCCTGAAGCGCGATTTGCGGCAGAGGTATGCAGCGTCGTGATACGCCGCCTGAGCCGCCTCAGCTTTTGTACTTGATGGTGCAGCCGTAGGCCTGCGTGGTGGGCGCGCTGATCGGCTTGCCCGACAGCGCCTCACCCAGCGCCACCTTCACATGCTGCGTGGCCTTGGGGATGTCGTCGGCACGCGCCGAGGGGATGCTGTCGATGCCGCCCGCATACACCAGCTTGCCCTGCGGGTCGACGATGTACATGTGCGGCGTCACGCGCGCCGCATAGGCCTTGCCGGCCACGCCGTCTTCGTCCATCAGGATGACGCTGGGCACCGACTGGCGCTCTTTCTTCCAGGCCACCAGCTTGGCCGGCTCCAGATGGTCGGCACTGGCCTTTTCGGTGGAGTTGATCGCCAGCCACACCACCCCCTTGGCGATGGCTTCCTTCTGCTGCGTGGGCAGGTTGCCGCTGTTGTAGTGCTTGCGCACGAAGGGGCAGCCGGGGTTTGTCCACTCCAGCACCACATGCTTGCCGCGGAAGTCCGACAGCTTGACCGTCTTGCCGCTGGTGTCCTTGAGCGTGAAGTCAGGTGCGGGCTGACCGACCACTGCAGCGGCATGCGCAGGGCCGATGAATGCGGTCAAGCCGGCGGCGATGGACAGGGCAAGGGCGGTGCGGCGCAGCATGGTGGACTCCTTGAATGATGGTGGACAAGCGCAGTTCTGGCGGTGCAGGCACTGTGCACAGCCGACGGCTGCATCAGAGTTTGGCAATTTCCGCCCGAACCTCGTCGACGCTCAGGATTTCCGGCATCACCACCGGCGGCTGACCGGCGCGATACAGCACGTACACCGGCACCCCGCTGCGGCCCAGTTGCGTCAGCGCCGCGGTGATGGCCGGGTCGCGGCGCGTCCAGTCGGCGCGCAGCAGCGCCACGCGCTTGGCGGCAAAGTCAACCAGCACGCGCGCGTCGGCCAGGGTGGTCTTCTTGTTGAACTGGCAGGTCACGCACCACGCGGCGGTGAAGTCCACGAACACCGGTTGGCCGGATGCCATCAGCTGCTCCACGCGGCCCGGCGCCCAGGCCTGCCATTGGGCGCCGGGTTCTGCGGTGGCCGCTGCCACGCCCGCCACGCCCGCCACGCCGGGCCCGCCAGTCTGTGACGCGGCGGCACCAGCCACGGGGCCGAGCGCAGGCGGCGGCACCTCGGCCAGGCGTATCACCTGCGGCCCCACACTGGCCAGCAGCCCTGCCAGCGCCAGCGCCGACAGCGCGCCGATCACCACGCGGCCGCGGCCGTGCAGCGTCAACGCCCACACCACCATGGCCAGTGCCACCAGGCAGGCCAGCAGCGCGGCGGCGCCGTCGATGCCTGACTGCTGGCCCAGCACCCACAGCAGCCACACCACGGTGCCGAACATCGGGAAGGCCATGAAGCGGCGGAACTGGTCCATCCACGGCCCGGGCCGCGGCAGCGCGCGCGCCACCGCCGGCACCCAGCTCGCGGTCAGGTACGGCAGCGCCATGCCCAGGCCGATGGCCGCGAACACCGCCACCGCCTGCCAGGCCGGCAGCGTTACCGCCAACCCCAATGACGCGCCCATGAAGGGCGCGGTGCAGGGCGAAGCCACGGCGACCGCCAGCACGCCCGACAAAAAGGCGTCGGCGGCAGGGTGCCGCGCTTGCAGCGAAGCCACGCCCGACGGCAGGAAGCTACCGAACTCAAACACGCCGGCCAGGTTCAGGCCGATCACGGTGAACAGCACCGCCAGCGCCGCCACCACGCCGGGGGACTGCAGCTGAAAGCCCCAGCCGATGGCCTCGCCGGCGGCGCGCAGCGCGATCAACAGCAGGCCCAGCAGCATGAAGCTCAGCACCACGCCTGCGGTGTAGGCCAGGCCGCTGGCGCGATGCGCGCGCACATCAGACGCATGGCGGGTGAAGCCCAGCACCTTGATCGCCAGCACCGGAAACACACAGGGCATCAGGTTCAGGATGAGGCCGCCGATCAGCGCGCCAGCCAGGGCCGCCCACAGCGACAGCGGCGCGCTGGACGGCGCCGGGGGCGCTGCACCGGCTGCAGCCTGGTTGGCCTTGAGCGCGGCGTCCAGCGCGGGCGACACCGCTGCGGGCGCTGCCACCTGCGGCCACGATCCGTTGACCTTGAGTTCGGTGCGCCAGGCTTCGCTGCGGGCCTTGTCGTCGCTCAGGGCCACCACCCACGCCATGGCCGACGGGCTGTTGCTGCGCTGCGCCGACAGCGGCATGCGCGCCGTCCACACCGCGCCGTTCCAGGCTTGCGTGGGCGTGGCGGCGTTCTCGATCACCTCGGGCGTTTGGGGAAAGACGTTCAGCGTCTTGCCGCGCCAGGCCACCGGCAATGAGGCGATCGACACCTCGATGGCCCCGTCCAGCACCCGCACGCCGCCCTGCGGCGACACCGTGTCGGGGGCCGACGGTGAGCCCGGCAGCGGCCGCGGCGTGGCGCGTGCGGCCGCATCAAAGGCGGTACCGTGCAGCGCGGTGCTGCCCTGCACCGGCAGCTGCAGGCGGAACTCGCCTTCTTCAGGAATGCATTCCTTGCGGCACACCAGCCACGCAGCGCGCAGCGTGATGTCCACCTTGTCGGCCTGCGGCTTGAAGTCGGCCCCGACGCTGACCGGCACCGGCAGCAGCACCGTGCCTTCGTAGCCATAGTTGGCCAGCGTGCCGATGGGAATCTTCTTGGGCGTGGGCCACACGATGTCGCCGGCCTTCAGGCCCGCGGGCAGCGTCCAGTCCAGCGTGGTGGGCAGGCCCGAATCGCCCGGGTTCTTCCAGTAGGTGTGCCACTCGGGCTGGTGGGTGATCTGCAGGCCCAGTTGCAGCGGCTTGCCCGGCGCGATGCCCTCGGGCGCGTGCGCCAGCAGTTCGGCGCGCACCTGCGGCGTCACCACCACTGCGCCGGGCTTGCTGGCGGCGGCCTTGCCCAGCGGCGGCAGGCCCGGAATCTGCGCATGGGCCAGCGACACCAGCAGCAACAGCGACAAGCCGACGCTCAGCCCGCACAGGGCCAGACGCCACTGCGCCAGCATGCGCAAGGGGGATATGTTCAGCAAACGGGATGTCACGGTCAGAGGCGGTGAAAGCGGCGATCCGGTCGGAGCACTGGATTGGCCGAAAAGTTCCGGAGGGTGATCGCAGCCTTCAGGGCGAAGTTCGGGGCAAAGTTCGGTGCAAAGGCCTCAGGCCGCAAAGCCCAGCACGATGCGCCGGGTGGTCGCCGACTTTTTCTCGATCTTGGTCACCACCACCGCGCCGATCTCGGACGTGTTGGCCACATGGGTGCCGCCACAGGGCTGCAGATCGATCAGGTCGTTCAGGCCCATACTGCCCACGCGGATGGTGCGCACGGTGCCTAGGCCGCGCGGCGGGCTCACGCTCATGCTCTTGACGAGGCTGGGGTTGGCGTCCAGTTCGGCATCGCTGATCTCGCCCACCGTCACCGGGTGCGCTGCCGCCACCAGTTGGCCGATGCCCGCGGTGAGTGCGTCCTTGTCCAGCGCGTCGGTCATGTGAAAGTCCAGCCGCGCGTAGTCGGGCGTGATCGAGCAGCCGTTCACCAATTGCGGCACCAGATGGCACAGCAGATGGGTGGTGGTGTGAAAGCGCATCAGCCGGTGGCGACGCGCCCAGTCGATGCGGGCCGTCACAGCGGTCCCGGTGGCAAGCGTGGCCAGCAGCGCCTCCTGGCCCGGCGCGGGCACATGCACGATGTCGGCGGTCGGCTTTCCTTCGGCGTCCTTGCCCTTACGCGTGTCGGCGATTGCGATCTCGCGGCCATCGGCCAGCAGCAGCACGCCGGCATCACCGGCCTGGCCGCCCCCCAGCGGA
This sequence comes from Burkholderiaceae bacterium, assembly GCA_046091865.1. Taxonomy (GTDB): domain Bacteria; phylum Pseudomonadota; class Gammaproteobacteria; order Burkholderiales; family Burkholderiaceae_C; genus JBDLRH01. The sequence continues at coordinate 12,295 of JBJTCL010000009.1, read as the reverse complement.
TGGAACACGGTGCGATCGAGCATGATGCCTGCATCGGTGAGGGCGGTCACCGTGGCTGCGCACTCGCGCAGGTAGGCGTCGTGGCGAAACAGGTCTTGCGTCATGGCGCGATCATAGGCAGACCTTGCGGGCGCAAGGTGCCGCAGGGGCTTGGACGCGGGCCGATGGCATCAGCCTGCGCCACAGCATTTTTTGAACTTCTTGCCGCTGCCGCAGCTGCACGGGTCGTTGCGGCCGGGCTCGGCGGCCTTGCGCAGCGTCTCCACGCGCGGGCCCAGGCTTTTCCACAGCTGGCGCAGGTCGTACACCGCCCAGATGGCGGCACCGTAGGCATCCACGCGCTGCTGGCTCACGCTGGGCGGGCCGTCCTCGGCATACATCGACATCACCGGGGTTCCGCTGTCGGGCTCGGTCAGGCTCACGATGGCCTGCAGCGCGGTGTCGAGCATGGCGGCGGCCTCAGCATCGCGCGGCGGCTGCCATTCCTCGGGCCAGTTTTCCACCGCAAACATGAAGCCCAGCGCCCACACCTGCGCAAAGCCGGGCAGCGCGTCCAGCGGCGGCGTGTCGGCGTCGCGTTCGTCCTCGGGCAGGGCCAGGATGGCGCCGCGCGTGTCCAGCACCTCGGGGTGAAAGGTGCGCGGGTCGTCCAGTGTTTCCACCGGCGCGTCCAGCGCGGCCTCGATTTCGGCCCAGCGCCGCTTCCAGCGCCAGACGAACTCCATCTGCTGCATCGGCCGGAATTCGTCGCCCAGCAGCACCGGCCAGTAGTCCTCGGGCTCGATGCGGCGGCGGGCGCAGACCAGCGCGGCCAAAAAGCCCTCGCAGAACTCCCACTGCGGGACTTCGTCGTCGTGCTCGCGCAGGGCATCGAGCACCGCGTCCTGCGCGTCGAAGTCGTCGGGGCCCAGGAGCGGGTTGTCTGACGCCGCCGCAGCGGTGTGGTCGTCGCTCATGCCTGCGCTCCCAGCCAGTCCAGCACCTGGTGCGTCACCGCTTCGGGCTGTTCGCGGTGCAAAAAGTGGCCGGCCTTCGGCACCTCGGCGTATCGGTATTCACCGCTGAAGTGCGCGCCCTGGTCGCGCATCAGTTCGGCGCGCAGGTCGTCGGCGCCGCACAGCGCCAGCGTCGGCACGGTGATGTTGCGGGCTATGCACGTGCGCAGCTCGGCCAGCGCCGGGTGTGGGTCTGCCCGGGCCGGATCGAGCATCGCGCGGTAGTAGCCCAGCGTGGCCGCCAGTGCGCCGGGCTGCGCCAGCGTGTCCTTGATGTGGCGGATGTGCGCCGCATCCTCGAAGCCTTCGGTGGTCCAGTAGCGCCACAGGTAGTCGATGAAGGCAAAGTCATCGGCCGCCAGCGCCTTCTCGGGCAGATCGGGCAACTGAAAGAACCACCAGTGAAACGACCGGTGCACATGCCTGGGGTTGAGCATGCTGGCGGCCACCACCACCGGGTGCGGCACCGCCATCAGCACCGCGCGGCGCACGAGTTCCGGATGCGCGGCCAGCAGCGCGTAGCCGATGATCGCGCCCCAGTCTTGGGCCACCAGGTCGATGGGCGCACTGCTGTCGCCGCCCTGGGCTTTCTGGCCTTGCAGCGCGCGGATCAGTTCGGCGATGTCGCGCACCAGCGTGGCCTTGTCAAAGTACACGCCCGGCGCGCCGGCCTGCGGCACGGTGCTGGGCGGATAGCCGCGCAGAAAGGGCGCCACCACGCGCCAGCCGGCGTCGGCCAGCGGCTGCATCTGGTGGCTCCAGGTGTGCGCAGTGTCGGGAAAGCCGTGCAGCAGCATCGCTGTGCGGCGGTGCGCGTTGCTGCGCATGGGCTCGGCGCACAGGCACACGAAATCGATGCCGTTGGCGTGCAGGGTGAATTCGGTGGTCTTCATCGGGGCGCTGGTGTCAGGCGACTCCGGGGCGGGCCGCAAGTTGCCAAGTCTCTCAGGTCTGCGCAGCATCCCTGCGCTTAAGATGCGCAGGCCATGGCCGACCGACCCGTCTTTGCCGCAACACAGACCCCGCGCTTCTGGGCCGAGCTTGCGTCGCCCGACTTTGCGTCGCTCGACACTGCACGCACCGTGGCGGTGTTGCCGGTGGCCGCCGTCGAGCAGCACGGCCCGCACCTGCCGCTGAAGGTCGATCAGGCGATTGCCGACGGCATCGTGCAGGCCTGTGTGCCGCGCTTGCCGACAGACTTGCCGGTGCTGTTCCTGCCCACGCAGGCGGTGGGCTACAGCCCCGAGCACATCGCTTTCCCAGGCACGCTCACGCTGAGCTTCGAGACCGTCACGCGCAGCTGGATCGAACTGGGCGAGTGCGTGGCGCGCGCCGGCCTGCGCAAGTTGCTGATCTTCAATGCGCACGGCGGACAGACCAGCCTGCTGGATGTGGTGGCGCGCGAGCTGCGCACCCGCTGCGGCCTGATCGTGTACGGCTGCAGCTGGTTCAACCTGCCGCTGGGCGAGGCCATGGCGCCGTTCAGCGCGCACGAGCAGCGCTTTGGGGTACACGCCGGCGAGGTCGAGACCTCGATGATGCTGGCGCTTGCGCCCGAGCGGGTGCGCATGGATCTGGCGCAGCGCTTTGCGTCGTCGTCCGAACAGCGTGCGCAGCGCCACCCGGTGCTGGGCGATGGCCGCAGCGCCAAGCTCGGCTGGGCGATGCAGGACATCAACGCCCACGGCGCGGCAGGCGATGCCGCATCGGCCACTGCCGCCAAGGGGCAGTCGCTGGTGGATGCCGCGGCGACACAGTTGGTGCGCCTGCTGCACGACCTGAGCGCCCTGCCGCTGGACACGCTGCGGCGCTGACGCCGTCGTCAAGCGCGGCCTCCAACGCAAAGCGTCAGGGCGCGGCCGCCCCGTCGCGCAGGGTGTGCGCAGGCACAAGCGCCGGATCAAACCAGTCGCGGACGGTGTCGGGCAGTTCGTCGTGGCGCAGGACGCGCGCAATGCGCACTTCGGGCTGCGCCGACAAGTCCATCTCGGGGGCGTCCTCGCGCGCCAGTTCGGGCGCGTGCAGCCGCACCCGCGGCGCATCGGCCTGGGTGCTGGCGCCGATCACCATGGCCACGCTGCCGTCGCTCAGTTGCACCAGCGAGCCGGGCGGATGCGCCCCCAGCAGTTGAACCAACAGCGCCAGCAGTGCGGCGTCAAAGCGCGCTGCCTCGTGCCGCACCATGCGCGCCAGTGCTTCGGCGGGCGACAGCGCCGCCACGCCGTCGGCCAGCGGATTGCACAGCCGGTCAAAGCGGTCGGCCATCGCGAGGATGCGCGCACCGCGTACCGCATCGCGCCGGCCTTGCGGCCAGCCCGATCCATCGGCGGCCTCGTGGTGCTCGGCGATCAACGCCAACGCTGCCGGACTGAACTGCCCCGACTGCAGTGCCATCTGCAGGCCCAGCGTCACATGCTGGCGATAGAAGTCTTCTTCGAAGCGCCTGCGCCGTGGATTGCGCAGCACTGCTGCGGGGATGTCGGCCTCGCCCGCATCGTGCGCCAGCGCGGCCATGCCCAGGTCGGCCAGCTCGCTTGGGCTTAGGCCGGCGCGCTGCCCCAGCAGCAGGCTGAGCATCATCACATTCAGTGCGTGGTGCTGTGCGCCCGCGTTGAGGCGTTCGCCCAGCATGTGCAGCACCAGCGCCTCGCTGCCCGCCACCTGCAGTGCCGTCTCGTGGCCCAGCATGCGCAGCCGCTCGCCGGCCGACCGTGGCGACCGCATGAAATCCTGCAGCGTGGTGCGCACCTGGCGCGCCGCCTGGTCCCAGCCCTGACGCATGCGGGCACCGCGCTCGTGTTGTCGCGCCAGCCGGCGCCGCTTGTCCTCACGCAGCCGCTGGAACTCGCGCTCTACCTCGTCGGCAGCTTCGGTCGCGGTCGTTGGCCCTGCCACTGTGGCGGCCGGTGTGGCAGCGGTCGCCGCAGGGGGCGGCGCAGCGGGGGGAGGCTGCACCCGGCTGCGCTGGGGGTAGTAGTACAGCAGCCCCGTCGGTTGGGAGCGGTGGATCAGCGCGATCTCGCGCTGCGAGGTGATCAGGCGGCGGCTGGTCAGGAAGGGGTGGTCCGTCCAGGGCAGGTCGATCCAGACGTACAGGCCCACCACGAGCTGGCTCGGGTCCAGGGGGATTGGGGTGTCGGAGTCAGGGCGCACGCGGACAAGACGTGAACGTCAAAGGCAAGCCAGGGATTGTTCGTGCGGGCGTCGCCGCCCAAAACGACGAAATGCGCCGCAGCCACGGGCCTGTTGCACGGGTGCCGCATCGGCACGCCATGTCACGCTTTGTGTGAGCAACGTCACAGCGCTGACACACGCGCCTTCATAGACTGCGTCCATTGTCGAACTCACTCAAAGCCTCTTCTCCGCTCTGATCGACCCCCATTCATCTTCAGGCCCTGCCATGCGTCTGTCCCTTGCCCTCGCTCCCCGCTTGCTGCTGCCCAAGGCCGCGATGTTTGGCGTTCGGCGCGAGGCCGACGGAATCGCCGACCTCGGCCGCGCCACGGCGGTCCGCGGGGCTGCTGGGGCGACCGATCGCTCTGTGCCAGTTGCAGGGTTGCCGTTTGGCGGATCGGCTGCGTTCAGTGCATTCAGCGAAGCCGGCGCAGTCATCGGCCAAGCCAACGGCGCCGCCAGCAGCCTGTGCGCAGAGATCGAAGTCGATCTGGCCCAGCGGGTGCGCGAATCGGGCGAGTGGTGAAGCGCTGAGGCGCTGACGCCGCGCGGCCGGCGCTTCGCATCGCCCAAGCCGGCTCAAGCCGGTCCAAGCCACCCCGCCTCAGCCCACTTTGGCCCGCTTGGGCCTGCCCCGGTAAGCTTCGGGCATGCATCCCGATGTTGGCGCCCACCCCGCAGCCCCCGGCCGAACGCTGAGCGACATCGCAGCGTTGCGCCAGCGCCTGCGTGAGCGGGGTGCGCGGGCCGGTCACGAGCAGCGCATCCTGCGCCTGTGGACGCAGGCCCGGCCGCTGGACGAGGGCCGCCGGCGCGCTGAATCCTTCTTGCCCAAGCCGCTGCTGCAGGCCCTGCCCGCTGTGCAGGCCGATCTGGCCGCACTGGCGCAACTGGCGTCCGAACACCCGGGCGCCGACGGTTCGTCGCGCCTGCTGGTGCGTCTGGCCGACGGCATGACCTGCGAGAGCGTGCTGCTCGCCCCCGGGCGGATTCCGGGCCTGTGCGTGTCCACCCAGATCGGATGCGCCGTGGGATGCCGCTTCTGCATGACCGGCCGCGACGGGCTGATCCGTCAACTGGGCAGCGCCGAGATCGTGGCGCAGGTGGCGCTGGCGCGGCGCTTGCGGCCGGTGCGCAAGGTGGTGTTCATGGGCATGGGCGAGCCCGCGCACAACCTGGACAACGTGATGGAGGCGATCGAGTTGCTGGGCACCGTGGGCGACATCGGCCACAAGAACCTGGTGTTCTCCACCGTGGGCGATGCGCGTGCCTTCGAGCGGCTGCCCCAGGGGCCGGTGAAGCCGGCGCTGGCCTTGTCGCTGCACACCACCCGCGCCGACCTGCGTGCTGAGCTGCTGCCGCATGCGCCGCGCATCGCGCCGGGCGATCTGGTCGAGGCGGCCGACGCCTATGCGCGCGCCACCGGCTATCCGGTGCAGGTGCAGTGGACGCTGCTGGAGGGCATCAATGACGCGCCCGATGAGGTGCAGGCCCTGGCCGCGCTGCTGCGCGGGCGGCATGCGGTGCTCAACCTCATCCCCTACAACACCGTGCCCGACCTGCCGTACCGCCGCCCCGCGTGGGAGCGCGCTGCCGCCATGGCACGCGAGCTGCACGGGCTGGGCGTACTCACCAAGCTGCGCCGCTCGGCCGGGCAGGACGTGGACGCCGGCTGCGGGCAATTGCGTGCGCGCGAGGCGCGGCGTGCCGGTGACGCCGGCGACACCCCAGCACTGCAGCCGGTGAAGCTGCGGCGTACGATCTCGGTGGCGCTTGCAGGCTGATCTGCTGGCGCCATGACTTTGGGGAGCCCACGATGAGCAGCGTCACCACCACCTTCGATGAATTCAAGTCCACCTGGCTGGGGCAGGGCTTTGATGAAGTGATCGAACGCCAATGGGCGCCCGGCACGGTGCTGGCCACGCACACCCACCCCTTTGCGGTGCAGGCCATCCTGGTGCAGGGCGACATGTGGCTGACCTGCGGCAGCGAGACGCGCCACCTGCAGCCGGGCGACCGTTTTTCGCTGGACGCCGACGTGCCGCACGACGAGCGTTACGGCGACGCCGGTGCCACCTACTGGGTGGCGCGGCGCAACCCCAAGGCCTGAGGCGGCTCAGGCGTAGGTCACCCAGTCGCGGTGCTCGGCGCTGTCCAGATGGGGCAGCGTGTTGTAGGTCACCAGCATGTGCCGCTTGGGCGTGAAGGCGAACTCGGTCACGCTGGTGTTGCGCATGCGCAGGTTCAGCTCGATCGTCGCCTCGGCGGGCGTGCCCAGCACCTGACCCACCGCGGTGGAAATCGGCCCGCCGCTGGACACCAGCAGCACATTCGCGCCGTGGTGCTCGTCGCGCACATGGTCCAGCACGTCGGTGATGCCGCGCACGAAGCCGTCGTAGCTGGACATGCCCTCGGGGCTTGCCACACCGCACATCCATTGCCGCAGGCCGTCGCGCAGCAAGCGAAAGTGATGGCGGTACAGCTCGGGCGTGTCGGGTCGCGGCAGCGAGCTCGGGTGCACCGTGCGGATGACGGCCTCGCTGTCGTATTCGTTCAGGCCGGGTCGCTGCAAGGCCGAGCCCAGCAGTGCAGGCGCCATCGCCATACCGCGCGCGATGCCTTGCAGCGTCTCTGCATGCCGCTGCAGCGTGCCGACGATCACCGCATCGAACTGCAGGCCGCGCAAAGCAAAGTACTCGCCCAGCCGTTGTGATTGCCGATGGCCCAGATCGCTCAGGCGATCGTAGTTGTCGGTGCCGAACGAAGCCTGTCCGTGCCGCACCAGATAAAGCGTTCCCATGCCATCGATTGTGGGGCGCGGGGCGATGGCCTCGCGTCACGCCGGTGTCAGGATGACAGCGTCACTTGCCCGTGGGGTGCGTCGAATGTTGCCTGCATGCCAGGCGCTCCGGTGCTGAGTTCGATGCGCCCCGGCTGCAGCAAGCCCACAGCGCTCAAGGCACGCTCGAGCTGCGCGGCCTGGGGGTGTGCCAGCGTCAGGCGGCGCAGCGCCAGGCCGCACGGGGCCATGCGTGGCGCAGGATGGACGGCGCCCCATTGAATGAGCGTGGGCAGGCAGCCGTCGAACAGGCGCTGGCCGTCGTCGCGCACCGTGATCTGCCACTGCAGCAAGCCATCGGGCGTCATGCGCGAGGCCGCGAGCGGCGGGCCGCGGTCGATGCCCAGCGCCTGCCAGGTGGCCAGCGCTGCGCGCACGTCGCCGGTGCGCGCCACCCAGTGCACCAGTTGTGGGCCTTGTTGCTGAACCCGCTCCGCCAGCGCGGCATCGTCAAAGTCGAACCAGCGCCTGAGCGGTGCGGCGCGCTGCGGCACGGCACCGGGCTTGAGCGCGATGATCTCCAGATAGCTGTCGGCAAAGCCGGGCGCCGTGATCCGCAGCAGCCGGTTGTGCGTGCCCATCAGCGGATGCTCGCCGCCGGGGCCGGGCGTGACGCCCAGCGTGCGCTCGCACCAGGCCACGCCCGATTCAAGGTCGCCGGCCATCACCACGATGTGGTCCAGTTGGGCGCGCATCGTGTCTCCTTGAGGTGTCACAGCGTTACCGTGCCTTCGATGCAGGTCACGCAGTCGCCGCCGATCCAGATGTCGTTGCCATCGCGCTGCACATGCACGCGGCCCTCGCGGCCGAGCGCCGTGCCCTGGCTCGCGATGTAGCGGTCGGGCGCCACGCCCGCGCCCATGAGCCACTGCGCCAGCGCTGCGTTCAGGCTGCCGGTCACCGGGTCTTCGCCCATGCCGCTGCCGTTGGGGAAGAAGGCGCGCACCTCAAAGGCGGTGGCGTCTGCGGTCATGCCGCCCGCAGGCTGCGCATGAGGCCCGACCACGCCCACCTTGCCGTGGCTGCGGTCGATACCGGTGTGCGGGGCTGCGGCCGATTGCGGCGCCACCACCCCGGTGTACAGGCCCTGCAGGATGGATGCGTCCGGCTGCAAGGCCAGCACTTGCTCGGCGGACTTCAGCATCACGCCACGCCACTTGGGTCCGTTGTCGCACCAGGCGTGCGCCACGATGTCGCTGCGCGACACGCCCAGGCCGCGCGCCACCAAGTCCACCTCGGCGTCGTCCAGCGGCCCGCTGCGCAGCCGTGGCGGCGCTGCAAACGCCAGCCGCGTGTCGTCGCGGCGGATGCGCACCAGGCCGATGCCGCACTCCTGCACCAAATAATCGGGGTCAGATTCCAATTGTTTTGCGGCGTACTGCCCGGCGGTGGGGCGCGATCGCAGCCACGCATGGCAGCTGCCCAGCGTCGGGTGTCCGGCAAAGGGCAGCTCGGTGGCGGGCGTGAAGATGCGTAGCCGGTAGTGCGCGCCGGCGGCTTGCGCCGCGTCGGTGGGCGGCAGCACAAAAGTGGTTTCTGAAAGGTTGGTCCAGCGCGCAAATGCCTGCATCTGCGCGGTGTCCAGGCCCTGCCCATCCAGCACCACCGCCACCGGGTTGCCCCGGTAAGGCGTGGCGGTGAAGACGTCGACTTGCTGAATCGGTCGTGGGGTCATGCTCGCAACATCCATACGGCGGTGGCTGCCAGCACCAAGGCCAGCGCACGGTTGAACCATAGCAGGCGTCGACCCTGCGCCAGCCAGCCGCGCAGCAGCGACCCGACCAGCGCATAAGTGAAGTTGCTGCTGAAGGCAAAGAACATCATGGCCGCACACACAAACGCCAAACGCGGCCAGGGGTTGTCGGCGGGCGCGCCGCCCGCATGCCACACCCAGCCCGCGCTGAGCGTGAGCGCGAGCATCCACGCCTTGATGTTGAGGAACTGCAGCGCGACGCCTTGCGCGAATCCCACCTGCAGCCGGGACGCGTCGACCTGCGCCAGTTGCCCGCTGCGCGAGAGCTTCCAGGCCAGCCACAGCATATAGCCCACCCCACCGATCTTGACGGCCCAGCGCAGCGCCGGCACCCCGGTGATCAGCGCCCCCAGGCCCAGGGCACTGCCCAGCATCAGCAAGGTCCAGCCGGCGGGCACCGCCAGGCAAAAGCGGGTGGCACGCGCGAGGCCGAAGTTGGCCGCCAGTGCAGTGGACAGCGTGGTGTTGGGGCCCGGCGTGAAGCTCATCGCGGTGCAAAAGGCCAGCAGGGCGGTCAGCTCTGCGGCGCTCATCGGCAGCAGGCTCATGCGACGCGGCTCCCGAGTTCTTCCCAGCGTTCCAGCGCGCTCATCAGTTCGTCCTCAATGACGGCCAGCCGCTCGGTCAGCGCGCTGGCGCGCGCGTGGTCGCTGCCGAACAGGCTGCCATCGGCCAGCAACTGCCCGATCTCGCGCTGCTCGGCCTCCAGCGTATCGATGCGCCCGGGCAAGGCGTACAGCTCACGCTGCTCTTTGTAGCTGAGCTTGCGCCGCGAATCTGTGGCGCCACCCATGCCTGCCGCTCCTGCTGATGAGGGCGGCGCAGCCGCTGCTGCTGACGATGGCGCGGGAGCGCTGTCCTTGGATGAGGGCGCACCAGGCGTAGCGGCCAGCGCGGCGGCCGGCACACCGGCGCGCGCCGCGGCCAGGTCTTGCGCGCGCTGCGACTGCACCAGCCAATCCTGCACGCCGCCTTCGTATTCGCGCCAGCGCCCCTCGCCCTCAAAGACGATGGTGCTGGTGACCACGTTGTCGACAAAGCGGCGGTCATGGCTGACGAGGAACACCGTTCCGTCGTAGGACTGCAGCAGTTCTTCCAGCAGTTCGAGCGTGTCGATGTCCAGATCGTTGGTCGGCTCGTCCAGCACCAGCACATTGGCCGGGCGGGCAAACAGGCGCGCCAGCAGCAGCCGGTTGCGCTCGCCCCCAGACAGCGACCGTACCGGCGACGAGGCCCGTTCGGGCGCAAACAAAAAGTCGCCCAGGTAGCTGCGAACATGGGTGCGCCGGGCGCCGATCTCGATCCACTCGCTGCCGGGGCTGATGAAGTCCTCCAGCGTGGCGTCCAGGTTCAGAGCATCGCGCATCTGGTCGAAGTAAGCCACCTGCAGCTTCGAGCCTTGGCGCACGCGGCCGGCATCGGGCGGCGTTTCGCCCAAAATCAGCCGCAGCAGCGTGGTCTTGCCGGCGCCGTTCGGGCCGATCAGGCCGACGCGATCGCCGCGCAGGATGGTGGCGCTGAACTGTTGCACGATGCGGCGCTCGCCGAAGGCCTTGCTCACCGAGTCGAGCTCGGCAACGAGCTTGCCGCTGGGCGCGCCCGTGTCCACCTCCAGACGGACGCGGCCCAAGGCCTCGCGCCGCTGGGCACGCTGCAGGCGCAGTTTTTCCAGGCGATGGATGCGCGCGACAGCCCGCGTGCGCCGCGCCTCGACGCCCTGGCGAATCCAGACCTCTTCCTGGGCCAGCAGCTTGTCGGCCTTGGCGCGCACGACGGTCTCTTGCGCCAGCTGCTGCTCCTTCAGCTCCAGGTACTTTGCAAAGTTGCCCGGGTACGAATGCAACTGGCCGCGGTCGAGTTCGACGATGCGGGTGGCCACCCGATCCAGAAAGGCGCGGTCGTGGGTGACGACAACCACGCTGCCCCGGAACGCGATCAGCAGATCCTCCAGCCAGGTGATCGACTCGAGGTCCAGATGGTTGGTGGGTTCGTCCAGCAGCAGCACATCAGGCTTCTGCACCAGTGCTTGTGCCAAGGCAATGCGTTTGCGCGTGCCTCCAGACAGCTCGCCAATCCGCGCGTGCGCGTCCAGACGCAGCTTTTGCAAGGTGGCGTCCACTTCGGTGCGCCAGTTCCAGCCGCCCAGGGCTTCAATGCGCTCGTGGTGCGCGCCCAGGTCGCCGTCGCCCCGCGCGTGGGCATCGATCAGGCGTCGCAGCTCCGCAAGGCCCCGGCATGCGGCGTCCAGCACCGTCTCATCCGCGGCCAGATCGGGCTCCTGAGCGACGAAGGCGATGCGCACGCCGCGCTGGACCTGCAGCACGCCGTCGTCGGCACGTTCGATGCCAGCAAGGATGCGCAGCAGTGAAGACTTGCCCGTGCCATTTCGCCCGATCAGGCCAACCCGCTCACGCGGCTCCAGCGCAAAGCCGGCGCCGTTAAGCAGCGCGACGTGCCCGAAGGCCAGGTGGGCGTCCAACAGAGTGAGCAGTGCCATGTGCGCCGATTATGGGGAGCGGCCTTGCCAAGCCCCAGGGATCGGGCCGGCGCAGGCCCGTCAAATCACTTGTGCTACAGTTCGCCCCCTTGCTGAAGCGGGCTGCGTTTGCAACCGCTTCGTCGAGCAGGCAGCGGTTCAAAATTTTTTGCCCCGACTTGCCAACGGCTCAAATTCCGGTATAGAATGCAAGGCTACGCAGAGGACGGCTGACAAGCCGGCCGACGGGGGCAGGGGCGGGTAGCGATGTGTCGCGGCCCAAGCCGCAAAGAGTCAGGCAAATCGCTTGCACTCACCGCGGGAAAACCCTGACAGTTGACAGGTCTTTCCAATCTGTCATAGAATGCAAGGCTCTGCTGATCGCGGCAGACAAGCGGCAAACGCTGCGAGGTTCGTTAAAAATATACAGCCGATAAGCGTGGGCGTTTGACGGCAATTGCAAAGTTCTTCGGAACACAGTGCTAACGCACTGTCAAACGCTCATGAGAATAGAAGTGAAGTTCACTTCAATTCCGTTTTTATGAGTGGCCCCGCAAGGGGCAAACAATCAAGATCGAACTGTAGAGTTTGATCCTGGCTCAGATTGAACGCTGGCGGAATGCTTTACACATGCAAGTCGAACGGCAGCACGGGGGCAACCCTGGTGGCGAGTGGCGAACGGGTGAGTAATACATCGGAACGTGCCCAGTCGTGGGGGATAACGTAGCGAAAGTTACGCTAATACCGCATACGATCTCTGGATGAAAGCGGGGGACCGCAAGGCCTCGCGCGATTGGAGCGGCCGATGTCAGATTAGGTAGTTGGTGGGGTAAAGGCTCACCAAGCCGACGATCTGTAGCTGGTCTGAGAGGACGACCAGCCACACTGGGACTGAGACACGGCCCAGACTCCTACGGGAGGCAGCAGTGGGGAATTTTGGACAATGGGCGCAAGCCTGATCCAGCCATTCCGCGTGCAGGATGAAGGCCCTCGGGTTGTAAACTGCTTTTGTACGGAACGAAAAGGCTCTGGTTAATACCTGGGGCTCATGACGGTAC
>JBJTCL010000008.1:0-8191 GCA_046091865.1 Burkholderiaceae bacterium | reverse complement strand
ATCTTGGGGCGGCGCTTGGCGTCCCAGTAGTCCTTGTTGGCCACGAGTTCCAGACGCTCGCGCGGCACGAAGCGCGTCATCTTGAACGGACCCGAGCCCGAAGCGTCGGATGCAAACGCGGCCCAGGCGGCCTTGGACTTGTCGGCCGGCGTGGCGCCTGCGGCGGCGTCGAACTTCTTCTGCCAGTGGGCAGGGCTGGCCATGAACAGGTTGGTCAGGTTCAGCGGCAGGAAGGAATCGGGTTCGCTGGTGGTCAGCTCCACCGTCAGGTCGTCGATCTTGCGGGCGCTGCGCAGCGTGGGCATGCGCGAAGCGGTCACACCCACCTGGCTGGCGTCAAAGTGAACAGCATCCTTGTCGAGCACCTTGCGCACGTTCCACACCACCGCGTCGGCGTTGAACGGCGAGCCGTCATGGAACTTGACGCCCGGACGCAGCTTGAAGGTCCACTTGGTCTTGTCGGTAGCGCCCACCTGCCAGCTCAGCGCCAGGCCAGGAATCAGCACGCTGGGCTTGTCGGCGCTGGACAGGTCCCAGTGCGTGAGCGCGTCGTACATCGGGATGCCGGTGAAGCGGTTGCCCTCGAAGCCCTGATCGGGCTGGCCGAGCGTGCGCGGAATGTCGGCGGCAGTCATGGCGATGCGCAGCACCTTCTCTTGCGCCAGCGCGGGCTGGGCAGCGGCAGCGACCAGGGCGCCAGCCACCAGCGCGAGGCGCCAGCGGGCTGAGGCAAGTCGGGACAGGGTGGAAATCCGTTTCATCGTGGCTCCAGGTTGACTTGAGGGAGGGGTCATGGCCGCGGCCCGGTGCAATCGCAGGTCGCATACAAAAGCATGCCGCCGCGCCGTGGTCTTTGGCAAGTTTTTTGTATGCAACGCTCATGCCACCAGGGTCATCCCGCGTGGCCAAGGTCAACGCAAGTTATTGAATCACATGGATTTTTTCACTCGGAACAGCGTCATATCGGTGTTTTCCCGCACCACCCCAGAAGATGCCATGCTGGTGCACGATTCACCGTTTTGGCGCATACCCAAGTAACTTTGTATGCAATGATGCCCCGACACGGGGCGCAAAATCCGCTGGACATCCGCACTGAACACCCTTCGACCCACGCCCGGACCGGACCATGAAACTGCTCGTCATCAATCCCAACACCTCTGGCCCCATGAACGACGCGATCGCGCAGGCCGCGCGTGCGGTGGCCGCCCCCGGCACCGAGATCGTGGCGGTGCATCCGGGCTTTGGCCCGCTGTCGATCGAGGGCCATCACTAAGAAGCGTGGGCCTCGGCCGGCGTGGCCGAGCAGGCCCGCCTGGCACGCGCGTGGAACCCCGCCGCCACGGTGATCGCCTGCTTTGGCGACCCGGGCCTCGAGGCCGCGCGCGAAGCGCTGGACGGCCCGGTGATCGGCATCGCCGAGGCGGCCTTTCAGGCGGCCAGCATCGTGGCGAGCGGTTTTTCGGTGGTGACCACGATGACGCGCACCTGCATCATGGCCGAGCGCCTGGTGCAGCGCTATGGCTTCGAGCACCAGTGCCGCGGCGTGCACGGCACCGACATCGCGGTGCTGTCGCTGGAAGACTGCCCGCCCGAGACGATCGCGCAAATCGAAGACGCCTCGCGCGAGGCGCTGGCGCGCGACCGCAGCGGCGCCATCGTGCTGGGCTGCGCCGGCATGGCCCCGCTGTGCGCGCAGTTGAGCCAGCGCCTGGGGGTGCCCGTCATCGACGGCGTGGCCGTGGCCGTGAAGTGGGGCGAGGCCCTGGCCAGCCTGGGCCTGAACACCAGCAAGCGCGGCGACTACGCGCTGCCGCTGCCCAAGCGCTACACGGGATTTGCAGAGAAGTTCGGTTGGTGATCCGAGGCCTCAGCCCACCACCTTGAGCGACGGCCGCGTGCCCTCGCCCGCTTGCGCTGCTGCAAAAAAGCGTTGACGGATCGCCGTGGCGATGCCGGCGGCGTCCAGCCCCTGCAGCGACAGCAGCTTGGCCGGGTCACCGTGCTCGATGAACTCGTCCTTCAGGCCCAGCATCAGCAGCGGGCGCTGCATGCCGGCGTTGGCCAGTGCCTCGGCCACTGCACTGCCGGCGCCGCCCATCACCGAGCCTTCTTCCACCGTCACCAGGCAGTCGTACGACTGCGCGATCTGCAGCAGCAGTTCGGTGTCCAGCGGCTTGGCCCAGCGCATGTTGGCCACGCTGGCGTTGAACTCTTCGGCCGCCTGCAGCGCCGGGTACAGCAAGGTGCCAAACGCAAGGATGGCCACGCGCTGGCCGGCTTCGGCGCCGCCGTGGGGGCGCAACTCGCCCTTGCCCAGGGGCAGCGGCTGCAGATCCGTGGCGGGCACCGTGCCCACACCCGCTCCGCGCGGATAACGCACCGCCACCGTGTGGTCCTGCAAGAACGCCGTGGTCAGCAACTGGCGGCATTCGGCCTCATCGGCCGGGCAGGCCACGCGCACATTGGGCACGCAGCGCAGGTAGGGGATGTCGTACGCACCCGCGTGCGTGGCGCCGTCGGCACCCACCAGGCCCGCGCGGTCGAGCGCCAGCACCATGGGCAGCTTTTGCAGCGCCACGTCGTGGATCAACTGGTCATAGGCCCGCTGCAAAAAGGTGGAATAGATGGCCACCACCGGTCGCAGGCCCTCGCAGGCCAGCCCCGCCGCAAAGGTCACCGCATGCTGCTCGGCAATGCCGACGTCGTAGTAACGGTCCGGAAAGCGGCGCTCAAAGTCCACCAGGCCCGAGCCCTCGCGCATCGCGGGGGTGATGCCCACCAGGCGCGGATCGGCCGCGGCCATGTCGCAGATCCACTGGCCGAAGATCTGGGTGAAGGTGGGCTTGGGCGGCGTGGCCGGCTTGACGATGCCCACCGCCGGATCGAACTTGCCGGGCCCGTGGTAGGTGATGGGGTCGGCCTCGGCCAGCTTGTAGCCCTGGCCCTTTTTGGTGACCACATGCAGGAACTGCGGCCCCTTGAGCTGCTTGAGGTTCTCGAGCGTGGGGATGAGCGATTCGAGGTCGTGCCCGTCGATCGGGCCGATGTAGTTGAAGCCGAACTTCTCGAACAGCGTGGCCGGCACCACCATGCCCTTGGCCTGCTGCTCAAAGCGTTTGGCCAGCTCGAACAGCGGCGGTACCGGCTTGAGCAGGTCCTTGCCCACCTTCTTGGCCGCCGCGTAGAACTGCCCGCTCATCAGTTGCGCCAGGTAGCGGTTGAGCGCTCCCACCGGCGGGCTGATCGACATGTCGTTGTCGTTCAGGATGACCAACAGATCGCAGTCGGCCACACCGGCATTGTTGAGTGCCTCGAAGGCCATGCCCGCGCTCATCGCGCCGTCGCCGATGATGGCCACCGCGCGGCGGTCGATGCCCTGCGTCTTGGCGCCCAGCGCAATGCCCAGCGCCGCCGAGATGCTGGTGGACGAGTGCGCGGTGCCGAAGGCGTCGTATTCGCTCTCGTCGCGGCGCGGAAAGCCCGACAGCCCGCCCAGCTGGCGCAGCGTGCTCATGCGGTCGCGCCGGCCGGTCAGGATCTTGTGCGGGTAGGTCTGGTGGCCCACGTCCCACACCAGGCGGTCGTGCGGCGTGTTGAACACATAGTGCAGCGCGATCGTGAGCTCCACCGTACCCAGGTTGGAGCTGAGGTGGCCGCCCGTCTTGGCCACGCTGTTGAGCACGTAGTTGCGCAGTTCGTCGGCCAGCGGCTTGAGCTGCGCGCGCGACAAGCGGCGCAGGTCGGCCGGGTCGTTGATGGAATCGAGTAAGTTGCTCATTCAGCTGTGCCTGTTCACCACCATGTCTGCCAAGGCGCGCAGGGCTCGGGTGTCGGGCAATCTGCTGGCCTCCAGCGCCTCCAGGGCCTGCGCGTACAGCCGTTGCGCATAGGCACGGGACTGATCCAGGCCCATCAGCGACACATAGGTCGGCTTGTCGTGGGCGGCGTCCTTGCCTGCCGTTTTGCCAAGGGTAACGGAATCGGCGGTGACGTCAAGAACGTCGTCCACCACCTGAAACGCCAGTCCGATGGCCGACCCGTAGTCAGACAGCGCCTGACGCACGCCGGCCGGCACCTCGGCGCAGGCCGCGCCCATCAGCACGCTGCCCTGCAGCAGGGCGCCCGTCTTGAGCCGGTGCATGGTGCGCAGTTGGTCTTCGCTCAGGGCCCGGCCCACGCTGGCCAGGTCGATCGCCTGGCCGCCGGCCATGCCGCGGTGACCGGCAGCGTCGGCCAGCAAACGGCACAAGCGCGCCTGCAAGGCCTCGGGCACCTCGGTGGCCTCGGGCGTGAGCAGCGCAAAGGCCAGCGCCTGCAGTGCGTCACCGGCCAGCAGGGCCTGCGCTTCGCCAAACTGCACATGCACCGTGGGCTTGCCCCGGCGCAACACATCGTTGTCCATGCACGGCATGTCGTCGTGCACCAACGAATAGGCATGGATCAGTTCCACCGCGCAGGCCGCGCGCAAGGCCGCTTGCGCATGGCCATCCACCGCTTCGGCCGCCGCCAGCACCAGCAGCGGGCGCAGGCGCTTGCCGCCGTCCAGCACCGCGTAGCGCATGGCCTCACCCAGGCCCGCGGGCGCATCGGTTCCGCTGGGGGCCACCCACTGCGACAGTGCCTGCTCCACCCGCGCGAGCTGGGTGTTCATCCAGTAGCGGAAGTCCGCAGGGGTGGATGCCGCCGTGGAGGCCGTGGAGACCGCGGGGGCCGCGGCATTGACCGAACTCATTCGCCGCTCCAGGGCTTGAGCGTGCCCTCATCCAGCACCTTGATCTGCTGCTCCACTGCCTCCAGTTTGGACTGGCAGAACTTCAGCAGCTCGGCACCGCGCTGGTAGCCGCCCAGCAACTGGTCCAGCGCCAGCTGGCCGGATTCGATGCGCGCCACCAGTTGCTCCAGCTCTTCCAGCGCGGCTTCGTAGGTGGCCGGCAGGGCCTGGGGGCTTGGCGAAGGAGAGGACTTGGGCATGGCGCAGGGCTATTGGAAACCCCAAATTCTAGGCGCCGGGCCGCGGGTACAATCCCTCCCCCTGCGGAGGCATGCGCGCGTGTCGCCGCATTTTTTTGCCGTCTCGCGCCAGTCCACGGATGAAGCGCTCACCTGCCCCTTCATAGGGGGAGTCTCTAGGTCAGGTCACCATGTCTGATTTAAGTCTTCAGTTCCAGCAGGCCACAAGCCAACTTCAGGTTTCCAGCTATTTCGACGAGGCGCTGTTTGCCCGCGAGATGGAGCTGCTGTTCCAGCGCGGCCCGCGCTACGTGGGCCATGCCCTGGCAGTGCCCGAACCCGGCGACCACCACGCACTGCCCCACGAGGGCGAAGGCCGCGCCCTGCTGCGCACCGCCCAGGGCGTGGAACTGGTCTCCAACGTGTGCAGACACCGCCAGGCGGTGATGCTGCGCGGCCGCGGCTCGGTCAACGCGCAGGCCTCGTCGGGCGGCAACATCGTCTGCCCGCTGCACCGCTGGACCTACAGCGCCGGCCAGGCGGCAGGCGGTGCGCCGGCGGGCACGCTGCTGGGCGCGCCCCACTTTGCACAAGACCCGTGCCTGAACCTCAAGCGCTACCCGCTGCGCGAATGGAACGGGCTGCTGTTCGAGGACAACGGCCGCGACATCGAGGCCGACCTGGCCGGCATGGCCGCGCGAACGCAGCTCGACTTCTCGGGCTATGTGCTTGACCATGTGGAACTGCACGAGTGCAACTACAACTGGAAGACCTTCATTGAGGTCTATCTGGAGGACTACCACGTGGGCCCGTTCCACCCGGGGCTGGGTAACTTCGTCACCTGCGACGACCTGCGCTGGGAGTTCAAGGACCACTACTCGGTGCAGACGGTGGGCGTGGCCAACCGACTGGGCAAGGCCGGCAGCGCCATCTACGAGCGCTGGCACAAGGCGCTGATGGACTACCGCAGCGGCGAGCCGCCCGCGCATGGCGCAATCTGGCTCACCTACTACCCGCACATCATGGTGGAGTGGTACCCGCATGTGCTCACCGTGTCCACGCTGTACCCCATCAGGCCGCAGAAGACGCTGAACATGGTGGAGTTCTTCTACCCCGAAGAGATCGCCGCCTTCGAGCGCGAGTTCATCGAGGCGCAGCGTGCCGCCTACATGGAGACCTGCATGGAAGACGACGAAATCGCGCTGCGCATGGACGCCGGCCGCAAGGCCCTGATGGCGCGCGGCGACAACGAGGTCGGCCCGTACCAAAGCCCGATGGAAGACGGCATGCAGCACTTCCACGAGTGGTACCGCGCACAGATGGGGTCCGCGCTGCGCTGATGCCGCAGCCCGCGCCCTGCTCCCTAGCTTCTTCACACCCCCGGCTCATTCGTGCAGGCCCTGTGGATGCTGCTGGCCGCACTGGCCTTTGCCAGCATGGCCGTGTGCGTGAAGTTCGCGTCCGCGCACTTCAACGCCGCCGAGCTGGTGTTCTGGCGCGGCGCCATCGGGCTGGTGCTGCTGTGGTGGCTGGCGCGCCAGCAAGAGGTGTCGCTGCGCACACCCGTGCCGGGCATGCATGTGTGGCGCAGCGTGATCGGGGTGGCGTCGCTGGCGGCGTGGTTCTATGCGATTGCGGGCCTGCCGCTGGCCACCGCGATGACGCTCAACTATATGAGCAGCGTGTGGGTGGCGGCGTTTTTGGTGGGCAGCAGCCTGATCGCGCGACTGCCCGGGCTGGGCAAGGGCGGCGCTGCACCGCTGGAACATGCCCTGACGCAAGGCGCGCTAGTGCTGACGGTGCTGGCCGGTTTTGCCGGCGTGGTGATGATGCTGCGCCCCACCATCGAGCACAACCAGATCCTGGCAGGCATCGTCGGCTTGTTTTCGGGTTTTGGTGCGGCCTTCGCCTACATGCAGGTGATGGCGCTGGCGCGCGTGGGCGAGCCCGAGACCCGCACCGTCTTCTACTTTGCGATCGGCACGGCGGTGGCGGGTGCTGCCGGCCTGCCCTTGACCGGCCTGTCACCCTGGGACTGGGGCCATGCGGTGTGGCTGCTGCCAATCGGCGTGTTTGCCACGCTGGGCCAGTGGTGCATGACGCGCGCCTATGGCCACGGTGCGACACTGGTGGTGGCCAACCTGCAGTACTCGGGCATCGTCTTCGGCGCCATCTACGGCGTGCTGCTGTTTGGCGATGCCATCGACCTGTGGCGCTGGCTGGGCATGGCGCTCATCGTGGGCAGCGGTATCGCCTCCACCGTGCTGCGCGCCCGCGCGGTACCCAACGCCCCGGCCGAAGAACATTGAACACCCTTGAGGAGACACCATGCACACCACGCTGATCTCGGTTGAACAGTTGCAGGCCCTGCGTGCCAGTGGCCAGCCCCTGATGGTGTTCGACTGCAGCGCCGACCTGATGAACCCGTCTGCCGGCGCGCAGCAATACCGCGATGCGCACATCGCCGGCGCGGTGTTTGCCGACCTCGACCGCGACCTGAGCGACAAGACCGGCACCGACACCGCGTCGCGCGGTCGCCATCCGCTGCCCAACGTGCAAAAGTTCGCGTCGTGGCTGCGCAGCGTGGGCTTTGACGCGAACATGCAGGCGGTGGTGTACGACCGCCAGGGCGTGAACTTCTGCGGTCGCCTGTGGTGGATGCTGAAGTGGGCAGGCCACGAGGCGGTGGCGGTGCTCGACGGTGGCCTGCAGGCCTGGCAGGCCGCCGGTGGCGCGTTGGAATCGGGCGAGGCATCGCCACGCCAGCCCGGCAACTTTGTGCCGTCCACGCCCAAGCGCCGTCTGGCAGACACCGCCGCCGTGATGCAGCGCCTGTCGTCCACGCAAACGCTGATCGACGCCCGCGCCGCACCGCGCTTTCGCGGCGAGGTGGAACCGCTGGACCCGGTGGCCGGCCACATTCCCGGTGCGCTGAACCGGCCCTTTCAGTCCAACATCGGCCCGGATGGCCGCTTCAAGAGCGCCGCCGAATTGCGCGCCGAATTCGAAGCCCTGCTGGGCGACCGCGACCCGGCCACGGTGGTACACCACTGCGGCAGCGGCGTGAGCGCGGTGCCCAACGTTCTGGCCATGGAGATCGCCGGCTTGGGGCAAGCGGCGCTGTACGCGGGCAGCTGGAGCGAGTGGTGCAGCGATGCAGCGCGGCCGGTGGCCAAGGGCTGAGGGTTGCGCGCGAACGGCACAGGGTTGGTGGTGTTCGTTCGCTGGGTCCAGTTGCCTG
>JBJTCL010000007.1:0-13956 GCA_046091865.1 Burkholderiaceae bacterium | reverse complement strand
GTACTGGATGCCGTGCGCTGGCGGGACCGTCATTTCGGCGTGATGCTTCGCCTCTCCAATCCGGTTGTCCAACTCCCTCATCCGACACACGTGCAAGATGTTGATCTGATTAGGGGTCTGCGTGTGCTGCCGCCAAACGGTTCGCGAAGGTTTCGAGAGAACAGCGAGCAATACCGAATCGAACTGCGCCCTGTTCGGCCCCATGCCGGGGGAGCGGTGGCACACGCAGAACGGCCCTCTGTCCCGCATGGCGCGGGCCTCGCGCAAATGAAACCGCCCAACCGAGAACGGTCAGGCGTTGGGTATTGGTGGCCTGGGGCGGAATCGAACCACCGACACGCGGATTTTCAATCCGCTGCTCTACCAACTGAGCTACCGGGCCGTGAGAGGCGCGAAGTATACAGCAGGCCCGCTGGCGACCCGGCCGGGGGGCGGCTCGCATGCCGCTTGCGGGCGTACCCCGCTCAGCGTCCGTTGCGCTTGCCGCGCGACAGGTCCACACCCAGCTGCTTGAGCTTGCGGTACAGGTGCGTGCGCTCTAGGCCAGTCTTCTCGGCCACGCGCGTCATCGAGCCGTTTTCCTTGGCCAGATGGAATTCGAAGTAGGCCTTCTCGAAATCATCGCGCGCTTCGCGCAGGGGCTTGTCCAGCTCGAAGGTCTGCGTGGCCATGGGGCCCTGCTGCACCACGCCGGCCATGCCGGATGTGACCACCACCGAGCCCGTCCGCACCTCCACATGCGACACCGCCGCAGCCGTGTTGACCGTTGCCGCCGCCCGCGCCGGCGCCTGCTGCGCCAAACCCTGCTCCACCGCCTTGAGCAGCTTTTGCATGGTGATCGGCTTCTCAAGAAACGAGTGTGCGCCGATGCGCGTGGCCTCCACCGCAGTGTCGATGGTGGCGTGACCGCTCATCATGATCACCGGCATGGTCAGCAACCCGCCGGTGGACCATTCCTTGAGCAGCGTCACGCCGTCGGTGTCGGGCATCCAGATGTCCAGCAGCACCAGGTCGGGCCGCGTGCGCTGGCGGCATTCGCGCGCCTGCGCGGCGTTTTGTGCGAGCTCGACGGAGTGGCCTTCGTCGTTGAGGATCTCCGAGAGCAGGTCCCGGATGCCCAGTTCGTCGTCGACCACCAGAATGTTTGCCATGGATGCGTGCTGCGGGGCGCCGCTGTGCGTGGCCGCCAGGCTTGGAAAATGCCGGCCCGGCCGCTAGGGCGCCGCCGCGAATGATAGCGACACTTGGGCGCCGCTGATGCGCTCGCCGTCCAGCCGGTTGGCCAGCTCGATGCGCGCGCCGTGTTCGTCGGAGATTTTCTTGACCACCGCTAGCCCTAGGCCGGTGCCCTTGGCTTTGGTCGTCACATAGGGCTCGAAGGCCCGCTTGAGGATGTGTTCCGGAAAGCCGCTGCCGCTGTCCAGCACCGTCAGGCGCACCCGGCCGCTGGTCGGGTTGAAGCGGGTGCGCAGCGTCACCTCGCGCAGCGGCTGCCCTTCGGTCGCGTCCTCGGCGTTTTGCAGCAGGTTGTGGATCACCTGGCGCAGTTGCTGCGCATCGCCCAGGATGGCCGGGCAGGCGGCGTCGAGTTCGGTGCGGATGACGGCGGCCCCGGGCCCGCGCGCAGGGGCCGCACCGGCGTCCGTGCCGCCATAAAGCTGCATCACGTCGCTCACCAGCTGGTTCAGGTCGACCCGGTGCAACTCGGCCGCGGGCAGGCGCGCGTAGTCGCGGAACTCGTTGACCAGCCGCTTCATCGCATCGACCTGGTCGACGATGGTGGTCACCGACTTCTTCAGCACCGCCTGCCCGGGTTCGTCGAGCTTGCCCTCGAGCTTGATGGCCAGCCGCTCGGCCGACAGCTGGATGGGCGTGAGCGGATTCTTGATCTCGTGCGCCAGCCGCCGCGCCACCTCGCCCCAGGCCTGCGCGCGCTGGGCCGACACGATCTCGGAGATGTCGTCAAACACCAGCAGCCGCGCGTTGCCCGGCATCTCGGCACCGCGCGCCAGCAGCGTGAGCGTTCCGCCCCCCGGGGCGCTGCCACCGAAGGCCGCCGACCCACCGGCCGATGCGCTGGCGCTGCCCGGGCCGCCGTTGCCGCCCTGGGCCAGATCGAACGACTGCTGCCAGTGGTCGGCCAGCCGCTCGGTGCCCTCGTCGCGCTCGCGCTCGAACTGCGCAAACTGCTCGAGCACCGCCGCGCCAAACGCCTCGATGCCCGGCACCTGCGACAGCGGCGCGCCCACATGCGCGGCCAGCGGCACCCGCAGCACCCGCGTGGCGCCCGCATTGGCCGACTGGATGACGCCGTCGCGGTCCAGCACCACCACGCCGGCGGTCAAGTTGTCCAGGATGGTCTGCAGGTTGGCGCGCGCCGCACTCACCTGCCCCATCGACTTGTCGACCTGCGTGCGCGCGTCGGCCAGCTGCTGCGTCATCTGCGCAAACGAACGCGTCAGCCCGCCCAGTTCGTCGCGCGTGGGCAGCGCCGGCTTGGGGCTCAGGTCACCGGCCGCCACCTCGCGCACGCCGGCTGCGATCACCAGCAGCGGGCGCGCCAGCTGGTTGCCGAAGATGGCCGCCAGCAGCACCGCGCCGAACACCGCAAAGAACAGGCTCAGCGTCAGCGTGGCGATGTACATGCGCTTGAGGCCCTGGCGGGCCAGCGCACGTTCTTGGTATTCGCGGTTGGCCTCTTGCACCGCCACCGCATTGGCCACCAGCGTGGGCGGCAGGCGCACCGTCACCTGCAGCAACCGCGGCTCGCCCAGCACGCCCACCCCAGCCGAGGCCACCACCGCCAGCGCCTTGATGCGCGCGTTGCTGGCCATGTTCACCGGGGCTTCGTCCAGCCCCTCCACCACCGTGGCCACCCGCTGCTGGCGGGCCTTGCGCGCCAGCGCCGAGGGCGGGCGCTCGGGGTTGAGCGCAAAGCGGGTGCTGCCCACACTGGAGATCAGCTGGTTGCTGCCGGTCCACAGACTCACATCGTCGGCGCCGATCTGCTCGCGCACGCGCTCCAGCGACAAGCCGGCGGCTGCGTCCGGCACATCCACCAGTTGCTGCGCGGCGCCGCGCGTCTTGTTGGCCAGATCGAGCTGCAGCGTGTCCAGCGTGACGCGGCCGAGGTTCAGGCCCGCGTCCAGCGCGCCCTCCACCCGCACGTCGAACCAGCTTTCGATGGAGCGCGACACGAACTGGTACGACACCACATAGATCACCAGCCCGGGCAGGAAGCCGACGATGGCAAAGATGGCCGCCAGCTTGATCAGCAGCCGGCTGCCGAACTTGCCGCGCTTCAGGCGCAGCGCCAGCCGCACTGCCGCCCACAGGATCACCAGCCCCAGCACCGCCGACACCGTGAGGTTGACGCCGAACAGCCAGCCGTACATCTGCTCGTAGCGTTCGCGGTTGGTGGTGGCCACCGTCAGCAGCAGGATCAGCACCACGCCAATCAGCGCCATGGCCGCCGCGCCCAGGCCCACGGCCCAGCGCAGAGCGCGCGAGTTTTGCACCGCCTTGTGGGCGGCGTGCGCCGATGATTCGGGCGACGGAGCGGCGGCCTCGGCCATGGTGTTCCGGGCGTTCAGGGGGTGCCGTCCAGCGCGATGCGCTGGCTGCGCGATGCGCTGATGCGCCAGTCGGGCTCGCCTGCGGTGCCGATCTGCATCGGCCGCGGCAGCTGGCCCACGTCCAGCCGAAAGCGCAGTTCCACCCGCTGGCGGCTGCCGGGCTCCACATCGCTCCACTTGGCAATGCGCCAGCCCGACACGCGCCGCACCGCGCCCAGGGCCTCGTCCAGGGTGTCGAAGTTCTGGCCGAAAGTCTGCGACGGGTTGGCCGCGCCGGGCAGGCCGGCATACACATTGATGCGCCAGCGCCGCGTGAGCGGCTGGAACGCCAGCCGCACGGTGCGCGCCGCAGTGCTGACGACCTTGTCGGTCCAGTACCAGCGCGGCTCGATCAGGTCGGCTTCGTACACGAAATGCATGGGGATGCCCTTGCGCAGCGCATCGTCCACCGCCAGCGGCAGTTCAAAACGCAGCACCGCCGACAGCGCCAGCGCATCGTCGGCACGCGCCATGCGCAGCGGCTCGACCTCCACCGCCGCGTCGGCGCGCGCAGCGCCAGGCAGCGAGATCAGCGCGGCCGCCAGCAGGGCCTTCAGCGCGCTCATCCAGGCATGCAGGCCAAGCCACGGCTGCGCCCCGCGGGCCGCGCGGGACGACTCAGGCGCCGGGCTATTTGCGCAGCAGCGCGTGAAAGAAGCCGTCGTGCTCACCCGTCCAATTGTCCGGGAGGGCCGCCGCGTTTTCGCCCACACCGGGCAGCAAATGGCCCGGCGAGGGCAGCAATCGGGCGTCGGTGTTGTGCGCAACAAACGCTTGGATGCGCCACTCGCCCTCATCGCGAAACACCGAGCAGGTGCAGTACAGCAGCCGCCCGCCTGCGCGCAGCAGCGGCCACAGCGCCTGCAGCAGGCGCTGCTGCTGCGCCGCGAGCTGCGCAACGTCGGTCGCGCGGCGCAGCCAGCGCACATCGGGGTGGCGGCGCACGATGCCCGAGGCGGTGCACGGCGCATCCAGCAAGATGGCGTCGAAGGGCTGGCCGTCCCACCAGGCGGCGGTGTCGGCGGCATCGGCCGCGCGCACCTGCGCCGCGAGGCGCAAGCGCTGCAGCGTGTCGTGGATGCGCTCGCAGCGCGCCGGGTCGGCATCCAGCGCCAGCACCTGCGCATCGGCCTCACCCGCGGCGTGCGCCCACTCCAGCAGGTGCGCCGTCTTGCCGCCTGGAGCGGCGCAGGCATCGAGGATGCGCAAAGGCCGGCGGGCGGTGGCAGGCGATGCGGTCAGGTCATCGCGCAACCCGTTCAGTAGCAAGGGCGCGGCCAACTGCGCAGCGGCGTCCTGCACCGACGCCGCACCCTCGGCAAATCCCGGCAGATCGTGCACGGCCCGCGCGCGTTCCAGCACAAGGCCGCTGTGGCCCACCGGGTGCGACGCGATGCCAGCGTCGGCCAGCCGTTGCGCGTACGGCGCCACGCCGCCCTGCGCCGCATTGACCCGCAGCGTCATGGGTGCGGCCTGCTGGCTGGCGGCCAGCACCGTTTGCCAGTGCTGCGGATGATCGACCCGCAGCCGATCGATCCACCAGCGCGGATGGTTCCAGCGGGCCTGCGGGTCGGCGTCGGTCTGCTGCACCAGGGCATCGCACTCGCGAAGAAAGCGGCGCAAACACGCATTGATGAAGCCCGACTGGCTGCGCGTGGCCGCGTGGCGCTTGGCGGCCTCCACCGCCTGATCAACCAGGGTGAAGGGCTCGTACGGCGCGCGGCCTGCGTCCCAGGCCAGCGCCAGCGCGCACAACAGCAGCGCGTCGGCATCGGGCGGCGGCGCACGCCGGGCCAGCCGCGCACGCAGCGCCTGGGCGCGCCCCAGCTCGCGCAGCGCATGGAACGACAGCGATTGCGCGGCCGCGCGCAGGGCTGGATCGACCCGCGTCAGCGCATCGGTGGCCGAGCGCCCGGCCAGCACCGCCCCCAAAACAGAGGCGGCAGCCTGAAGCTGCCGCCAAAGGGGAACGGAGGGGTGGGTGGGCGCTGGCATCAACCCAGGCTGTCGGCCCAGATGTTCTGCGCCCAGTTCCAGGCGTACACGCCCTCGAGCTCGGTGGGCCCGGTGCTCACGCCGCCAGAGCCCGCCACCGTCTTGAAGGTGCGCTCGGCCGCCACGTACTCGTGCACGCTGGCCACGTGGATCACGTTCTTGGCGTCCACGAAGCTGTAGCAGGTGTTGGTGAGCATGGGCGCCGGATTGACCGCCCAGCCCGACAGCTGCGCCACGATGGCCGCTGCCGCCACCTTGGCGTGGCTGTTGGCCATGTGGCCGCTCTTGGGCATGCCCGGCGCGATCTGGATGGAGTCGCCCAGCACATGCACGTCCTTGGCCACGCTGGACTCAAACGTCTGGTAGTTCACGCCGCACCAGCGGTTGTTGCCCAGGTTGTTCAGGCCGGTCTGCACCGCGATCGCGCCGGCGCGCATGCTGGGCAGCACGTTCAGCACCTGCGCCTTCACGTCGTCCTGCACCTCGAACTTGATGACGCCGTTGCGCGCATCCACCGCGGTGGCCTTGTGCTGGCCGCGGTATTCGATGATGCCCTTGTACTGCTCGGCCCACACCTTCTTGAACAGCGGGCCCTTGGAGGTGACGTCCTGGTTGGCGTCGAGGATCAGCACCTTGCTGCGCGGCTTGTTCGCCTTGAAGTACGAGGCCACCTGGCAGGCCCGCTCGTACGGGCCGGGCGGGCAGCGGTACGGCGCCTCAGGAATGGTCATGGCAAACACGCCGCCATCGGGCATGGCCTCGAGCTGCTTGCGCAGGGCCACGGTTTCGGGGCCCGCCTTCCAGGCCTGCAGCACCTGGCCGCTGGCCTGCGCCGCCGCCAGACCTTCGATGCTGCCCATCATCAGGTCGATGCCGGGCGAGACGATGAGCTTGTCGTAGGCGATGGTGCTGCCGCCACCCAGCGTCACCGTCTTCTTGGCGGTGTCGATGGACTTGGCAAAGTCGCGTGCCACCGTCACGCCATGCTTGCTGCGCAGCATGGAATACGGGGTGGTGATGTCGGCCATCTGCTTGCTGCCGCCCAGCACCAGGTTGGAGATCGGGCACGACACGAAAGCCTCGTTGGGCTCGATCAGCACCACGTCGATTTTGTAGTCCGACAGCAGGCGCACGTACTTGGCCGCGGTGGCGCCACCATAGCCGCCACCCACCACCACCACGCGGGCCTTGGCCGGGATGGAGGTGGTGGCGCAGGCGCCCAGGCCCAGCAGGCTGAGCGCGGCAGAGGTGTGCAGGAAGGAACGTCGTTGCATGGCGGGCCCCTTATTTCTTCATGGACGAGAAGTAGGTCGCGATCTGCTCGATCTGCGCGTCGCTGTAGCCCTTGGCCAGTTGGTGCATCACCGTGGCCTGGCGCTGGCCGTTCTTGAAGGCCTTCATCTGCTCGATCATGTAGGCGCGCGGCAGGCCGGCGATGGCGGGCACGGCCGAACCATTGACGGCGCGGCCGTCGGTGCCATGGCAGTTGGCGCAGGTGGCGGCCAGGCTGCGCAGGTACAGCGCCTCGGGCGACGACGATGTCTGCGCCGATGCGGCGCCTGCTGCCAGCGCCAGCAGCGCGGGGGCGATCCAGTTGAGCTTCATGCGCATCTCCTCTCAGATAAATCGGTGACGACTTATTTCATCACCAAAATCAAAGCGCCTGACCCGGTTGAAACCCGAATGCACGCGCCAGCAGCCACGCCGGGAACTCGCCGACGGCTTCGTTGTATTGTTGCACCGCTGCATTGAACTGGCGATTGAGGTGCTCGCACTCGCCCAGCCCCATCTGCCACTGCTGCACCACCGATTCGGGCAGCAGGTCGCCGGCCAGATCGCGCGAGCCCTGCTGCACCTGCATCCAGGCGTTGATCAGGCCGGCACGCGCCTGCACCACGCCGGCGGCGCGCTGCACATCCAGGCTGTTGTGCCGCAGCCCGCCCAGGGCCAGCGACAGGCGTTGCGCTGACGCACGCAGGTCGGTCCAGGGCTCCTCGCCCATGCCGCCTTGCGCGCCCACATGCGGCGGCACGCTGGCGTGCGCCAGGCCCACCTGCTGTTGCCAGCGCGCGTCCAGCACGGCAAAGGCCTCGCCGGCCGCGGCACGCAGCCGCGTGAGGCGGTTGTACGCGCCCACGCCCCAGAACAGCAGCACGGCGGGCACGAGCCACCAGGCCCATGCCCAACCGCTGCCGTGGCTCATGCCGACTCAGCCGTGCCGAAGGCGGCCCGTCACTCGCCGGCCGGCGCCTCGGCCGCTTCGCCAGCAGCGCCCGCCTCGCCGGCTTCGGCTAGTTCGTTGGCCTCGGCCTCGGCAATCGCGCGGCGCTCGGCCTCGTCCATCGCGTCCTTGACCTTGCGCGCCTCGTGGTACGCCTGGCCGGTGCCCGCCGGGATCAGGCGGCCGACGATGACGTTTTCCTTGAGGCCACGCAGCTCGTCGCGCTTGCCCATGATGGCCGCCTCGGTCAGCACGCGGGTGGTTTCCTGGAAGGAAGCCGCCGAGATGAACGAGTCGGTGGACAGCGAGGCCTTGGTGATGCCCAGCAGCAGGTTGCTGTAGGTGGCCGGGATCTTGCCGTCCTTCTGCAGCGCCTCGTTGGTGTTGAGCACCTCGGAACGCTCGACCTGCTCACCGGCGATGTAGCCGGACTCGCCCGGGTTCTCGATGACCACGCGACGCAGCATTTGGCGAACGATGACCTCGATGTGCTTGTCGTTGATCTTCACGCCCTGCAGTCGGTAGACGTCCTGCACCTCGTCGACGATGTAGCGCGAGAGTTCCTCGATGCCCAGCAGGCGCAGGATGTCCTGCGGATCGGCCGGGCCGTCGACGATCAGTTCGCCCTTGTTGACGACCTGGCCTTCGTGCACCAGCACGTTCTTTTCCTTGGGCACCAGCTCTTCCCACACCTTGCCGTCCGGGTCGGTGATCTGCAGGCGCACCTTGCCCTTGGTCTCCTTGCCGAAGGACACGGTGCCGGTGAT
Organism: Burkholderiaceae bacterium; assembly: GCA_046091865.1. Lineage (GTDB taxonomy): Bacteria > Pseudomonadota > Gammaproteobacteria > Burkholderiales > Burkholderiaceae_C > JBDLRH01. The sequence continues at coordinate 5,359 of JBJTCL010000007.1, read as the reverse complement.
CTCGGCCAGCACGCCCTTGTCTTTCGGGCTACGGGCTTCGAACAGCTCGGCCACGCGCGGCAGACCGCCGGTGATGTCGCGGGTCTTCTGGCCTTCGACCGGAATGCGCGCCAGCACCTCGCCGCGACCGACCTGCTGGCCGTCGCGCACCTGGATCAGCGCGCCCACCTGGAAGCCGATGGTCACCGAGTGGTCGGTGCCGGGGATCTTGACTTCCTTGCCGTCGGCGTCGATCAGCTTGACCTGCGGACGCACCACCTTGGCCGAACCACGACGCTTGGGGTCGATCACGACCAGCGTGGACAGGCCGGTGACTTCGTCGACCTGCTTGGCCACCGTCAGGCCCTCTTCGACGTTCTCGAACTTCACCACGCCTTCGTACTCGGTGATGATCGGGCGCGTCAGCGGGTCCCAGTTGGCCAGGATGGTGCCGGCCTTGACCTGCTGGTTGGCCTTCACCGTCAGGGTGGCGCCGTACGGCACCTTGTGGCGCTCGCGCTCGCGGCCGTGCTCGTCATGGATGACGATTTCGCCCGAACGCGCAATCACCACCAGCTCGCCCTTGGAGTTGCTGACGTAGCGCATGGTGGCGTTGAAGCCCACCGAACCGGCCGACTTGGCCTCGACGCTGGAGGCCACGGCCGCACGCGATGCGGCACCACCGATGTGGAAGGTGCGCATCGTCAGCTGTGTGCCAGGTTCGCCGATCGACTGCGCGGCAATCACGCCCACCGCTTCGCCGCGGTTGACCAGGCCGCCACGGCCCAGATCGCGGCCGTAGCACTTGGCGCACAGGCCAAAGCGGGTTTCGCAGGTCAGCGCTGTACGCACCTTGACCTCGTCGACGCCGCAGGCTTCCAGTTCCTCGATCGCGTCTTCGTCCAGCATCGCGCCGGCCGCGGTGATGACCGCGCGGGTTTCGGGGTGCAGCACGTCCTCGGCGGCGGTGCGGCCCAGAATCCGGTCGCGCAGCGATTCGATCACCTCGCCGCCCTCGACGATAGCGCGCATCAGCGAACCGTTGCTGGTGCCGCAATCCTCTTCGGTCACCACCAGGTCCTGCGTCACGTCGACCAGACGGCGCGTCAGGTAGCCCGAGTTGGCGGTCTTCAGCGCCGTGTCGGCCAGGCCCTTGCGGGCGCCGTGCGTCGAGATGAAGTACTGCAGCACGTTGAGGCCTTCACGGAAGTTGGCCGTGATGGGCGTCTCGATGATGGAGCCGTCGGGCTTGGCCATCAGGCCGCGCATGCCGGCCAGCTGGCGGATCTGCGCCGCCGAGCCGCGCGCGCCCGAGTCGGCCATCATGTAGATGGAGTTGAACGACTCCTGCTCGACTTCCTTGCCGTTGCGGTCGATCACCTTCTCTTTGCGCAGCTGGTCCATCATCACCTTGGACACGGCGTCACCGGCCTTGCCCCAGATGTCGACCACCTTGTTGTAGCGCTCGCCGGCAGTGACCAGGCCCGAGACGTACTGCTGCTCGATGTCCTTCACTTCCTTCTCGGCCGCCTCGATGATGCTGTGCTTTTCCTGCGGCACCAGCATGTCGTCGATGGCGATCGAGATGCCCGCGCGCGTGGCCAGACGGAAGCCGTTTTGCAGCAGCTTGTCGGCGAACACCACGGTTTCCTTCAGGCCGCACTTGCGGAAGGACACGTTGATCAGGCGCGAGATTTCCTTCTTCTTCAGCGCCTTGTTGATGTTGGCAAACGGCAGGCCCTTGGGCAGGATCTCCGACAGCAGCGCACGGCCCGCGGTGGTCTGCACCATCGAGGTGGAGGGCACAAACTCGCCGGTGGTCTTGTCGCGGTTCCATTCGGTCAGGCGCACGCTGATGCGGGCTGTGAGTTCCACCACGCCAGCGTCCAGCGCACGCTGCACCTCGCCGATGTCGGCGAACACCATGCCTTCACCCTTGCCGTTGGTGCGCTCGCGGGTGGTGTAGTACAGGCCCAGCACCACGTCCTGCGAGGGCACGATGGACGGCTCGCCGTTGGCCGGGAACAGCACGTTGTTGGAGGCCAGCATCAGCGTGCGGGCTTCCATCTGCGCTTCCACCGACAGCGGCACGTGAACGGCCATCTGGTCGCCGTCGAAGTCCGCGTTGAAGGCCGAGCACACCAGCGGATGCAACTGGATGGCCTTGCCTTCGATCAGGATGGGCTCGAACGCCTGGATGCCCAGGCGGTGCAGCGTGGGGGCGCGGTTGAGCATCACCGGATGCTCCTTGATCACCTCTTCGAGCAGGTCCCACACGATGGGCGTGCCGGACTCGACTTCCTTCTTGGCCGCCTTGATGGTGGTGGCGATGCCCATGGCCTCCAGGCGCGAGAAGATGAAGGGCTTGAACAGCTCGAGCGCCATCAGCTTGGGCAGGCCGCACTGGTGCAGCTTGAGGGTCGGGCCCACGGTGATGACCGAGCGGCCCGAGTAGTCGACGCGCTTGCCCAGCAGGTTCTGGCGGAAGCGGCCGCTCTTGCCCTTGATCATGTCGGCCAGCGACTTGAGGGCGCGCTTGTTGGCGCCGGTCATCGCCTTGCCGCGACGGCCGTTGTCCAGCAGGCTGTCCACCGCCTCTTGCAGCATGCGCTTTTCGTTGCGCGCGATGATCTCGGGCGCCTTGAGCTCGAGCAGGCGACGCAGGCGGCTGTTGCGGTTGATGACGCGGCGGTACAGGTCGTTCAGGTCGGACGTGGCAAAGCGGCCACCGTCCAGCGGCACCAGCGGGCGCAGGTCCGGCGGCAGCACCGGCAGCACCTCCATCACCATCCAGTTGGGCTTCATGCCCGACTTCTTGAAGGCCTCGAGCACCTTCAGGCGCTTGGCGTTCTTCTTGACCTTGACTTCCGAGCCGGTCAGGTCGCCGCGCAGTTTCTCGATCTCGATGTCGAGGTCGATGCCTTCGAGCAGGTCCTTGATGCCTTCGGCGCCCATCTTGGCGACGAACTCATCGCCGTATTCCTTGCGCTTGGCGTCGTAGTCGTCCTCGGACATGATGCTGAACTTCTTCAGCGGGGTCATGCCCGGGTCCACCACCACGTAGGCCTCGAAGTACAGCACACGCTCGATGTCGCGCAGCGTCATGTCGAGCACCAGGCCCAGACGCGAGGGCAGCGACTTCAGGAACCAGATGTGCGCGCAGGGAGCGGACAGGTCGATGTGACCCATGCGCTCGCGACGCACCTTGGTCTGCGTCACTTCCACGCCGCACTTCTCGCAGATCACGCCGCGGTGCTTCAGGCGCTTGTACTTGCCGCACAGGCACTCGTAGTCCTTGATCGGGCCAAAGATCTTGGCGCAGAACAGGCCGTCACGCTCGGGCTTGAAGGTGCGGTAGTTGATGGTTTCGGGCTTCTTGACTTCACCGAAGGACCACGAGCGGATCTTCTCGGGCGAGGCGATCCCGATCTTGATGGCATCGAACTGCTCATCCGGGGTGAACTGCTTGAACAGGTCCAGTAGCGATTTCATTTGGCTATTCCTTAATCCAGTTTCTGATCGGTGGGGGACAGAGCGTCACTGCGCGCGCCGGTCTGTCCTGCCCAGCCTCAAGAACGCTCGAGCTCGATGTCGATGCCCAGCGAACGGATTTCCTTGACCAGCACGTTGAACGATTCCGGCATGCCGGCATCGATCGCGTGTTCACCCTTGACGATGGACTCGTACACCTTGGTGCGGCCCTGCACGTCGTCGGACTTGACGGTGAGCATTTCCTGCAGGGTGTACGAGGCGCCGTAGGCTTCGAGTGCCCACACCTCCATCTCGCCGAAGCGCTGGCCGCCGAACTGCGCCTTGCCGCCCAGCGGCTGCTGCGTGACCAGCGAGTACGGGCCGGTGGAGCGGGCGTGCATCTTGTCGTCGACCAGGTGGTGCAGCTTGAGGTAGTGCATGTAGCCGATCGTGGTGGGGCGCTCGAAAGCGTCGCCGGTGCGACCGTCAAACAGGTGCGCCTGCGTGCGGGTCGCCGTCAGGCCCTTGGCCGCAGCGATCTCGTCCGGGTAAGCCAGCTTGAGCATGGCGCGGATTTCTTCTTCGGCAGCACCGTCGAACACGGGCGACGCGAAGGGGAAACCTTCCTTGAGGTTCTCTGCCATGACCAGGATTTCGTCGTCGGACAGCTGCGACAGGTCTTCCTTGCGGCCCAGGCTGTTGTAGAGCTGGTCGAACAGCTTGCGCAGCTCGGCCACTTTCTCCATGCGCTGGGTCTCGGCTTGCAGCATATTGCCAATGCGCTGACCGATGCCCTTGCCAGCCCAGCCCAGGTGGACTTCCAGCACCTGACCCACGTTCATGCGCGAAGGCACACCCAGCGGGTTGAGCACGATGTCGGCAGGCGTGCCGTCGGCCATGTAAGGCATGTCTTCGACCGGAACGATCTTGGAAACCACACCCTTGTTGCCGTGACGGCCGGCCATCTTGTCACCAGGCTGCAGGCGGCGCTTGACGGCCAGGTAGACCTTGACCATCTTGAGCACACCCGCGGGCAGCTCGTCGCCCTGCGTGAGCTTCTTGCGCTTTTCTTCAAAAGCCAGGTCGAAACTGTGGCGGGTCTGCTCCAGCGAGTTCTTGATGGACTCGAGCTGGGTGGCGATCTCGTCTTCGGCCGGACGGATGTCGAACCAGTGGAACTTCTCGACGGAATCCAGGTAAGCCTTGTCGAGTTTGGTGCCCTTGGCCAGCTTCTGCGGGCCACCGTTGGCCACGCGGCCGATCAGCAGCTTCTCGATACGGTCGAAAGCGTCGGCCTCCACAATGCGCAACTGGTCGTTGAGGTCCAGACGGAAGCGCTTGAGTTCATCGTCGATGATCTGCTGGGCGCGCTTGTCGCGCTGGATGCCTTCGCGGGTGAAGACCTGCACGTCGATGACCGTGCCGGACGAACCCTGGTCCACGCGCAGCGAGGTGTCCTTCACGTCAGACGCCTTCTCGCCGAAGATGGCGCGCAGCAGCTTCTCTTCAGGCGTGAGGGTGGTTTCGCCCTTGGGCGTGACCTTGCCCACCAGCACGTCGCCGGGCTGCACTTCGGCGCCCACGTAGATGATGCCGGACTAGTCCAGGCGGCCCAGTTGCTGCTCGGACAGGTTGGGGATGTCGCGGGTGATTTCCTCCGCGCCCAGCTTGGTGTCGCGGGCCATCACCACCAGTTCCTCGATGTGGATCGACGTATAGCGATCATCAGCCACCACGCGTTCGGAGATGAGGATGGAATCCTCGAAGTTGTAGCCGTTCCAGGGCATGAACGCGACCAGCATGTTCTGCCCCAGGGCCAGCTCACCCAGATCGGTAGAGGCACCGTCGGCCACCACGTCACCGGCGGCCACGCGGTCACCACGCTTGACGATCGGACGCTGATGGATGT
>JBJTCL010000006.1:0-9692 GCA_046091865.1 Burkholderiaceae bacterium | reverse complement strand
GCGGCTGCGGGCGCGCAGCGCTGAGGTACTGCTGGCCTGACGCTGTGGGCTCACCCAACGTGCTGCGACTGGGGCGGGGGTGCCCCGGCGCCTGTGCGGGGCTGAGCGGCGCAGGGCGACGCGGGCGAAAAGCGGCGCTGTTTGAGCCGCGCAGCGGCGAGTTTGCGTCGCGGGCCCGCGTCAACCGAGCAGCGAAGGCAGTCGCGCAGCAACCTGCGCACCCGGGGAAGGCGCACAGCGGCTGCGGGCGCGCAGCGCGTGCGAGCAAAGCAAGTACGCGACCAACCGCGCCAACAGCCGTCAGCCCGCCGTCACCACCACCCCCGCGTCGTGCAGCCGCCCGAACTCCGCGCTGCTGATCCCCAGTACATCCAGCAGCACCGCCTCGGTGTGCTGCCCCAGCACCGATGCAGGCTGCGCTGGCACGCGCGGCACCGCTGAGAAATCCAGCGGGATCGCCGGCGCCAGTACCTCGCCCACACCCGGCTGCGCCACACGGTGGAACATCGGGTTGTCGGTCGAGCACGACGGGTCATCGCGCACCAACTGGCCCAGCGTCTGGTAGCGGCCCCAGCACACGCCGTGGGCATCCAGCGCGCGCTGCACGTCGGTCAACGGACGCGCGGCAAACCAGCGCGCCACCGGCTCGGCGATCTCGCGGCGCAGGATGAAGCGGTTGCCCTCTTGCGACAGGTCCATGCCGGTGCGGGCGGCCAGCGCATCCATGTCGGCCTGCAGGTCCATCGCCTTGACGATGCCCTGCCACTGCTTGAGCGTGAGGCCCACCACCATCACCCGCACACCATCGGCGCAGGCGAAGTCGCGGCCAAAAGCGCCAAAGAGCTCGTTGCCGTGGCGCTGCCGCTGCTGGCCCAGTTGCGCCTCGGCGATGAAGCCCAGATGGCCCATCACCGCCAGCGCCACGTCTTCCAGCGACAGCTTCACATGCTGACCTTCGCCCTTGCGGCGGCGGTGCCGCTCGGCGGCCAGCAGGCCCACCGCGATCATCTGGCCGGTGATCAGGTCCCAAGCCGGCAGCACATGGTTGACGGCCTCGCACTCCAGGTCACCGCCGGCATCGGGCCCGGTGATGAAGGGCACGCCCACGCGCGAATTGACGGTGTAGTCCACCGCCGAACCACCATGCCGGTCGCCCATCAGCGTGAGCTGGATCAGGTCGGCGCGGCGCGTGCGCAGGGCCTCAAAGTCGAGCCAGCCGCGCGGCGGAAAGTTGGTCAGCAACACGCCGGCGTCGTTGCCCGGCGCGGTGATGAGGGCCTGCGCGATCTCGCGGCCTTGCGCGCGCTGCAGGTCCAGCACCACCGAGCGTTTGTGCTTGTTCAGGCCCGTCCAGAACAGGCTGGTGCCCTGCGGCGTGACCGGCCAGCGCCGGTAATCCAGGCCACCGCCCACGGTGTCGATGCGGATCACGTCGGCGCCCATTTGCGCCAGCGTCATGCCGCCCAGCGGCGCGGCCACGAAGGCGGCGGCCTCGACGATGCGCAGGCCGTCGAGGATGGCGGGCTGTGATGCCGATGTCATGCTGTACCTGTCATGCCGTGCCTGTCATGCCGCCGGTGCCGACGCCAGCGCGTTGTCCAGCAGCGTGCGTGCCACCACCTTGAGCGCCAGTGTTTCCTCGGCGCCTTCAAAAATGGACAGCACGCGCGCATCCACGAAGTAGCGGCTGACGGCCGTCTCTTCGGCGTAGCCCATGCCGCCATGCAGTTGCAGCGCCTCGCGGGTGACGATCTCGGCGCTGCGGCAGGCCAGCAGCTTGACCAGGCTCGCCTCCATGCGTCCGCCACCGGCGTCCATCAGCGCGGCCACCGCGTAGGCGGCGTGCCGGCAAGCCATCCAGCGCGCGGCCATGCGGGCCAGCCGCGCCTGTGTCAGCGGATAGTCGGCCAGCGGCTGGCCAAACACATGGCGGTCGCGCACATAGCGGGCTGCGGCACGCAAGGCAGCGCGCATCACGCCGCAGGCGCGCGCGGCAGTCTGGATGCGACCGCCCATCATCCCCTGCATCGTCAGATAAAAACCCTTGCCACGCCCGGCCTCGCCGCCAATCAATGCATCGTGCGGCACTACGAAGCGATCGAACGACAGGTCGTACGAATGCATGCCGCGGTAGCCGATGGTGGGAATGGCGCGGCCGGTCAAGCGGCCGCCCCCGGGCTGCTGCACGTCAAAAGCGTGCGCGTCGGTGGAAGGCTTTTCGACCAGCAACAGGCTCAGGCCGCGGTGACCCAGGCTGCGGTCGGCCTCGGTGCGCGCCACCACCATCAGCACGCCCGCCTTGCCGGCAAAGGTGCACCAGGTCTTGGCACCGTCCAGCTGCCAGCCCGCCTCGGTGCGCGTGGCACGCAACTGCAGCGAGGCCACATCCGAACCGTGGTCGGGCTCGGTCATCGCAATCGCACACAGCGGATCGCCTGCGGCCAGTCGCGGCAGCCAGTGCGCCTTTTGTACGTCGGTGCCGCCGGCCAGCAACGCGCGGCTCAGGATCTCGGGGCGGGTGATCAGGCTGCCGGCGGCCCCCAGCGACGCTTCAGACAGCGCCTCGGTGACAGCCAGCATCATCGCGGTGTCGTCGCGGTCGTCGGGCGCGATGCCGCCCAGCCGTTGCGGAATCGACAGGCCGAACACGCCCATCTCGCGCAGCGGTTGCAGCAAGGATTCGGGGATGGTCAGGTCTTCGCGGTGGATGCGCTCGGCCAGCGGCACTACCTGCTCTTGGCCAAAGCGCGCGAAGCTCTCCGAGGCCATGCGCACCGCCTCGCTGAAGCCGGGGTCGGCAAAGTCGTTGCCCGCGGCGATGGCGGCCGACACCTGCGCGCCCAGCGCCTGCAGCGCCTCATGCCCGGCACCGCGCTGGCGCAATGCCAGCCACTGCGCATCGCTGGCCCAGTCACGCAAGGCCTGCGCGGTGGTACTGGCGGCATCCAGATCGAGCTGCACCGCCTCGAGCCGCCCGATCACGTCCACCAGCGCATCGATGATGAACAGCTGTGCCAGGGCGGGCGCCAAGGCGGGCGCCAGGGCAGGCGACAGCGCCGTCGCTGCGGCAGGCGCCTGCGTGGCCCCCGTGCCCTGGGCGGCGCGCACCGCAGGCGATGCAGCCAGCGATCGCGCGGCCATCAGGTGCGCCGCGGCCCAGGCCAACTCGTAGCTGGGCACCTGCCACGCATCGGCGTGGGCGCTGTCGATGCGGCCAGCGGCGGCGCAACGCTGCGCCAGCGCCTGCACGCTGGCATCCAGCAAGGTCTGCGCGCGATCGATCCAGGGTTGCAGGGTGTCCATGGGGCTGGCGGTCATCAAAGAGGGGTAGGCCACGATCACGAAACGATGTAGGCGCCGGTGCCGGTGGACAGCAGCTTGCCGTCCGCGCCGAGAAATTCCATGCGGGTGCTGGCCACGCGCGAACCCAGGCGAAGGATCTCGGCGCTCAGGTCAAAGTGCTCGCCCACCGCGGGCCGCAGGTAATCCACCCGTAGGTCGATGGTGCCCAGCTTGGAAAAACGCATCAAGCGCTGCTGCGGCGCCTCGTCCATGTGGCGCGCGCCGATGGCCGCCATCACCATCAGGCCCCCCATCGCATCCAGCGTGGCGCTGATCACGCCGCCGTGCAGGCGGTTGTGGCTGTAGTGGCCGATGAGCTCGCGGCGCATCGCCAGGCGGCCCGTCACACGCTGCGGCGTGAGCACGCTGATCTTCAGGCCCAGCACGCTGTTGAAGACGATCTTGTCCTCGAAGATGTGGCGCAGTCCCTCGACGAACTCGGGCTCGAAGGACTCGGGAATCTCGACTTTTCGCATGGATGGATTGTCCCAAAGCGCCGATGCCCGAGCGGCGCTGCCGGTCGCGCGCGGCACACCCTGGCTGCTGATTCGCCGCCGCTACAGCCCCAGTTGCCGCGCGGCCAGTTCTTTCATGATTTCTTCAGCGCCACCGCCAATCATCATCACCTTGACCTCACGGTACACCCGCTCGCTGCGCGTGCCACGCATGAAGCCCATGCCACCCAGGATCTGCACCGCCTGGTCGGCACAGAACTGCATCGTCTGCGTGGCCTGGTTCTTCAGCATGCACACCTGCGCCACCCAGTCGGCACCTTCGTCTCCCGCGTCCATGCGCGCCGTCACCGCATCCACCCAGGCCTGCGTGGCCTCGATGCGCATGCGCATGTCCACCAGCTTGTGGCGAATCGCCTGATGCCCCACCAGCGGCTGCCCAAAGGTCTTGCGCTCGCGCGCCCAGCCGAGCGCTTCGTCAAAGCAGGCCTGCGCATAGCCCAGTGCCATCGCCGCCATGCCCAGCCGCTCGCTGTTGAAGTTGGACATGATGATCTTGAAGCCCGCGCCCTCCTCGCCCACCAGATGGTCGGCCGGCACGCGCACGCCATCAAAGCGCAGGTGTGCGGTGTCCGAGCACCACCAGCCCATCTTCTTGAGCTCGGTGCGCTGCAGGCCGGGTGCGTTGCCCGGCACCACGATCATCGAGATGCCACCGGCGCCGCGCGTGCCCGGCTCGCCGGTGCGCGCCGCCACGGTGATCCAGTCGGACCGCATGCCCGAGGTGATGAAGGTCTTTTCGCCGTCGATCACCCAGTGGTCGCCGTCACGCCGCGCCGTGGTGCGCAGGTTGGCCACATCCGAACCACCGCCCGGCTCGGTGATGCCAAGGGCTGCGATCTGCTCGCCGCGCAGCACCGGCGGAATGATGCGCTGCTGTAGCGCCAGGCTGCCGTGCCTCGCGATCGGCGGCAGGCCAATGGTGTGCGAGAACAGGCTGGCCAGCAGGCCACCGCTGGCAGTAAAGCGTGCCAGCGCGATCGACACCGCATTGCGCATCGCCATCGACGCCGGCGACCCACCCAGCGATTCGTCGTAGCCCATGCCCAGCAGGCCGAGTTCGGCCGCGCGGCGGTAGACGCTGCGCGGAAAGCTGCCCGCCTCGTCCCAGTCGTGGATGTGCGGCGCCAGTTCCTCGATGGCAAAGCGGCGCGCGGTGTCGTAGGCGGCGTCGATGTCGGCGCGGTCGACGGTGGCGCTGGTTATTGGGGAGGTCATGCTGCGCGTCCGGCTGCTGCTGCGTGGTGGCTCAAGGCGCTCATGCGTCCTCCAGCGTGGCCAGCACCTGCCCGGGTGCCACCTGCTGACCCACGCTCACTCTGAGCTGCGCAATGCGTCCGCTGCGCGGCAGCGACAGCGCATGCTCGAGCTTCATCGATTCGATCACCACCAGCGTGGTGCCGGCCTGCACCGCATCGCCCGCTGCGGCCTTGACTGCCAGCACCTTGCCATTGAAGGGCGCGCGCAGCTCGCCGGCGCCGCCGTCGGCGCGGCTGGTGGCGGGTGGCTCAAAAGACGCGTCGTCGATGAAGGCGTCCACCCCGTCGCGCTGCAGATGCAGGCGCAGCGGCTGCGTGGGCGACGAGATCGCTACGGCCACGGTGCGCGATGCGCTTTCGGCCAGGCGCTGGGCGCGCGTGGCGTCGGGCTGGGCCGACGCATGCAGCTCGCCACGATGGCGCAGGCGCATCGGCCGCGCAAAGGTGCAGGCCAAGGTCGATGCCTCCGTGCTCGTGCGGTAGGCGCTTGCACCGCTGCGCTGCGCCTGCCACAAGGCGTCGAACGCGTGCGTGCTCACCAGGGCCCGCTCGGCCTCGGTCACCTGCGCGCGCAAGGCATCGCCGTGCTCGGCCAGGAACGGGATCAACGCATCACCCGCCTTGAAGCTTGGGTGCTGCAGGCAGGCCATCAGCATGGCGCGGTTGGTGGGCAAGCCCAGCAATTGCAGTTGCTGCAGCGCCGCGGTCAGGTGGTCGATCGCCTGCGCGCGGGTGGGCGCATGCACGATCAGCTTGCCCAGCATCGAGTCGTAGTGCGGTGACACCTCGGCACCCGCCTCGATCGCATGGTCAAAGCGCAGGCCGTCGACCGCCGCAGGCGCCTGGACGTGATGCACGCAGCCGGTGTGCGGATGAAAGTGCTCGTCTTCGGCGCACAGGCGCACTTCGATCGCGTGGCCGTCGAAGCGGAGCTGCTGTTGCAACAGCGGCAGCGCTTCGCCTCGCGCCACGCGGATCTGCCACTCCACCAGGTCCAGCCCCGTCACCATCTCGGTGACCGGATGTTCGACCTGCAGGCGGGTGTTCATTTCCATGAGGAAAAAGTCAGTTCCATCCACGAGGCACTCCACCGTGCCCGCGCCCACGTACCCCGCACCGCGCGCCAGCGCCACAGCACACGCACCCATGCGCTCGCGCAGGGCAGCGTCCACCACCGGGCTGGGGGTCTCCTCGATGATCTTCTGATGGCGCCGCTGCACCGAGCAATCGCGCTCCCCCAGATGCACGCAGTTGCCGTGCGCGTCGGCGAACACCTGCACTTCGACATGGCGGGGCTTGAGCAACGCACGCTCGATCAGCAGTTCGCCCGAGCCGAAGGCCGACAGCGCCTCCGAGCGTGCACTGCGCACCGCCTCGACGAACTGCGCCAGGTCCGTCACCAGCCGCATGCCACGGCCGCCACCACCGGCGGCCGCCTTCACCATCAGCGGCACGCCGATGCGCTGCGCCTCGGCCTGCAATCGCTCATCCGACTGATCCGCACCGTGATAGCCCGGCAGCACCGGCACACCCTGCTGTTGCGCAACCCGCTTGGCTGCACTCTTGCTGCCCAAGGCGCGGATGGCGGCCGGCGGCGGACCGATCCACGTCAAGCCCGCGTCAATCACCGCCTGCGCGAAGTCGGCGTTCTCGCTCAGAAAGCCGTAGCCGGGATGCACCGCATCGGCGCCGGTGGCGCGCGCAGCCGCCAGGATCTTGTCGATGCGCAGGTAGGTGTCGGTCGAGGCGTTGCCGCCCAAGGCATGGGCCTGCGTGGCCTCGCGCACATGCAACGAGGTCGCATCGGCCTCCGAATGCACCGCTACCGTGGCAATGCCCATGCGCTGCGCCGTGCGGATGATGCGCCGCGCAATCTCGCCGCGGTTGGCGATCAGCAGTGTGCGGATGTCAGGCATGTGTGTGTGAGGGTGCGTTTCGTCGGCTGTGGGAAGCCGGGGGCTTATGGCGTAACGGCCGTCGCTGCGCGTCGGCTGCACTGCGACGCTCACGCCAGGGTGGCGCCGCGTAACTCGCTACGCGCCCTGCGGGCGCTGCGCTCGGACAGACGCGGCGAGCATGATGACGAAGCGCGCTGCGCGCGCCAACCCTGGCGCTGCGCTTCTCGCCGTCACGCAAATCGCCCACAGCTTCCCACAGCCGACGAAACGCGAGTGTGGACGAACGCGCAGCACCGTCGCGAGTAGCTTGTCTGTGCGCGACATATAGTTTGGCAGCCGCTGGGATCAGCCGGCTGCGACCTCGGGGTCGGCGAGAAGCACAGGCGGGGGCTGGGCGCGCACAGCGCGCTTCGTGAACTGACTCGCCGCGTCTTTCCGAGCGCAGCGCCCACAGGGCGCGTAGCGAGTTACGCGGCGCCAGCCCCAGCCGAGCATCGCAGCGCAGTCCGCGCAATGCGCGGACCGACCGCGCGGGAGCGGCAGGCTGATCCCAGCGGCTGAGCAAGCGCCGATTGCCGGCGACAGCGCGCATCTTCATCCCCGAACCGGCCGCTTCGCCACACCCATGATCTTCGCCAGGATGCCCAGCATCACCTCATCGGCACCACCGCCGATCGACGCCAGCCGGCCGTCGCGGTACATGCGCGAGACCTTGTTCTCCCAGGTGAAGCCCATGCCGCCCCAAAATTGCAGGCAGCTGTCGGGAATGATGCGGTTCAGGCGCCCCGCTTTCAGTTTGGCCATGCTGGCCAGTTCCAGCACGTCCTGGCCCGCGATGTACAGCTCGCAGGCGCGATAGGTGAGTGCGCGCAGGCTCTCCAGCTCCGTCTTCAGCTCGGCCAGCTTGAACTGCACCACCTGCTGGTCGGCCAGCGTGCTGCCGAACAGCTTGCGCTCCTGCGCCCATTCGATCGTCCAGTCAATGCAGTTCTGCAGCGACTGCAGGCAACTGGCCGCCGCCCATAGGCGCTCTTCCTGGAACTGCTGCATCTGATAGATGAAGCCCTGCCCTTCGGCGCCGATGCGATAGCGCTGCGGAACGCGTACTTCATCAAAGTACAGCAGGCCGGTGTCGCTGCTGTTCATGCCGATCTTGCGGATCTTTTGCGCCACCTCGATGCCGTTGGTGAGCTTGCCGCGCGGGCCATCGCGCATCGGCACGACGATCAGGCTCTTATTCTTGTGAACAGGCCCTTCGCCGGTGTTCACCAGCATGCACATCCAGTCGGCCTGCAGGCTGTTGGTGATCCACATCTTCTGGCCGCTGATCACATAGTCGTCGCCGTCCTTGCGCGCATGGCTCTTGATGCCCGACACGTCGCTACCGGCGGCGGGCTCGCTCACACCAATGCAGGCCACCATGTCGCCGGCGATGGCCGGCGCCAGAAAGTTGCGCTTGAGCTCGTCACTGCCGTGCAGCGCCAGCGCAGGCGTGGCCATGTCGGTCTGCACGCCGATGGCCATGGGCACGCCGCCGCAGTGAACATGACCCAGCGTCTCGGCCATGGCCAGAGAGTACGAATAGTCCAGCCCCGATCCACCATAGGCCTCGGGCTTGGTCAGCCCCAGCAAGCCCAGCTTGCCCAGGCCATTGAAGATCTCGTGCGCCGGCATCATCTCGGCCGCCTCCCACTCGTCCACATGCGGGTTGATGTGCTCGTCGATGTAACGCTTGAGCGTCTTCTGGATTTCCTGGTGTTCGTGGCTGAACTGCATGACCGGTCCTTGAATACGTGAATCGGTGAGTGGAAACGACGGGTGCGCTACATGCGCGCCACGCCAAACTGCATGGGCCGCACAGTGCGTGCCTCGGCTTCGGCGCAGGTGTCCAGGCACAGGCGCAGCACCGCGCGCGTGTCTCGCGGGTCGATGACGCCGTCGTCCAGCAGCAAGCCGCTGGTGTAGAAGGCATCGGCCTGCGACTCGAACACCTGCACGATGCGATCGAACTGCGCCTGCATCTGCGCCGCATCGGGCGTGATGCCTTTGCGTGCCAGACCGGCCTCGGTGACGATCTGCATGGTGCGCGCAGCCTGCTCGCCGCCCATCACCGCAGTGCGTGCGCTGGGCCAGCTGAACAAAAAGCGTGGTGCGTAGCCGCGTCCGCACATGCCGTAGTTGCCGGCACCAAAACTCGCCCCGCACTGGATGGTGATCTGCGGCACGGTGGCATTCGTCACCGCCTGGATCATCTTGCTGCCGTGCTTGATCATCCCGCCCTGCTCACTGTCCTTGCCGACCATGTAGCCGGTGGTGTTCTGCAGGTAAATGATCGGATGGCCCAGCTGGCACATCCACTGAATGAAGTGCGTGGCCTTGTTGGCGCCCGCCACATCGATCGGCCCGTTGTTGCTGATGAAACCCACCGCATGTCCACCGATGTGCCCTTGCGCGCACACGGTGGCGCTGCCGTACAGCGGCTTGAACTCGAGCAGCTGGGCGCCATCCACCAGCCGCAGCATCACCTCGCGCATGTCCACCGGCTCGCGGTGGCTGGCGGGCATCAGCCCCAGCATCTCATCCGAAGAATGGGGGACAGATTCCAATTTCGCGGGTAAACCCTGCAAATTGGAATCTGACCCCCATTGTTGAATCACGTCGCGGGCGATGCCCAGCGCGTG
>JBJTCL010000005.1:0-8906 GCA_046091865.1 Burkholderiaceae bacterium | reverse complement strand
CGCCAGGCCGCCGCAAAAGCGCGGCAGCCCGGGGCGCAGCGCCACCTTGAAGCGCTGCTGGTACGCAGCGATGAAATCCAGCGGATTGCCGCTGGCCGTCTCGACCACCTTGCCGTCGGTGACGACCTCCGTCTTGGCCTCATCACCAAAACCGGTGGCACGCAGCAGCGTGCGCGCGGGCAGGCCGATGAAGCTGTAGCGGCCAAAGCGCTCGCCCCCCACCACCGACTCCAGCAGGAAGCTGTGCTTGCCGCCATCGCGCGAATGCGCCAGCTTCAGGTACAGCGACAGCGGGGTTTCGAGGTCCGCAAAGGCCTCGGCCATCAGCGGAATGCGGTTGTAGCCCTGGTTGGCCAGGCTCTTGAATTCGAGTTCGGTGATCACGTTGAGCCTCCACAAGCTCTGCAGGGCCGTCCGTGCGCGGGAACAGCGCGCTGCGATCGATTCGGGTTACCCCGGGCGGTCCGGGGCGCGGGCGCCCGGGGCGCCCCGGGCCGGTCAGGTATGCACAGACAGCGGCTTGCGCCAGGGCCAGGCTCCCCCGTCGCTCAAACCTGTGCCGCAGCGGCGGTGGATGGACAAGTGCAAAAGTGTAGCAAACCGCTTCAGGCGCTCTGACTCGGGCGCAATCACTCAGGTACGTGGAGAGGCCAGCGCGCGTCAGCCCGTGAGTTCGGTGAAGGCGTCGATGAAGTGGTCGGCATCCACTGAACGCACCGGCTCGCCGTGGTTGTAGCCGTAGGTGACCAGCACCACCGGGCAGCCCGCGGCGCGCGCGGCGGCGGCGTCGTTGCTGCTGTCGCCCAGCATCAGGGTGCGGGCCGGCGCGGTGCCCAGCGCCTCGCAGGTGCGCAGCAGCGGCAGCGGGTCGGGCTTCTTTCGCTCGAACGCGTCACCGCCGAACACGTGGTCAAAAAAGCCATCCAGCCCCTTGGCCTGCAGCAGCGGCCGAGCAAAGGCGGTGGGCTTGTTGGTCAGGCAAGCCATGCGCAGGCCGCTCTGGCGCAGTTGCGCCAAGCCAGCGGCAACGCCCGCGTACACCTCGGACTGCGTTCCGTTGACCGCCAGGTAGTGGTGCTGATAACGCGCGAACGCCGCGTCGTAATGCGCGGCGTCGACTTGCAGGTGCGCCAGCACCGATCGCACCAGATGCTCTGAGCCCTTGCCCACCATCCGCTCGATCGCGCTGCGCTCGATGCGCGGCAACGCCAGGTCGGCCAGCGCCAGGTTCAGCGCCGCGGCAAAGTCCCCCAGCGTGTCGACCATGGTGCCGTCCAAGTCCACGATGACGGCTTCAAGGTCTTGCAAGGCGATGGGCATGGCGCGGCGTGGGGATGCGGACAATCGGCGGATGAGCCAGTCTAGCGATACCCCTTCTTCCGCACCGGCGCCCTGGGGCGATGCCCCCGCGGAGGCCGGGGCGGGCAGCGCACCCGCGCGCGCGTTGGTGATCGGTGCGCACGGCGCGATCGGCGCGGCGCTGGTGGCGCAGTTGCGCGCGGATGCGCGCTTTGGCGAAGTGATCGCGCTGTCGCGCCAGTCGCAACCCGCCATCGACCATGCCGACGAAGCCTCGATCGGTGCGGCGGCGCAGGCCGTGCGCGCGCAGACTGGAGGCGCATCGTTTGCGCGCATCGTGGTGGCCACCGGCACGCTGCACGGACCGCAGGGCATGCCCGAGAAGCGGCTGGCCGAGCTGAACTACGCGTCGCTCGAGCAGGTGTTTCGCATCAACACCTTTGGCCCGGCGTTGCTGCTGCGGCACTTCGCGCCGATGCTGGACAAGCAGCACGGCGTGATGGCGCTGCTGTCGGCCAAGGTGGGCAGCATCGGCGACAACCGGTTGGGCGGCTGGTATGGCTACCGCGCGTCCAAGGCCGCGCTCAACATGCTGATCCGCACGGCGTCCATCGAACTGCGCCGCACCCACCCGGGCGCCTGCGTGGCGGCGCTGCATCCGGGCACGGTCAAGTCGGCGCTGTCGCGCCCCTTCCGTGGCGACGAGATCGGCGTGGAACCCGCGCTGGCCGCGCAACGGCTGCTGCAGGTGATCGACGGGCTGGGCGCCGAGGACAACGGCGGCTTTTTCAGCTGGGACGGGCAGGTGCTGCCCTGGTAGCCCCAAGCCCGCGCGGCGCCAGGCGCGTCAGCGCAGCACCTTGCTCTGCCGCGCCTGGTTCATCAATGCCACGCCGTCTTCGGGCAGCAGGAAGCCCGCCGCTTCCGCGCGGTCGATGCCGCGCTGCAAGGCCGCCAGCCAGCCTTCGTGGTTGCCATAGCGCTCTTCAAGCGACGGTCGCGGATCGCGCGCCGCCTCGCGCTCGGCCTTGGTACGGGCAAACGGAATCATCCCGCCCACGTAGTTGCAGATCTGCCCCTGATGAAAGCCGGCTGCAGTGACGTTCCATCCCAGATAGGTACCCAGCGGGACCTCCAGCAGCGCCACCGGCACGCCTCCCAGTTCGTTGCCGTCGTTGTCCACCTTGGGCGCCCACATGCTCAGCACTTGCCTGATGCGCGGCGGCGCGAGACTGGGTACGCCAGAGCCGTCCACCGGATCGAATTGCGGACCCCAGTCGTAGTCATGCACCGGCATGATGAAGTCGGCCTCGGGGATGGTCGGGCGCAGCTGTGGCAGCGTGGGAAACCCAATCGCTGCCTTGTTCGCCGGGGCCAGTGTGCCGTTGGCCAGGCGCGGGTAGATGCTGGGCGGCGGCGCCTTGCCCTGCGTGACCCAGGCGCGGAAGTGCGCGCGGATGGCGTTGACGGTTTCGGTGTGAGGCACCGGGTTCGCTGGCAGGATGCCGCGGCCGAAGTTGTTGCCCGGGCAGGTGGCACCCACCGTGGGCAACGCCGCGCCAGGCACACTGGTGTCAAAGCCGCCGGCGCCGCCACCGTGGTTCGAGCTGGCGATGTAGTAGCGGCGGACGTTGTCGGGCAGTGGAAGGTCGACCTTCCCGTCGGTGCCCACCCATTCAGGCGTGAGCTTCAGTGCCCACACCTCGGCCGAGCCAAAGTGCTCGACGATCTTGGGACACGTGTTGGTGGCAAGACAGCGACCGAGGATGCCCGCTGCGGGATGGCCGCGCACCGGATCGGGCGCAGGCAGCCACCACTGCGGGCCTTCACTGCCCGCCTGATAGAGCTCCAGCACGCCGTCGGGCTGCGCCCAGCGGAAGTTCAGCGCGATGCGACGGCCCGCAATGATCGGCCACAGGCCATCATGCACCGGCTTGCCGCTCTCAGACTGGTTGAAGCCCAGGTGCAACCATCCGCGCAGGAAGTTGCCCGACTGCGAGATGCCGCGACCGATGCTGTGACGCACCGCACCGGCCAGCGGGTTGGCGGTACCGCTGTCGTCGGCCCTGGCCGTCTTGAAAAATTCAGCCACGTCGCGCCAGGCCGCAAAGCCCATGCCCAGCGGGTACGGGTCCTTGGCGGTGAACACCACCTGGTACAGCCGCGATGCATCAAAGCCACCCTTCACACAGATCTGTGTTGGATCGGGCGTACCGGGGAAAGGGTTGGCCGCATCGCACTTGGCCCAGGCCCAGTCGGATGGTGGGATCACGCGCTCGTCGCGTACCTCGCCGCGCTGGTTTTCGCCGCCCCGCGACACCAGTTGCGCGTCGCGCGTGTCCAGCGTGAGCGGCTGGTACGGCACCGGGTTGGTTTGCACCATCAAGGGCTGCGAGTTGGGGCCTGCGCGGTTGACGATGCGACCGAACACCTGGCCGGTGACGGGTGCGCCTCCTGGGCCGCGCACCACGGGCAGCTGCAGCCACTGGCCCTGGGTCAGCGTTCCTTTGAGCTTCACGGCGGTGTTGCCGACGTTGTCGCCCTGCCACGCGCTGGCCAGCAGGATGTCGCCGGCCATGCGCTCCTGCGGCGCAGTCGGAAAGATCCGGCCGCGGTTGGGCACGTCATGCCACATCAATCCGGTGCTCTGCTTCAGGTCCACCGGCTTGTAGATCACGAAGGACGCCACGTAGCGCGCCTTGCCATCGGCGTCCTTGACGAGGTCGATGTCCTGAATGATGGCGTTGACCGGCAGCTTTGCATCGAGCTCGCCAAAGGCGCGGCCAGCAATTTGCTTATAGGCGATGGGCGCGCCAGCCACCGCGGGCATCGGCTGCACTTCGTCGATGACGATGCGGGTCACTCGCGCGTGGGCGAGGCTGCTAGCCAGGGCCAGTGCAAGCGCCGCAACCGGGGTAGCGATGGGGGTCAGGCGTGTCAGTGATGCATGCATGGTGCGTGTCTCCTCGCCCCATCATGAGCGGCCGCGAGGGCCGCGTCTGTCGCCTTCAGGTCAGCCGAAGCCCAGGCCGACGCAGTGCTCAGCCCAGCGCCGCGCGCATCTGGTCGATGACCGCCTTGTAGTCGGGCTTGCCGAAGATCGCGCTGCCGGCCACGTAGGTGTCGGCGCCGGCATCGGCCACGCGGCGGATGTTGTCGCCCTTGATGCCGCCGTCCACCTCGAGCCGGATGTCCTTGCCGCAGGCGTCGATGCGCCGGCGCACCGCCTCGATCTTGCGCAGCGTGCTGTCGATGAAGCTCTGGCCGCCAAAGCCCGGGTTCACGCTCATCAGCAGGATCAGGTCGATGTCGTCGATCACCCAGTCCAGCACGTCCAGCGGCTGCGCCGGGTTGAACACCAGCCCGGGCTTGCAGCCCTTGGCGCGGATGGCCTGGATGCTGCGGTGCACATGCGCCGACGCATCCGGGTGAAAGCTGATGTAGTCGGCCCCGGCATCGGCAAACATGGCCGCCAGCGCGTCCACCGGCTGCACCATCAGGTGCACGTCCATCGGCACCGGCTGGCCCGCGGGCGTCTTCGCATGCGGCTTGATCGCCTGCAGGATCATCGGCCCGAAGGTCAGGTTGGGCACGTAGTGGTTGTCCATCACGTCAAAGTGGATCCAGTCGGCGCCGGCGGCGATGACGTTGCGGACCTCGTCGCCCAGGCGGGCGAAGTCGGCCGACAGGATGGACGGTGCGATGCGGTGGATTCGGCTCATGCCGGGCATTTTCGCAGTTCGCTGCCCGCGGCCGCCCCCGTTTAACATCCGCGCATGCCCACCTACGCCGTCGAAGTGCAGGCCGAACCGGCCTACCTGCCGCAGCAGTCCGATGCCGCCGAGGGCGTGCACGCCTTCAGCTACACCATCACCATCGCCAATGTGGGGGATGTGGCAGTACAGCTGATCTCGCGCCACTGGGTGATTGAAGACGCCACCGGCCACACCGAAGAGGTCAAGGGCCTGGGCGTGGTGGGTCACCAGCCGCTGCTGCAGCCCGGCCAGAGCTTTCAGTACACCAGCGGTTGCCGCCTGCGCACGCCCAGCGGCATGATGCACGGGCACTATTTTTTCGTGGCCGAGGATGGCGAACGCTTTGAGGCGCCCATCCCCGCCTTCGTGCTGTCGGGCGGCAGCACGCGCTCGCTGCACTGAGCGGCGCGCCGCATGAGCCTGGGCGAATTCGAGCTGATCCGCCGCTTTTTCCAGCGGCCGGTGGTGCAGCCGCAGCCCGGCGTGGCGCTGGGCATCGGAGACGACTGCGCGCTGCTGCAGCCCACATCAGGCATGCAATTGGCCATCTCCAGCGACATGCTGGTGGAGGGTCGTCATTTTTTGAGCACGGTGGAGCCCGCGCGCCTGGGCCACAAGGCGCTGGCGGTGAACCTGAGCGACCTGGCGGCCTGCGGCGCCACGCCGCGTGCCTTCACACTGGCACTGGCGCTCCCCGAAGCTGATGCCGCGTGGCTGGAGGCATTCGCACGCGGCCTGTTCGCGCTGGCCGACGCACACGGCTGCACGCTGGTGGGCGGCGACACCACGCGCGGGCCGCTCAACATCTGCATCACCGTCTTTGGCGAAGTGCCCGCGGGCCAGGCCCGGCTGCGCAGCGGCGCAAAGGCGGGCGACGACATCTGGGCCAGCGGCACGCTGGGCGATGCGCGGCTGGCGCTCGAAGTGTTTCGCGGCCGCGCCGCCATCAGCCAGACCGCCTTTGCCGCAGCGCGTGCCCGCATGGAGCAGCCCACGCCGCGCGTGACCCTGGGACAAGCCCTGCGCGGCATCGCCAGCGCCGCCATTGACGTGAGCGACGGGCTGCTGGGCGACCTGCAGCACATCCTGGACGCATCGGGCGTGGGGGCCACGCTGGACGCTGATGCGGCGCAAAGCCTGCTGGCCTGCGCCGAGATCACCGATGCCGACGCGCGGCTGGACCTAGCGCTGGCCGGCGGCGACGACTACGAGCTGTGCTTCACCGCGCCGCCCGCGCAGCGCGATGCCGTGCTGCAGGCGGCCCGCAATGCAGGCGTGCGCGTGACGCGCATCGGCGCCATCGATGCGGCATCGGGCCAACGCGTGCTGGACGCACAAGGCCACGCCATCGCGCGGCGCTTTACCTCGTTTAACCACTTTGCGGCGGGCGCCTGAGGCCATGGAACCCACGCCCCAGCCTCCATCCGCCGCTGCGCCGCGCCGCGCCAGCGCCCCCTTTTTGCGTGGCCACATCGCGCACTTCATTGCCATGGGCTTTGGCTCGGGCCTGAGCCCGCGCGCGCCCGGCACCGCCGGCACGCTCTGGGCCTGGCTGGCCTTCTTGATGATCAGCTTCGTGTGGGAGCCCACCGACGCGCAGTGGGCCACCATCATCGGCATCACCATGCTGGTGGGCTGGTGGGCCGCCACCGTCACCTCCAGCCACCTGGGACAAAGCGACGCCAGCGCCATCGTCATCGACGAGATCGTCGCCTTCTGGCTGGTGCTGTGGCTCATCACGCCCACCGGCTTCTGGCAGCAGCTGGCGGCCTTCCTGCTGTTCCGTTTTTTTGATGCCGCCAAGCCCGGCCCGGTGCGCTGGGCCGACAGCCTGTTCAAGGGCTTTGGTGCGCGCGGCGGCTTCGGCATCCTGTTCGATGATCTGGTGGCCGCGTTCTGCACGCTGCTGGTGATCGCCCTGTGGAGGTTTCTGTGAACGCACCCGACGTCCCGCACATCTGCGCCGCGCTGGCCGAGGCGCTGCAGCAGCGCGGCTGGATGATGGCCACCGCCGAAAGCTGCACCGGTGGCTTGATCGCCGCCGCCTGCACTGGCCTGAGCGGCTCGAGCCTGTGGTTCGAGCGTGGCTTCATCACCTACTCGAACGAGGCCAAGGCCGAATCGCTGGGCGTGGACCGCGCACTGATCGACGCCAACGGCGCCGTCAGCGAGGTGGTGGCCCGCGCCATGGCCTTTGGTGCCGTCCGCCATTCGCGCGCGCAGGTGAGCGTGGCGGTGACCGGCATTGCCGGCCCCACCGGCGGCAGCCGCGCCAAGCCGGTGGGCACAGTGTGGTTCGGCTATTCGGTGGACGGGCTGCTGAGCAGCGAAACGCGCCGCTTTGACGGCGACCGCGCGCAGGTGCGTGCCGCCACCGTGGCGCATGCGCTCACGCGGCTGCTGGAGATGGTTCTCGAGCGGCCTGCGCAATAGCGCTCGCCCGGGGCCTGACCGGTCGGGCTGGCCGCGTCGCCTGGATTGCACCCCCGGCGCCCGCCATGGCGCACACTGCAGTCCATGATGCAGGCAATGAGCTCCACCGCCGCCGACACCACCGCCCTGGCCGAGCAGCAGGCACTGGCGCTGATCGACTCGCGCACCGCCTGGTTGCGCCTGATGGTCACGCTGGCGCTGATGACCGTGGGCGCCAGCGGCATGTACGTGGTGCCGGTGGTGCTGCCCTATGTGCAGGGCGAGTTCGGCATCAGCCGCGCCGACGCCTCGCTGCCCTACACCCTGCTGATGCTGGGTTTTGGCGCCGGCGGCATCGCCATGGGGCGGCTGGCCGACAAGCGCGGCGTGCGCCTGCCGCTGCTGCTGGGCGGGCTGTGCCTGGGCGGCGGCTTCATCGCCGCTGCGCTGTCGCCCAACGTGTGGACCTTCGCATTCGCGCACGGCCTGCTGATCGGCGCCATCGGCAGCGGCTCGACGTTTTCGCCGCTGTTGGCCGACACCTCGCTGTGGTTCGACAAGCGCCGCGGCATTGCAGTGGCGGTATGCGCCAGCGGCAACTACCTGGGCGGCACGATCTGGCCGCCGATCGTGCAGCACTTCATCGAACTCTATGGATGGCGGCCCACCTACTGGGGCCTCGGCATCGGCCTGGGCTGCGTGATGGTGGGCCTGGCGCTGCTGATGCGTCCGCCACCGCCCGCGCTGTTTGGTGTGCAGGCCTCGCTGCGCGGACCGGCAGGCAGTGCGGGCACCACCGCCAGCGGCCAGCCCTTCGGCCTGTCGCCGCGCCTGGCCACGGTGTTGCTGTGCATCGCAGCCACCGGCTGCTGCGTGGCCATGTCCATGCCGCAGGTGCACATCGTCGCCTACTGCACCGACCTCGGCTACGGCCCGGCGCGCGGCGCCGAGATGCTGTCGCTGATGTTGGCGGCGGGCATCGTCAGCCGGCTGGTGTCGGGCGCCATCTGCGACCGCATCGGCGGCCTGCGCACCCTGGTGCTGGGTTCGGTGCTGCAGGGCATCGCGCTGCTGCTGTTCCTGCCCTTCGACGGGCTGGTGTCGCTGTATGTGGTGTCGGCGCTGTTCGGTCTGTTCCAGGGCGGCATCGTGCCCAGCTACGCGATCATCGTGCGCGAGCACTTTCCGCTGCGCGAGGTGGGCGAGCGGGTGGGCACGGTGATCATGTTCACCCTGGTGGGCATGGCGCTCGGCGGCTGGATGAGCGGCAAGGTGTTTGATCTGACCGGCTCCTACCACGCTGCCTTCATCAACGGCATTGCCTGGAACCTGCTGAACCTGGCGATCGCGCTGACCCTGCTGCGGCGCAGCCTGCGGCCCGGGCCCACCAGGGTGAACATGATCACCGTGCCCACCCGCTCGCCCACCTCGCGCAGCGGA
>JBJTCL010000004.1:0-60321 GCA_046091865.1 Burkholderiaceae bacterium | reverse complement strand
AGGTTGGACGGCTTGATGTCGCGGTGCACCACCTTGCGGTCGTGCGCGTGGCCCAGCGCCTCGGCCACCTGCGCCATCAACGACGCCACAAGTGCTGCCGGCAGCAGCGCGCCCGACGCGCAGCGATGGCTCAGGTCGCGCCCGTGCAGCAGTTCCATCGCGATGTAGGCCAAACCCCGTACCTCCCCCGCGTCATAGATCGTCACGATGCCCGGGTGCTTGAGGCGACCGCCCTTCTCGGCTTCGCGAAAAAAGCGCTCGCGAGCCGAATCGGTCTGGGTGTCGCCCGACAGGCTGCCGCCTTCGGTGCCGGGGATCAGGGTCTTGAGCGCAATCGCGCGGTCGGCCTTGGGGTCGTGGCCGCGGTACACGCAGCCCATGGCCCCCCGGCCCAGCACCGCATCGAGCTGATAGCGGCCAACGGAGACGGGCAAGACCAGTTCGCCGTTGGCAGTGACGGCGTGTCCTTGCCCGGCAGCAGGGCGCGGGGCGGGCGCTGCGCGCCAGCACCCTGGGCAGAGGGCACAGCCGCCCCACCCGAGCCAGATTCACCGGCGCCAGGTTCGGCTGCACTGCCGGCACGCGCTGCGGCAGACGCCCCCACCCGCGGCTTGCCGCCCTGCGACGCGGCACCCGCCGCACGCGCACGCAACAGCACTTGCCGCTCGAGGTTGCGGCCCCAGGCCACGCCAACGGCCACGCCCACCGCAAGCGCGATGGCCGCGATGGCCAGAAAAACAAACGTTGACCCCAAAGGCACCCCTGCAGATCAGGGGAACATAGCAGAGCCCTGCACGCCCGACAACCGCAAAACGGAGCGGGCGTTGGTTTTCAGAGCAGGGCTTTGAGGAGCTTGCCCATCTCGGACGGGTTGCGCGTCACCTTGAAGCCGCACTCTTCCATGATGGCGAGCTTGGCGTCGGCCGTGTCGGCACCGCCACTGATCAGCGCACCGGCGTGGCCCATGCGCTTGCCGGGGGGCGCGGTCACGCCCGCGATGAAGCCCACGATCGGCTTCTTCATGTTGGCCTTGCACCAGCGCGCGGCCTCGGCCTCGTCGGGCCCGCCGATCTCGCCGATCATGATCACGGCGTCGGTGTCCGGATCGTCGTTGAAGGCCTTCATCACGTCGATGTGCTTCAGACCGTTGATCGGGTCACCACCGATGCCCACGGCGCTGCTCTGGCCCAGGCCGATTTCGGTGAGCTGCGCCACCGCCTCGTAGGTGAGCGTGCCCGAGCGGCTCACCACACCGATGCGGCCCTTCTTGTGGATGTGGCCCGGCATGATGCCGATCTTGATTTCTTCGGGCGTGATCAGGCCCGGGCAGTTGGGGCCCAGCAGCAGCGTCTTCTTGCCGCCGGCGGCCTCCTTGGCCTTCATCTTGTTGCGCACTTCGAGCATGTCACGCACGGGGATGCCTTCGGTGATGCAGATGGCCAGGTCCAGGTCGGCTTCCACCGCTTCCCAGATGGCAGCGGCTGCGCCCGCGGGCGGCACGTAGATCACGCTGACCGTGGCGCCCGTCTGGCTGGCGGCTTCCTTCACCGATGCGTAGATCGGGATGTCGAAGATCTTCTCGCCGGCCTTCTTGGGGTTCACGCCCGCCACGAAGCAGTTCTTGGCGTTGGCGTACTCCTGGCACTTCTCGGTGTGGAACTGGCCCGTCTTGCCGGTGATGCCTTGGGTGATGACTTTGGTGTTCTTGTTGATGTAGATCGACATGATGCTTACCCCGGCTTACTTGGAGACGGCTGCCACGACCTTCTGGGCCGCTTCTGCCATGGTGTCGGCGCTGATGATGGGCAGGCCGGATTCGGCCAGCATCTTCTTGCCCAGCTCTTCGTTGGTGCCCTTCATGCGCACCACCAGCGGCACGCTCAGGTTGACCGCCTTGCAGGCGGTAATCACGCCGGTGGCGATGGTGTCGCAACGCATGATGCCGCCGAAGATGTTCACCAGGATCGCCTTGACCTTAGGGTTCTTCAGCATGATCTTGAAGGCCTCGGTGACCTTCTCGGGGGTGGCGCCGCCGCCCACGTCCAGAAAGTTGGCTGGCTCGGCGCCGAACAGCTTGATGGTGTCCATGGTGGCCATCGCCAGGCCCGCGCCGTTCACCAGGCAGCCGATGTTGCCGTCCAGGCTGATGTATGCCAGGTCGAACTTGCTGGCCTCGATCTCGGCCGGGTCTTCCTCGTCCAGGTCGCGCAGCGCGACGATCTCGGGGTGGCGGAACAGCGCGTTCGAATCAAAGTTGAACTTGGCGTCCAGCGCAATGATGTTGCCCTTGCCGTCGCGGTTCAGCGGGTTGATCTCCACCAGCGAGGCGTCGGTGTCCATGTAGCACTGGTAGAGCTTGCGGCACACGTCGATGAACTGCGCCTGCGAATCGGCGGGCATGCCCACGCCCTTGGCCAATTCCACGCCCTGCGCGTCGACCATGCCCGTCAGCGGGTCGACGAACACCTTGACGATCTTCTCGGGCGTGCTGTGCGCCACCTCTTCGATGTCCATGCCGCCTTCGCTGGAGGCAATGAAGGCCACCTTCTGCGTCGCGCGGTCGGTCACCACCGACAGGTAGTACTCCTTCTGGATATCGGCGCCTTCCTCGATGTACAGGCGGCGCACCTTCTGGCCCTCGGGCCCGGTCTGGTGCGTCTTGAGCTGCATGCCCAGGATGTCGCCGGCGCGGGCCTTCACCTCATCGATCGACTTGGCCACCTTGACGCCGCCGCCCTTGCCGCGGCCACCCGCGTGGATCTGGGCCTTGACCACCCACACCGGGCCGCCGAGTTTTTGTGCAGCCTCCACGGCCTCCTGCACAGTGAAAGCTGCGATGCCGCGCGGAACGGGCACGCCAAAGCTGCGCAAGATCTCCTTGCCCTGGTACTCGTGAATCTTCATGAGGCGTCTCTTCTGGAAACGGGTTGTTGTTCGGGTCCCCCTCAGGACCAACCGCAAGGTGCACACGGCACGGCAAACGCAGCGTGGGCGCCGCGTTCAAATGTATCATGCTGCATTGCACAAACCTTGTGCACGGCTTACAGCGCGCCGCCCCAGCCTGCCCCTATATCGACCGTATCTGCCCATGCCCAAAGTCTTTATCGATGGCGAAGCGGGCACCACCGGCCTGCAGATCCGCGAGCGCCTGGCCGCGATGCTGCAGGTCGAGGTGGTCAGCATCGCTCCAGAGCGGCGCAAGGACCCGGCCGCCAAGAAGGACCTGATGCGCGGCGTGGACCTGGTCATCCTGTGCCTGCACGACGACGCGGCGCGCAAGACGGTGGCAATGCTAGACGCCATCGCCGCCGAGACCGGCAAGCCTTCGGCCCGCGTGATCGACGCGTCCACCGCGCACCGCACCGCAGACGGCTGGGTGTTTGGCTTTCCAGAGTTGTGCGCCGGGCAGCGCGAGGCAGTGATGTCGGCGCGTCGCGTGTCCAACCCCGGCTGCTACCCGACGGGCGCCATCGCGCTGATCCGGCCGCTGGTGGATGCCGGCCTGATCCCGCGCGACTTTCCCATCGCGCTGCCCGCCGTCAGTGGTTATTCAGGCGGTGGGCGGCAGATGATCGAGGCCTACGAAGCCGGCACCGCGCCGGCGTTCGAGGTGTACGGGCTCGGGCTGCAGCACAAGCATGTGCCCGAGATCATGAAGTACACCGGCCTGCAGCGCCGGCCCATCTTCATGCCCTCGGTGGGCAACTTCCGCCAGGGCATGCTGGTGCAATTGCCGCTGCACCTGGACCTGCTGCCCGGCCGGCCCAGCGGCGCGCAGCTGCACGATGTGCTGGCCGCGCACTACGCCGGCAGCGAATGGGTGACGGTGGAGCCTGCCACCGACAACGGCAAGCTCGATGCGCTGGCGCTGAACGACACCAACAAGATGGAGCTGCGCGTGTTTGCCAACGAGGCGCACCGTCATGCGGTACTGATCGCGCGCCTGGACAACCTGGGCAAGGGCGCGAGCGGCGCCGCGGTGCAAAACCTCAAGCTGATGCTGGGGCTCTGAGAGCAGGCGCAGCGCTCAGGTACCGGCATCGGGGCCTGCGTCGGTGTCTTGCGCCTCGAACCCGCCGCGCAGCACGCGCGCGATCACCTCGCCACCAAAGCCGCGCGCAGCCAGAAACCGCGCCTGACGGGCACGCTCTTTCGCATCCTGCGGCGCCTGCGCGAACTTGGCACGCCACACCTGCTGCCCGCGCTCGAGTTCCGTGCCGCGCAACTGCGCCACCGCCTGCGCCACCACGCCGTCGGGCAGGCCCTTGGCCTTGAGCTCGTGGCGGATGCGCGCGGCACCAAAGCGCGCGGCGCGCCGGTGCAGCACCGATTCGGCCACGCGCTCCTCGCTGATGAAGCCCTTGACCTGCAGCGCATCGAGCGCGGCGGCCAGTTCACCGGGCTGCTGCTCGTGCGCGGCCAGCTTGCGCTCGAGCTCGGCGCGCGAGTGTTCGCGCTGGCTCAGCAGTCGCAGCGCCCGGCCCTTGAGGGACAGGCGCTGCGATCCGGTGGCCCCGCCCGCGGCGCTGGCAGCGCCGGCCTTACTCGTCGCCCTCGCCGTCATCGTCAGCGACGCCTGCCGGCAGCAACGCGATGCCAATCGATTCGCGGATCTTGTTTTCGATCTCGCGCGACAGCTCGGGGTTCTCGCGCAGGAACTCGCGCGCGTTGTCGCGGCCCTGGCCGATCTTCTCGCCGCTGTAGGCGTACCAGGCGCCCGACTTGTCGAGGATGCCGGCATTGACGCCCATGTCGATGATCTCGCCTTCGCGGCTGATGCCCTCGCCGAACAGGATGTCGAACTCGGCCGTCTTGAACGGCGGCGAGACCTTGTTCTTCACCACCTTGACCTTGGTCTCGTTGCCGATGGATTCCTCGCCCTTCTTGATGGTGCCGGTGCGGCGGATGTCCAGTCGCACCGAGGCGTAGAACTTGAGCGCGTTGCCGCCGGTCGTCGTCTCGGGGCTGCCGAACATCACGCCGATCTTCATGCGGATCTGGTTGATGAAGATGACCATGCAGTTGGTCTTCTTGATGGTGGCGGTCAGCTTGCGCAGCGCCTGGCTCATCAGGCGGGCCTGCAGGCCGGGCAGGCTGTCGCCCATCTCGCCTTCGATCTCGGCCTTGGGCACGAGCGCAGCCACCGAGTCCACCACGATCAGGTCGACCGCGCCGGAACGCACCAGGCTGTCGACGATCTCGAGCGCCTGCTCGCCGGTGTCGGGCTGGCTGATCAGCAGGTCGGGCAGGTTCACGCCCAGCTTCTGCGCGTACTGCACGTCCAGGGCGTGCTCGGCATCGACAAAGGCGCAGGTGCCGGCCAGCTTCTGCATTTCAGCGATGACTTGCAGGGTGAGGGTGGTCTTGCCCGAGGATTCCGGGCCGTAGATCTCGACTACCCGGCCGCGCGGCAGGCCGCCCACGCCCAGCGCGATGTCCAGGCCCAGCGAGCCGGTGGACACCACCTGGATGTCCTCGATGGCCTCGCCCTCGCCCAGCCGCATGATGGTGCCCTTGCCGAACTGCTTTTCGATCTGCGC
This sequence comes from Burkholderiaceae bacterium, assembly GCA_046091865.1. Lineage (GTDB taxonomy): Bacteria > Pseudomonadota > Gammaproteobacteria > Burkholderiales > Burkholderiaceae_C > JBDLRH01. Next base: position 54,781 of record JBJTCL010000004.1, on the reverse strand, counting down.
GAGCGCGGCCTGCAGGGCCTTGGCCTTTTCGCTGTTGGCGCCGGCGATGCTGGTGCCCTTGACTTGTGCGTCCATGAAAATCTCCTTGAATATCAACAGGTTGCATGTGACTGAAATGTGGCTGAGGCGTCCCGCATCCACTGGTTACGCTCACAGGCTGGATGCTTGACCAGTACTCTAGCGCCTTGAGTAGATGCCGGTAAACAGGTTTATTGGTCAGTTTGGCTTACCATTTGCTGATGGGCGACAACCCATCTCTTGCAGACGTCCCGCCCGACGACGGCTGGCGCCAGACGCACCTGGGCCGTCTGCTGGGCCACGCGATGCGGCGCTTTGACGAGCGGGTGCTCGAGTTGATGGCACGCAGCCCGCACGCGCCGCTGGCGCTGTCCAACCTGGCGGCGCGCGCGCAGGTGAGCGCGGCGCACATCCACATCACCCGCCACCTGTCGCTGCGCGGCGCGCGGCTGGTCGATCTGGCCCAGGCCGCGGGCATGAGCAAGCAGGCCATGGGCGATCTGGTGGACCAGTGCGAAGCATGGGGCATCGTCACCCGCGAGGCCGACCCGCTCGACGGCCGCGCGCGGCGCGTGCGCTTTACCGCTCTGGGGCTGGACTGGCTGCGCGCCTTTCGCGAGGCGGTGCGCCAGGCCGAGGACGAGTTTCGCGCCGAGGTGGGCGCCGATGTGGCCACCGTGGTCGCACTCGGGCTGGAAGCCTATGCGGGGCCCACGGCGCCCGCCTAGAATTTGTATCACCACGGCGCGCCAACGCGGTACCGGCGCGCCGAACCAGGAGACGGGCATGCGCATTCTGATTGCCGAAGACGACCAGGTTCTGGCCGACGGCTTGCTGCGTGCGCTGCGCGCATCCGGCGCGGCGGTGGACCATGTGGCCAACGGCACCGAGGCCGATGCCGCGCTGCTGACCAACAACGAATTCGACCTGCTGATCCTCGACCTGGGCCTGCCCAAGCTGCACGGCCTGGAGGTGCTCAAGCGCCTGCGCAGCCGCGGCTCGGCCTTGCCGGTGCTGATCCTCACCGCCGCCGACAGCGTGGAGCAGCGCGTCAAGGGCCTGGACTACGGCGCCGACGACTACATGGCCAAGCCCTTCAGCCTGCAGGAGCTCGAGGCCCGCGTGCGCGCCCTCACCCGCCGCGGCATGGGCGGAGCCAGCAGCACCATCAAGCACGGCCCGCTGGTGTACGACCAGGCCGGCCGCGTGGCCACCATCGAAGGCAAGATGATCGAGCTGTCGGCGCGCGAACTCGGCCTGCTGGAGGTGCTGCTGCAGCGCGCAGGCCGCCTGGTCAGCAAGGACCAGCTGGTCGAGCGCCTGTGCGAATGGGGCGAAGAGGTCAGCAACAACGCGATCGAGGTGTACATCCACCGCCTGCGCAAGAAGATCGAGAAGGGCCCGATCCGCATCGCCACGGTGCGCGGGCTGGGTTACTGCCTTGAGAAGATCCCGGGCTGAGCCTGCCGCCACGCGGCCCGTGCCGCGCGCCACCGACACCCTGCTGCCCACCGGCCGCAGCGCCACCGAAGGCCCCACGCCGTGAAGCTCTTCCAGCGCGAGCAGCGTTCGCTGTTCGGCGAGATCCTCGACTGGATGCTCACGCCGCTGATGCTGCTGCTGCCGATCGCGCTGGCGCTCACCTGGGTGGTGGCGCAAAGCATCGCCGGCAAGCCGTTTGACCGCGCGCTGGAATACAACGTGCGGGTGCTGGCGCGGCTGATCACGGTGCAGGACGGACGGCCGCAGATGAACCTGCCGCAGCCCGCGCGCGAGATCCTGCGCGCCGACGACTCCGACCTCATCTACTTCCAGGTGCGCGGCCCGCGCGGCGAACTGCTCTCCGGCGAGCGCGACCTGCCCGCGCCGCCTGAAGACGAGCGGCCGCTGCCCGGCGAGATCCCGCTGCGCGACCTGCACCTGCGCGACGACGAGATGCGCGGCTTGGACGTACGGGTGGCCGCGCTGTGGGTCAAGCTCGACCTGCCGGGCAACCCGCTGGTGCTGGTGCAGGTGGCCGAGACGCGCGAGAAGCGCTCGGTGCTGGCCACCGAGATCATCAAGGGCGTGCTGATGCCCCAGCTGCTGCTGCTGCCGCTGGCGGTGCTGATGGTGTGGCTGGCGCTGGTGCGCGGCATCAAGCCGCTGTCGCTGCTGGAAGAGCGCATCCGCGCGCGAAAGCCCGACGACCTGAGCCCGCTGGACGAGCACGCGGTGCCGCTGGAGGTGGCGCCGCTGGTGGCCTCGGTGAACGACCTGCTGTCGCGCCTGAAGGGCTCGATCGCCACGCAAAAGCGCTTTCTGGCCGACGCGGCGCACCAGCTCAAGACGCCGCTGGCCGGCTTGCGCATGCAGGCCGATCTGGCACAGCGCCAGGGCGGCAGCGCCGACGAGCTCAAGCAGTCGCTCAAACAGATCGAACGCTCGAGCATCCGCGCCACCCACACCGTCAACCAGCTGCTGGCGCTGGCGCGCGCCGAAAGCCGCGGCGACGCCCTGGCGCGCCAAAGCTGCGACCTGGCGGCCCTGACGCTGGAGGTGGTGCAGGACTCGGTGCCGCGCGCCATCGACCGGCGCATCGATCTGGGCTACGACGGCCCGCAGCCCGGCGGCACCGGCCTGTCGCTGCAGGGCAATCCGACGCTGCTCAAGGAGATGGTGCGCAACCTGGTGGACAACGCGCTCACCTACACGCCCTCATCGACCGAGCGCCCCGGCGTGGTGACGGTACGGCTGCAGGCCGACCCGTTTGCGCACACGATGGTGCTGCAGGTGGAGGACTCGGGCCCCGGCATTCCGCCGGCCGAGCGCGAGCTGGTGTTCCAGCCCTTTTATCGCGCGCTGGGCACCGACGTGGACGGCTCGGGCCTGGGCCTGCCCATCGTGCTGGAGATCGCGCGGCAGCACCAGGCGGCGGTGTCGCTCGACGATGCCCAGCCGGGCGCACGCCCGCCGGGCACGCGGGTGACGGTTCGCTTCGTGGTGCCGCAGGCCTGAGCCTGCTGGCGGGCCATCAGGCCGGCTTGTACAGGCTCAGTTGCAGGCGCTCGCGCTCCATCACGCGCTGCACCGGCGCATGCTGCGCCACCTTTTGCACATGCGCCCACAGCGCGGGGTAGGTCGCCGGGTCGATGCCGGCGATGGTGCCCCAGCGCATCAGCGTCAGCGCATACGGGTCGAGCGGGCCGAAGTTCGCGCCGCCCAGCCAGCCGTGGCCGGCCGCGGCGGCTTGCGCCGCCATCGCCTCGATCTCGCCCAGCAGCTTGCGGTACACGCCGGTGTTGAAGCGCTTGAGCTCCGCCTGCGCCTCGGCCTGGTCGGTGAACTTGTGCGGCATGAAGATGTGGGTGAAGGTGGGATGCACCGTGTTGTTCATCCACGCAAAGGCTTCCATCACCCGAGCGCGCGCCAGCGGCTCGCGCGGGATGAAGCCGCTGGCCGCAAAGCGCTGGTCGATGTAGTCGACGATGGCCACGATCTGCGTGATCACCTGGCCATCGTCCACCAGCACCGGCACCTGGCTGCGCGGGTTGATGGCCTTGTACTCGTCGCCGTACTGCTCCTGCTTGTGCAGCTTGACGGCCACCGGCTCGAAGCTGGCGCCAGCCGCCTCCAGCAGGGCGTGCGGCACGAACGAGCAGGCGCCCGAGGCGTAGTAGAGCTTGATGGTCATGGGGTTCTCCGTTTCGGGATGCAACTTCGCAGCCCGTGATTGTCGCGGATCGAAGCTGCGGCGCAGGCCGTGGAAGCCGCCGAGGCGCCGGCCGCGCCCGATTCATCGGCTAGCGGCAGGGCTGCAGCGCGATGCCCGCCGGGTTGCCGTCCTGCGCAGCCCCCAGCACCGCCTGCAGCTCGCCCAGGCGCGCGCGCAGCGATTCGTCCACCACCGGCAGACGCAGCACCGCATCGCCCGTGGCCGGGGCGCTGGCGGCATTGGCTGGGCGCGCGGCAGCATCCAGCACCCAGCTGCCCAGCGGCCATGCGGCCAGCGCGTCGCGCACGGCCGCCTGCCGCGCGGCGGCGATGGGGGCGGACTGCAGGCACTGCGCACCGCGCGCCGAGGCCTCCATCCGCGCGGCCTCCTCGGGCGGCAGCACCCGCATCGACTGCGGCTCGATCTGCCGCGCCACGCGCTCGGGCTCGCGCTGCGATGCGGGCATCAGCCCGAAGTTGCGCAGCCCGCCGGCCGCCCACGCCGCATACAGCAGGTTGGCCAGCAGCAGGGCGATCAGGGCGTAGCGCAGCATGCTCAGGGCGCCGAGGACAGCTTCGACGCCGGTGCCGTGGCAGCAGGCGCGCCGGCGGGGCGTACGCTGATCTCGGAAGTGGACACCGTCTGCATGCCGCGGTCAGTGTGCACGAGCAGTTCGCCCTGCGCATTGACGCCGCGCGCCTCGCCTTCGCGGCCATCGCTCAGCTTCACGCGGCGGCCGTGCAGCGCATCGCGCGCCGCAAAGCGAGCCTGCCAGGGCGCAAAGCCGGTGCGCTCGAACGCGCGCAGCGCCTGCATCACCGGCGGCACCACCTGCGCCAGCACGGCGCCAGCCTCCGCGCCCGGCACTCGCTCGCGCAGGCCCGCGGGCGGCGTGGACAGGCCGTCGGCGGGGGGGGCTGCCAGGTTGATGCCGATGCCGACGATCACCTGGCGTGCGGCTGCGGCGCTGGTTGCGTCGGCCGGGGGCAGCGCCGCTACGGCGGTCTCGATCAGGATGCCCGCGAGCTTGCGGTCGTCGGCAGTACGACGGTCGCCACCGCACAGCCACAGGTCGTTGGGCCACTTGAGCGCCAGGCGGGGCTGCGCAGTAGGTGCTGCAGGCGCAACAGGCGCTGCGGCCGATGGTTCAGCGCATGCCCCCCCCGACAACCCGTCCAGCGCGTCGGCCAGCGCAACCCCCACCACCAGCGACAGGCCCGACCAGCTGACAGGCGCCAGCGGCACACCGATCGAGAAGGTGAGCGAGTCGCCCGGCGCGCTGGCCCAGGCGCGGCCCAGGCGACCGCGTCCTGCGGTTTGACGCTGCGCCACCAGCAGCAGCGGCTCGGTGCGGCCGGCGCGCGCGCGGCGCATCAACTCGGTGTTGGTCGAATCGATCTCGGGCAACAGTTCCACGCTGAAGCCCGGCCAGACGGGTGCCAGCTCGGTCCACAGCCGCTCGGCGGCCGCAGGCAGGCCCTGCGCCAGGGGTGCATCAGCGTCAGCGGGGCCCATGGCGCCTGCGCGGTGTGTGAAGGGTCAGCGAGGATGGGCGCAGGCCAGCGCGGACTAGCGCTTGGGTGCCAGCAGCGTGCCGCGGCAACGCTTGCTGCCGCACCAGCACGGGTATTCGGCCTTGAGCTTCTTGGTGTAGCGCTCGTCGATGATCAGGCCGTAGTCGTAGTTGAGCTCTTCGCCCGCGCGGATCTTGCGCACCGACTTGATGAAGATGCGGCCCTCCACCTCGTCGGCCTCGCAGTTCGGATCGCACGAGTGGTTGATCCAGCGCGCGGTGTTGCCGCCCGCGCCGCCATCGATCACGCGCTTGTCGTCGATGTGGAAGAAGAAGGTGTGGTTGGGCTGCTGGGGATCGTGCGGCGGTCGGCGCTGGGCTTCCTTCCAGGTGATGATCTCGCCGGTGTATTCGATGATGACCTCGCCCTTGGGGATGTCCCTCAGCGCAAACACGCCGCGGCCGTGCACCTTGGACGTCCGGGCCTGGATGCGCCGCCCGCCGTTGGCGGGGGCAGCCTTGGCCGCTGCAGCGGGTGCAGGTGCGGATGCAGATGCAGGTGCAGGCGCACCGGCCCGGGAAGGCCGAGCGGAAGGCCGATCATTTGCGGGCATGTCCGAATCTCTGTTAGTTTGATTATGCACGCGTGTGCGCGCGTGCGTGTGTGTGTGCGTGTGCGCGTGTGCGTGTATGCGCGCGAGGAAGCGGATTCTAAGGAACAAGCTCACTAGCGAGCCCGTCAGCCCATGTCCAAGACTTTGGTGATTGCAGAAAAGCCCTCGGTGGCCAATGACATCGTGCGCGCCCTCACGCCCGTGGCGGGCAAGTTCGACAAGCACGATGAGTACTTCGAGAACGAGCGTTACGTGGTCACCAGCGCGGTGGGCCATCTGGTGGAGATCCAGGCGCCCGAGCAGTACGACGTCAAGCGCGGCAAGTGGAGCTTTGCCCACCTGCCGGTGATCCCGCCGCACTTTGACCTCAAGCCGGTGGACAAGACCAAGACGCGGCTGAACGCGGTGGTCAAGCTGGCGCGGCGCAAGGACGTGGCCGCACTCATCAACGCCTGCGACGCCGGCCGCGAGGGCGAGCTGATCTTCCGCCTGATCGAGCAGTACGCAGGTGCCGAGCGCGCCGGCAAGTTCACCCCTTTAGGCAAGCCGGTGCAGCGCCTGTGGCTGCAGAGCATGACGCCGCAGGCCATCCGCGACGGCTTTGACAGCCTGCGCAGCGACCGCCAGATGCAGGGCCTGGCCGATGCCGCACGCAGCCGCTCCGAGGCCGACTGGCTGGTGGGCATCAACGGCACCCGCGCCTTCACCGCCTTCAACAGCCGCGACGGCGGCTTCTTCCTGACCACCGTGGGCCGGGTGCAGACGCCCACACTGGCCATCGTGGTCGAGCGCGAGGAGCAGATCCGCAAGTTCATCAGCCGCGACTACTGGGAGGTGCATGCGAGCTTTCTGGCCGAGGCTGGCGAATACCCGGCGCGCTGGTTCGATCCGAAGTGGAAGAAGGACGCCGACGACGCCGAGAAGCGCGCCGAGCGCCTGTGGAGCCAGAAGGAGGCGCAGGCCATCGTTGACGCGGTGCGCGGCAAAACCGGCAGCGTCACCGAGGAAAGCAAGCCCACCACGCAGGCCAGCCCCGCCCTGTTCGACCTGACCAGCCTGCAGCGCGAGGCCAACGGCCGCTTCGGCTATTCGGCCAAGACCACGCTGTCGCTGGCGCAAAGCCTGTACGAGCGCCACAAGGCCCTGACCTACCCGCGAACCGACTCACGCCACCTGCCCGAGGACTACCTGCCGGTGGTGAAGAAGACCTTTGCCATGCTGGCCGACAGCGACATGCGGCATCTGGCGCCGTTCGCGCTGACCGCGCTGAACAACGACTACGTGAAGCCCAGCAAGCGCATCTTCGACAACACCAAGGTCAGCGACCACTTTGCGATCATTCCCACGCTGGAGGCGCCCCACGGCCTGAGCGAGGCCGAGCAGAAGATCTACGACCTGGTGGTGCGCCGCTTCATGTCGGTGTTCTTCCCCAGCGCCGAATACTCGGTGACCACCCGCATCACGCAGGTGCTGGGGCACCACTTCAAGAGCGAAGGCAAGGTGCTGGTCAAGCCGGGATGGCTGGCCATCTACGGCAAGGAAGCCGAAGACGTGGCCGGTGGCGACGCCAAGGAAGGCAAGGACAGTGACAAGCCCGGCAAGACGCTGGTGCCGGTGCGCTCGGGCGAGACGGTGCGCACCGAGCATGCAGAGGCGCGCGGCCTGAAGACGCGGCCGCCGGCGCGCTACTCCGAAGCCACGCTGCTGGGCGCGATGGAAGGCGCAGGCAAGCTGGTGGACGACGACGAACTGCGCGAGGCCATGCAGGACAAGGGCCTGGGCACACCCGCCACGCGCGCGGCCGTGATCGAAGGCCTGCTCAATGAAAAGTACATGCTGCGCGAGGGCCGCGAACTCATTCCCACGGCCAAGGCTTTTCAGTTGATGACGCTGCTGCGCGGGCTGGGCGTGGAAGAACTGTCGCGCCCCGAGCTCACCGGCGAATGGGAGCACAAGCTCGCGCAGATGGAGCAGGGCAAGCTCAAGCGCGACTCCTTCATGCGCGAGATCGCGCAGATGACCGAGCACATCGTCAAGAAGGCCAAGGAATACGACCGCGACACGGTGCCGGGCGACTACGCGACGCTGTCCACACCCTGTCCCAACTGCGGTGGCATCGTCAAGGAGAACTACCGCCGCTACGCCTGCACCGGCAAGAAGGGCGCCGACGAGGGCTGCGGTTTTTCGTTCACCAAGATTCCGGCCGGCCGTACTTTTGAGCTGCACGAGGTCGAGGCCTTTTTGCGCGACAAGAAGATCGGCCCGCTGGAGGGCTTCCGCTCCAAGGCGGGCTGGCCGTTCACCGCCGAGATCGCGCTGAAGTACAGCGACGACGACAAGAACTGGAAGCTCGAGTTCGACTTTGGCGACGACAAGAACGACGACACCGGCGAGATCGTCGACTTTGCCGCCAGCGAACCGCTGGGCAGGTGCCCCAAGTGCGGCGGCGCGGTGCACGAGCACGGCAGCAACTACGTGTGCGAGAAGTCGGTGCCCACGCATGCGCAGCCCACGCCCAGCTGCGACTTCAAGAGCGGCAAGATCATCCTGCAGCAGCCGGTGGAGCGCGCGCAGTTCAGCAAGTTGCTGGATACCGGCAAGACCGACCTGCTGGAGAAGTTCATCTCCAACCGCACGCGACGCGCCTTCAAGGCCTTTTTGGCCTGGAACGCCGAAGAGGGCAAGGTGAGCTTCGAATTCGAGCAGCGCGAGTCCAAGTACCCGGCGCGCAAGACCGCAGGCAAGACGGCCGCCAAGACAGCGGCCAAGACCACCGCCAAGAAAGTTGCGGTCAAACCCAAAGCCGCCAAGGCACCCAAGGCACCTAAGACGCCCAAGGCACCCAAGGCCGGCGGCCGGGCGCCCAGCGCCGCACTGGCCGCGGTGATCGGCGCCGAGCCGGTGGCCCGCACCGAGGCGGTGAAGAAGCTGTGGGACTACATCAAGGCCCAGGGCCTGCAGGACCCGAAGGACAAGCGCAGCATCCTGGCCGACGCCAAGCTCAGGCCGGTGTTCGGCAAGGACCGGGTGACGATGTTCGAGATCGCGGGCCTGCTGGGCGCCCATCTGGGCTGAGCCGGGGCTAAGCTCAGGGGTTGAGCCGGGGCCGCCCCGCCCTCAAGGCCTGAATCCAGCCGCCGATACCCTGCGTAACGCGAGGGTGCGAGGCGGCGTGCACGCCCTTCCTCGCGCCGCCGCGCGCCATCCGGGCGCGGTGATTTCTTTTCGAGGGAGTCTCCGTGAAACATCTGATCCTGAGCGCCGTTGCAACGGCTGCCGCGCTGGCCAGCGCACCGTCCTTTGCCGCATCCCACGCGGTGGCACCGGCCGCGCCGGTGGACCCGACCACCATGGTCAACCAGTTCGAAGCCACCTTTGGCAAGTTCGAGGGCTACCGCCGCTCGGGCGCCAAGGGCATCTGCGCCACCGGCGAGTTCGTGGGCAGCGCAGAGGGCCGCGCCATCTCGTCGTCCTCGGCCTTCAGCGGCCAGAAGATTCCGGTCATCGTGCGCTTCTCGGTGGGCGGCGCCAACCCCAAGGTCGCCGACAACGGCAAGGGTCAGCGCAACATGGCGCTGCAGTTCGACCTGCCCGGCGGCGAGGTCTGGCAGCACGGCAACATCAACGCACCGGTGTTCGGCGCGGCCAACCCGCAGCAGTTCCTGGGCCGCCTGGCCTCGCTGCAGCCCGACCCGGCCACCAAGGCCGCCGATCCGGCCAAGGTCAAGGCCTTTGCCGACGCCAACCCCGAGGTGCTGATCCAGGGCCGCTACTTTGCATCGCAGCCGGTGCCGGCCAGCTTTGGCAACGTCAACTACTGGGGTGTGCACGGCTTCATCTTCACCAGCGCCTCGGGCCAGAAGACCGCCGGCAAGTGGATCTTCGAGCCCGTGGGCGGCGTGCAGGGCCTGCCGGATGACGACGCCAAGGCCAAGGGCCCGAGCTTCCTGTTCGACGACCTGCGCCAGCGCGTCGCGGCCGGCAATGTGGCCTTCAACTTCAACCTCGAGGTGGCGCAGCCCGGCGACAAACTGGACAACGCCACCGTGCCGCTGCCCGAGGGCCGCCGCAAGGTGACCCTGGGCCAGCTCAAGCTGACCTCGGTGTCGGCCGACGCCGGCGGCGCCTGCCTGACGATCAACTTCGACCCCAACCGCATGCCCAAGGGCGTGGAGGGCGCCGGTGATCCGATGCTGGCCGCACGCACCGCACCGTATGTGCTGGGCCTGGGCCGTCGTCTGGGCGAGGGCGCCAAGCAGCATTGATGCAAGTCACGACCGCCTGACCAGGCAGTCGCAAGAAAAAGGGCTCCTACGGGAGCCCTTTTTTGTCATCTGCCAACCGTCGGCCGACGCGTTTCAACGCACGCTGAACGGCCACTGGTACGGCCGGCCCGACGCAACGCCGGCGATCACGGTGCCCACCGGCTTCAGGTAGGCCTTGCCGCTGCGCTTGTTGTTGCGCGTATCGACAAACTCAACCGGCCCTTCCACCAGTTCCATGATCGACAGGTCGGCAGGCGCGCCGATCTGCAGCGTGCCGTGCTTGGGAACGCGCGCGATCACACGCGCCGGTGCGGCGGTGGCCATCGATACAACCTCGGACAGCGAGAAGCCCAGCCCCAGGAACTTGCTCATCACCCAGGGCAGGTAGGGCATGCCCGGCGTATTGGCCGAGAAGACATGCACATCCGAGCTGATGGTGTCGGGCAGGCACCCCTGCGCCATCGCCGCCTCGGCAATCGTGTAGTCGAAGCTGCCCCCGCCGTGACCGATGTCGAACACCACACCGCGGCGCTTGGCCGCCAGTGCCGCCGGTAGCAGCTTGCCGTCCTGAACGATGTTGGTGCCCATGCCGGCGTTGTTCGGCGCCCCCGAGAAGCAATGCGTCAGCACGTCGCCAGGCCGCAGCGCGTCTAGGATCTGCGACATCAGCTCGCGGTCAGCCACACCACCGATATGGCACATGATCTTGGCCGGCACGCCCGACATCTCGCAGGCGCGGATGGCGCGCCGCAGAGGCTCCAAGCCGTGGCGCGCGATCACGTTCTCGCTCATGCGCACCTTGACGCCCAGCACCAGATCGGCGTTCTCGGCCACCGCGCGGGCAGCAACCTCCGGCTGTGCGTAGTCGATGTTGAACAGCTCGGGCACCGGGAAGCCCGCCAGCCCAGCCACCGCGATGTGCACAAAGGCAAACTGCCGCGTGCGCGAGGCCGGCTGTACGAAGCGCCGCCACGCCGCAAAGTTGTTGGCGCCGGCGTCACCTGAGGACACGGTGGTGGTGGTGCACTGATGCACCAGCAGTTCATCGGCCGGAATGCCGATGGCCGAGCCGTACGGATAGGTGTGGCAGTGCAGGTCGATCAGCCCGGGCGTGACCAGCTTGCCGCCGGCGTCCAGCACGCGCTGGGCGCGCTCCGGCGCGATGCTGGCCTCCAGCGCCTCGATGCGGCCATAGCGGATGCCAATATCGCGCTTGCCCGACAGGTTCTGACTTGGGTCGATAACGTTGGCATTGCGTACCAGCAAGTCGAACTTGTCGTTCGGCCCCATGGCCGCCCATGCGGCACCGGGGACCGCGCCAACTGCCGTCAGTGCAGCGCCTGCGCCGACAAAGCGGCGACGGGAAAAATCGTCCATGAGCGTCTCCTCAGAGTGTGGCGGGGATGACAGGCGGATGCCTGCAGCGCCTCCATCCATTCTTGGACGACGCAGCCGGTTGTGCTGTCGCGCAGGTGCGCAACCATCACGCCGGCACCCTTGCGGGCGGTTGAAGAAGCTTCAGCGCACGCAGCGAAAGCCGATGTAGACCACCGCGGTCTGCGGCGGCTTGCCCTGCAGGTGGTCGGCGCGCATCTGCGCCGCGCCGTACCACCATGAACCGCCCCGGGTGCGGCGTTCTTCGCTGCCCTTGGCCCAGGGCGGTTCGTCCACCCACTCCCACGCATTCGCACCCATGTCGTGCAGGCCATTCACCCCGGCCGGCGTGGCGCCCGCACGCGCATGGCCAAAGCCGCGCAGCAGGCTCGCGCCGTGGCGGATGGCGCGCTGCTCGGCCTGCGGGCCGCAGTCACCGATGCATTGCGCCCCGGCCGGTGAATCGCCGGTGGGGAACGGATAGGTCTTGCCGCGCTGCAGCGGCGCGGGCGGGTTGTCGCGCTGCTCGGTGTAGGCGGCGCTGACCCACTGCGCATCGGTGGGCAGGCGCCCGCCGGCCCAGCGGCAAAACGCCTGGGCTTCGTCAAAGGTCACATGCACCGCGGGCTCGTCGTCGTGCGTGGGGTTCGCGCGGCCCGCAGGTACGCCGAACGGCGCCGACCACACCCAGCCCGGCTTGCGCGTCCAGCCGGCCTCGTACACCTCGCCGCCGCCATGGCGCTCGGCCCGCGTGACGGTGCCGGTGGCCTGCACAAAGCGGCGGAACTGGCCCACGGTGGTTTCGGTGCGGGCGATGTCAAAAGCGGGCTGGCCGGCACCGGCAATGCGCACCCAGTCGATGCCGGCCGGGTTGGATGAGGCTTGGGCGGCGCTGGCCAACGCAACGCCGAACGCAAAGGCGCCGAACCGCGCGCAGGCCGTGCAGCGCTCAATCAATGCTGATGTTGGCTTCACGGATGATGCGTCCCCATTTGTCGGTTTCGCGTCGCACCAGTTGCGTGACCTCGTCGGGGCTGGAGCCCAGCAACTCGGTGCCGCTGGGCTCGATCTTGGCCACCACGGCAGGGTCGTGCAGCACACGGCGCAGCGCGGCGTTGATGCGCTCGACCACCGGCTGCGGCGTGGCCTGCGGCGCGTACATGGCGTACCAAGTGGTGTACTCGAAGCCCGGCAGCGTGGCCGAGATCTGCGGCAGGTCGCGTGTGGCGCTTGAGCGGCTGGGGGCCGTGACACCCATCACCCGTACGAGCCCCTTGTCGACGACCCCCTGCAGTGAAGGCAGGCTGGAGAACATCGCGCTCACCTGGCCCGACACCAGATCGTTAACCGCCGCCGAGCTGCCCTTGTAGGGCACGTGCAGCACCTCGGTGCGCGACAACGACCGGAACATTTCCATCGCCAGGTGTGCGGTGCCGCCGGTGCCGGCCGACGCAAAGCTGACCTTGCCGGGGTCGGCGCGCGCGTAGTCCACCAGTTCCTTGACGCTGCGCACCGGCAGCCGGGCCGACACCACCAGCACATGCGCGCCCGTGGACACCTGCCCCACCGGCTTCAGGCGCGCCAGCAGGTCGGCGCCGCCGCTGGACTTGCTCAGCAGCGGCTGCAGCACCACGTTGCCCAAGGCCGGCATATACAGCGTGTGGCCGTCGGGCTCGGCGCGTGCAGCAGCCGTGAGTGCAGGGATACCCAGACCGCCGCCCAGGTTTTCCACCACCACCGGCTGACCGACCTGGGTCGAGAGTTTTTGCGCGATCTCGCGCGCCACCACGTCGGCCGGGCCGCCTGCGGCATAGGGCACCAGGATCTTGACCGCCTTGGCGGGCCAAGCAGCGGCAGCGGTGGATATGCCCGTGGCCGCAGGGGCCTGTGCCCAGGCTGGCACCGTCAGCGCAGTCAGCGTAGTCAGTGCTGTCATTGCTGTGGCCGCAGCCGCCAGCGCAGCGCGCCGGGTACGCACACAGGCCGGCAACACACCAGAGGAAGAAATCGTCATGGCCACACCTTAATCCGTGAAGCAATCCCGCACAGTCCTGCGGGCAAGTGGCAGCGCGCTGGCTTGCACCCATGCGCCGCAGCAGCGGGGACGCAACGCAGATTACAGTCATGCTGGCACACTTGAAGCCCCTGACCGTCACCTGCGGAACATCCCATGCTCACCCTGCGCTCATCCCCCGCATCGCCGTTTGGCCGCAAGGTCAAGATGGCGCTGATCATCACCGGCCTGATCGACCGCGTGGACGTGGTCAACACCGACACGGTGGACCCGAAGGACAGCATCCGCCAGCAGAACCCGCTGGGCAAGATTCCGGCGCTGGTGCTGGACGACAGCAGTGCGGTGTACGACTCGCGCGTGATCGTCGACTGGATCGACGAGACCGAGGGCCATCACACGCTGATCCCCGCCGGCGCGCAACGCATCGCGGTGCTGCGCCAGCAGGCGCTGGCCGACGGCCTGATCGACGCGGCCATTTTGCAGGTGTACGAAAAGCGCTTTCGCCCGGCCGAGCACCATGTGCAGAGCTGGCTGGACCACCAGCAGGGCAAGGTGGACCGCGCGCTCGACTTCATGGAGCAGCACCTGAGCACGCCGCGCCCGGGCACGCCGCACATCGGCGAGATTGCGCAGGCCGCGGCGTTGGGCTATCTGGACTTCCGCTTTGCCGGCGCGTGGCGCGAGACGCACCCCAAGCTGATGATGTGGCTGGCCGACTTTGCGCACCGCGTGTCCGCGTACGAGCAGACCACGCCGCACTGAAACCGACGATGTCACTGCCCGCCTTCGGCCTGATTGCCGACTGCATCCGCGCGCATGGGTGCACAACGCCACACCATCCGGCGCTGCGCGAAGGCGGGCCGCGCGAGGGCCGGCAGCTGACCTACGCGCAACTGGACGCGGCCATGGACAGCGTGGCCGCCAGCCTGCAGCGCGACGGCCTGAAACCCGGTGACGCGATCGCCACCTGTGCGCTCAATTCGGTGGACCATGCGGTGGTGTTCCTGGGTGCATTGCGCGCCGGCGTGGTGGTGGCGCCGCTGGCGCCCGGTGCAGGCACGCCCAGCCTGCGCCGCATGGCCGAGGACGCGCAGGCGCGGCTGCTGCTGGCCGATGAGTCGCTGGACGAGGGCGCAATCGCACTGCCGCGCATCGCCATCGGGCCGCAGCGCACGCGGGCGCCCGGGCGTTCGCTCGAGTCGTGGCTGCTGCCCGCAGGCGCACAGCCCAAACCCGTGAAGATCGCGCCCGACGCGCCCTTCAACATCATCTATTCGTCGGGCACCACCGGCGAGCCCAAGGGCATCGTGCAGCCGCACAGCATGCGCTGGGCGCATGTGACGCGCGCCAGCAGGTATGGCTACGGCACGCGCACCGTCACGTTGCTGTCCACGCCGCTGTACAGCAACACCACGCTGGTGGTGTTCTTTCCCACGCTGGCCTTCGGAGGCTGCGTGGCGCTGATGCACAAGTTCGACGCGCGCAGCTACCTCGAGCTGGCCGAAGCGCTGCGCGTGACGCACACCATGCTGGTGCCGGTGCAGTACCGCCGCATCATGGCGCTGCCCGAGTTCGACGGCTTCGACCTGTCGTCGTTCGAGGTGAAGTTCTCCACCAGCGCGCCCTTCAGCGCCGAGCTCAAGGCCGATGTGCTGCAGCGCTGGCCGGGCGGCCTGGTGGAGTTCTACGGCATGACCGAAGGCGGCGGCACCTGCATCCTCGAGGCGCACCTGCACCCCAACAAGCTGTACACCGTGGGCCATCCCGCCGAGGGCCACGACATCCGGCTGATCGACGAGCAGGGCCGCGAGGTGGCACCCGGTGACGCCGGTGAGGTGGTGGGCCACTCGGGCGGCATGATGAAGGGCTACCACCGCCAGCCGCAAAAGACGCGCGAGGCCGAGTGGTTTGCGCCCGACGGCAAGCGCTTCATCCGCACTGGCGACATCGGCCGCTTTGATGCGGACGGCTTTCTGACGCTGTTTGACCGCCGCAAGGACATGATCATCTCGGGCGGCTTCAACATCTACCCGAGCGATCTGGAGGCGGTGCTGCGCCAGCACGCCGCGGTGGACGATGTGTCGGTGGTGGGCGTGCCCAGTGAGGAGTGGGGCGAGACACCGGTGGCGTTTGTGGTGCGCAAGGCAGGTCGCGCCGACAGCGCCGACGCCATCCGCCAGTGGGCCAATGCGCAAGTGGGCAAGACGCAGCGCATCAGCGGCCTGCGCTTCATCGCCGAGCTGCCGCGCAGCGCGATCGGCAAGGTGCTCAAGCGCGAGTTGCGCGACCTTTGGGCGACACAGCAGGTCTAGCCGGCGCTAGACAGTGCTGGCCAGCGCTAACCAGCGCGCGCCAGACACCGCGCCGCCTCCTGCGCGGCCACCACGCCCTCGTCGGTGGGCACCACCCACAACTCCACGGCGCTGCCCGCGGTGTGAATGGCGCGCACCGCATCGCCTGCGGCTGCGCGGTTGGCTGCCTCGTCAATCTGTACGCCCAGCCACTGCAGGCGCTGTGCCACGTCGCGGCGCAACTGCGCATCGTGCTCGCCGATGCCGCCGCTGAAGGCGATCACGTCCAGCCCCTGCAACACCGCCGCCACCGCACCGCACTCGCGCACGATGCAGTGGGTGAAGAGGTCGATCGCGAGCTGCGCACGATCACGATCCGACGGCGTGCCTGCATCCGCCTGCGTCGCGATTTGCCGCAGCCGCCGCATGTCGGCGCTTTGGCCGCTCACACCCAGCAGTCCGCTTTCGCGGTACAGCAGGCGTTCGATGCGTTCGTGCGTCCAGCCCTGCTGCATCAGCCACAGCAGCACACCGGGGTCGAGCGCGCCGCTGCGCGTGCCCATCATCAACCCGTCCAGGGCCGAGAAGCCCATGCTGCTGGTGCGGCTGGTGCCATCGATGGCGCCACACGGGCTGGCGCCATTGCCCAGATGCGCCATCAGCACCCGGCCCGCGGCGCGTGGCGTGTGGCGGCTCAGCGCTTGGGCGATGAACTGGTACGACAGGCCATGAAAACCGTAGCGGCGCACCCCCTGTGCGTGCAACGCCTCGGGCAGGGCAAAACGCTGTTCGAGTTCGGGCTGCGTGGCGTGAAAGGCGGTGTCAAAGCAGGCCACCTGCGGCACATCGGGCCACGCGCTGCGGAACAGTTCGATGCCCGCCAGGTTGTGCGGCTGGTGCAGCGGTGCCAAGCTGTCGAGTGCATGCAAGGCCTGCATCGCCGCATCGTCCACGCACACCGCATGCCGGTACTGCGCGCCGCCATGCACCACGCGGTGCGACACCGCACGCACTGGTACATGCGCGTGCTGCGTGATGAGCGCCTGCACCTGCGCCAGCGCGCGCGCAAAGGGCGTGGCGTTCGCCGTATCGCCGTCAACAGAGGGCAGAGCACCAGCACCCAGGTCGCGCCATGCGGGGGCGGCCTTGGTCACGGGGCCCGCAGGCATGGGCGCACGACAGCGCCAGCGCGGCTGGCCCTGCGGCTCCCGCCCATCGACCGAACCGATCAGCAGGGTGTCGCCGACATCCACGCCGCCATCCCATGCATGCAGCGAGAACTTCAGCGAGGACGAGCCGGCGTTGACCGCAAGAATCGCCATCGCTGCACTGGCCTCAACGCAGGGACACGCGCCTTCAACCCACGGCAGGGCCGCCCGTTGCGGCCTGCGCCAGTTGCTGGCGGCGGATCGGGTCGTCGCGCAGCTTCAGCGCCAGCCTGACGGCCAGCACGGCCGAGGCCACGCGCGACATCGCGCTGTCGGCGCGGCTGGTCAGCGCGATCGGCACACGTGCGCCCATCACGATGCCCGCGCCCATGGCGCCCGCCAGGTATTCGAGCTGCTTGGCCAGCATGTTGCCAGCCTCGATGTCGGGCACCACCAGGATATCGGCGTCGCCCGCCACCGGCGAGCGGATGCCCTTGACCTGCGCCGCATGCGCCGAGATGGCGTTGTCAAAGGCCAGCGGTCCGTCCAGTAGGCCGCCGCTGATCTGGTCGCGATCGGCCATCTTGCACAGCGCGGCGGCGTCCACGGTGGAGGGCATGTTCGGGTTCACCGTCTCCACCGCCGCCAGCAGCGCCACTTTCGGCGTGGCCACGCCCAGCAGCTGCGCCAGGTCGATCGCATTGCGCACGATGTCGGCCTTCTCGGCCAGCGTGGGGGCGATGTTGAGCGCCGCGTCGGTCACCATCAGCGGCTTGGGGTACAGCGGCACATCGAAGCGAAACACATGCGACATGCGCTGCCCGGTGTGCAGGCCAGGCTGGGCCAGCACCGCCTGCAGCAGTTCGTCGCTGTGCAGGCTGCCCTTCATCAGGATTTCGGCCTCGCCGCGCAGCGCCATCGCGGCGGCGCGCTCGGCCGCGGCGTGGCTGTGCGGCACATCGGTGATCTGCACGCCCGCCAGCGACAGGCCGGCGCGTTGCGCGGCCTCTTCGATGCGGGCACGCGGGCCCACCAGCAGCGGCACGATGAGGCCAGCCGCCCCCGCATCCAGCGCACCGGCCAGCGACTCGGCATCGCAGGGGTGCACCACCGCGCAGCGCACCGGCGGCACGCCCGCCACGCACTGGCGCAGCGCGTCCAGCCGCGCCTGCGGATCAAAGGCACTAAGCGAAGCGGTGTCGGCGTTCATGCAGAAATCTTACGCCGCACCACACCATCGCCTGCGATGCAGCCTGCGGCGGTGCGCCGGCTCAGTCGATCTTGGCGCCCGAGGCCTTGACCACCTGCGCCATGCGCTGGAAGTCGGCCGCCAGCAAGCGGCTGAAGTCGGCGTTGGACAAGGCGCGCGGCTCGATGCCCTGCTTGTCCAGGCGCTCCAGAACCACCGGATCGCGCAACAGGCGGGCCACTGCGTCGTTGATGCGGTTGGCCGCTGCCGCAGGCGTGGCCGCCGGGCCCAGGAAACCGAACCACGAATCGAACTCGTAGCCGGGCAGGCCGCTTTCGGCAATCGTCGGCAGCTCGGGCAGGTACTTGCTGCGCTTGAGCGAGGTCACGCCCAGCAGGCGCACCCGCGAATCCTTGGCAAAGGCGAGCGCGCCGATGGTGGCGGCGATCACCGCCTGTGCACGGCCCGAGATCACTTCGTTGATGGCCTCGCCGGTGGCCTTCAGCGGCACATGCACCACGTCGATGCTGGCCAGGCCACAGAAATAGGCCATGGCCAGATGCGTGGCGCTGCCCACGCCGGCGGTGGCGTAGTTCATCTTGCCCGGGTTGGCCTTGGCATGGCGGATGAACTCGGCGGCCGTCCTGGCGGGCACGTCGGGATGGATCATCATCACGTAGCTCGCGCTGCCGATGTGCGCGTACGGCGTGAAGTCCTTCTGCGGGTCGTAGGCCAGCTTGGTGTACAGCGACCCAGCGATGTTGTGGCTGGCCGCGGCCATCACCATGGCGGTGCCATCGGCGTCCATCTTGGCCACCTGCCCGGTGCCCACGGTGCCGCCCGCGCCGGCGCGGTTTTCAACAATCACCGTCTGGCCCAGCGCGGCGGCCAGTTCGTTGGAGATGGAGCGCGCCAGGATGTCCTGCACGCCGCCGGGCGCAAACGGCACCACGATGCGCGCCGTCTTGCCCTGCGCCTGCACCGGCAGGCCCAGCGACGACAAGGCGGCGGTGGCCAGGCCGGCGGTGAGCACGCGGCGGCGGGGCAGGCCGGTGTGGATGTCGGACAGCAATCGGGTCGAATGGGTCATGGGATTCTTTCGTGAGGGGGTGAAGTCAGGAGGCCTGGATGCACACATGGTCGGCCAGGCGGCGCATGAAGCGATCGCACCAGGCGAGCTGATCGATGGTGATCCATTCGTTGGGCTGATGCGCCTGCGCAATGTGGCCCGGGCCGCAGACGATGGTGGGCACACCGGCCTGATGGAACAGCGCGGCCTCGGTGCCAAATGAAACTTTGCCGGCCGACACCTGGCCCACCGATGCGCCATCGGTGCTGCGCGAGCCATCGATGCCCGCGCAGTCAAAGCACAGCTTCGCGATGTCGCTGTCGGCTGCGGTGGCAAAGCCCGGCAGCACCGAGCGCAGCTCATGGCTGATGCCAGTGTCGGGCGCCACCGCTTGCATGGCGGGCACCAGGCCGTCGGCAAAGGCCTTGGCGCGCGCAAACAGCGCCTCGGGCGTGTCGAGGTGGTGATGGCGGATCTCCCACAGCACTTCGCAGTCACGCGGGATGATGTTGAGCGCCGTGCCGCCGTGGATCACACCGGTGTGGATGGTGGTGTGCGGCACGTCGTAGACCGGATCGAACGGCCCGTTGGCCACCAGCGCGCGGTGCATGGATTTGAGGTGCGCGACGAACTCGCAGGCGATCTCCACCGCGTTGACGCCCAGCGGCGTGAGCGAGGAATGCGCCTCAAAGCCGCGCACCGTGGTGCGGTAGGCATGCTTGCCCTTGTGCGCAATCACCACCTGCATGCCAGTGGGCTCACCCACGATGCAGCCGGCCGGCTGGTAGCCCTGCGCCACCATGTCGGCGATCAGACGACGCACGCCGATGCAGCCCACCTCTTCGTCGTAGCTGAAGGCCAGGTGCACCGGGCGCTTGAGCTTTCGGCGCAGCAGCTCGGGCACCATCATCAGCGCGGTGGCGCCGAAGCTCTTCATGTCGGTGGCGCCGCGGCCGTACAGGCGGCCGTCCTGGTGCACCACGCTGAACGGGTCGGTGTCCCAGGGCTGGCCATCCACCGGCACCACGTCGGTGTGGCCCGACAGCACCAGCCCGCCCACCTTGCTTTCGCCGTCGTGCGCAGGCAGCGTCACCCACAGGTTGCACTTCTTGCCGCTGTCATCGAACGTGCGGCGCAGGTCGGTGACACCGAGCGCGCGCAGGTGCGCTTCGGTCCAGTCGATCAGCGGCAGGTTGCTGTCGCGCGAGACGGATGCAAAGGACACCCACTTTTCGATCAGCGGCAGCGCGGCCAGTTCGGACAGCGCTGCGGCAGACACAGCGGAGGCAGGCAGGGATGCGTTCATGGCGGGGACTCCAGGGCCAGCAGGGTAACGCCGGCGAGGGACCGGCGGGGGGCTGACGTACTGCGCTATGGTACGTGCCTCCCCGATGGCGCATCCATGACCGATGAATTCCCTATAGCTGCATCCGTCGCCGCACCCATAGCCACACCCATGACCGCAGCGGTCGCCGTCGTGGGCGGCGGGCCGGCCGGCCTGATGGCCGCCGAAGTGCTGAGCGCCGCCGGCGTGCCGGTGCACCTGTTTGATGCCATGCCCTCGGTGGGCCGCAAGTTCCTGCTGGCTGGCAAGGGCGGGCTCAACCTCACGCACTCGGAAGACGCCCCCGCCTTCGTGCAGCGCTACGGCGCGCGGGCGCCGGATGTCGGCGCATGGCTGCACGGTCTGGACGCCGATGCGGTGCGCGCCTGGGCCCGCAGCCTGTGCGTGGACACGTTCGTGGGCACCTCGGGCCGCGTGTTTCCCACCGACCTGAAGGCCGCTCCGCTGCTGCGCGCGTGGTTGCATCGGCTGCGCCATCCGGCGCCAGGCGGCGCGCCGGTGCAGTTTCACATGCGCCACCGCTGGACGGGCTGGAGCGATGCCCGCACGCTGTGCTTCGACACGCCCCACGGCGCGGTGCAGGTGCAGGCACGCGCGGTGGTGCTGGCCCTGGGTGGCGCCAGCTGGGCGCGGCTGGGCAGCGACGGCGCCTGGGTGCCCTGGCTGGCGGGGCAAGGCGTGCCCGTGATGCCGCTGCAGCCCGCCAACTGCGGCTTTGATGTGGACCGTGGATGGAGCGATCACTTTCGCAAACGCTTTGCCGGCCAGCCCTTCAAGACGGTGGCGCTGTCCTACACCGATGCGTCAGGGCACACGGTGCGCCGCAAGGGCGAGTTCGTCGCCACCGCCACCGGCGTTGAGGGCAGCCTGATCTATGCCGCGTCGGCGGCGCTGCGCGACTGCATCGTCCACAGCGGCAGCGCTGCGGTGCAGATCGACCTGCTGCCCGATATGCCGTACGAACGCGTGCTGAAAGAGGTGCAGCATCCGCGCGGGTCGCGCACGCTGTCGAGCCACCTCAAGAGCCGACTGAACCTGCAGGGCATCAAGACGGCGCTGCTGCACGAGGTGCTGGGCCGCGAGGCCATGGCCGACCCGGTGCGACTGGCGCAGGCGATCAAGGCCGCACCGCTGGTGCTGGGCGCCGCCCGACCGATCGACGAGGCGATCAGCACCGCAGGCGGGGTGGCCTTCGATAGCGTGACGCCCGACCTGATGCTGAAGGCGCTGCCCGGCGTGTTCTGTGCCGGCGAGATGCTGGACTGGGAGGCGCCCACCGGCGGCTACTTGCTGACGGCCTGCCTGGCCAGCGGCCGCTGCGCGGGGCAGGGCGTGCTGGCGTATTTGCGCAGTGGGGCCAACGGCGGCAACAACAGCGGCGGCGGTATCAGCGCCGCAGCCTGAGCACGCGCCAGCCCTGCGCCTGCGCATGGGCGTGCAGCCTGGCGTCCGGGTCCACCGCCACCGGCTCGCGCACCGCCTGCAGCAGCGGCAAATCGTTGATCGAATCGCTGTAGGCCACGCTGTGACCAAAGGCGTCGAACGACTGGCCCTGCGCCGACAGCCACGCTTGCAGGCGCTGCACCTTGCCCGCGCGCATGTTCAGCACGCCTTCGGTGTGCCCGGTAAAGCGGCCGTCGCTCAGTTGTGCCTCGGTGGCGATCAGGTGCGCGATGCCCACGTGCTGCGCGGTGAGCTCGGTGATGAAGCGGTTGGTGGCGGTGGTCATCACCACCAGGTCACCGGCCTGCAGATGGCCTTGCACCAGCGCGTGCGCGTCGTGCGGAATGCGCGGCGCAATCACCTCGTGCAGGAAGCGCTGACGCAGCGGCTGCCACTGCTCCGGCGAACGCCCGGCCAGCGTCGACACATAAAAGCCGGCAAAGGCCTGCGCGTCCACGCTGCCTGCTTTGTAGTCGGCCTCCATCTGCGCGTTGCGCGCGGCAAAGCTGCTGCGGTCCAGCACGCCCTCGTCCATCAGGAAGTCGCACCACAGCACGTCGCTGTCGCCGGACAGCAGGGTGTGGTCAAGGTCGAACAACGCCAGCTTCATGCCTTGCGCAGATGCCAGGCCTTGGGCCGCGTGAAGGTCTCGATGCCGTAGGTGGACAGCGTGAGGCCTACCCCCGAATCGCCCACACCGCTCCAGGGCAGGCGGGGGCTCACGCGGTCGCAGCAGTTCCAGTAGACGCTGCCGGCGTTCACCTGTGCCAGCAAGCGTCGTGCGCGCGCCTCGTCGGGGGTGTACACGCCTGCTGTCAGGCCGTAGCGGGTGTCGTTCATCAGGCGCACCGCTTCATCGTCGCTGGCCACCTTTTGAATGCCGATGATGGGGCCGAAGCTTTCCTCGCGCATCAGGTCCATGGTGTGATCGACCTGGCTGAACACCGTGGCCTCGAACCAGTTGCCGGGGCCGGCGCCGCGCTGGCCGCCCAGCAGCAGCTTGGCGCCCTTGGCCTTCGCATCGGCCACCTGCGCCTCCAGCACCGCCAGTTGCGGCGCGCGGGTGATGGCGCCGATGTAGGTGTCGTCGACCATCGGATCGCCACGTTTGTAGCCCTTCACCGTGTCGACGAAGTGCGCGACGAACGCGTCGTGAATTTTTTCGTGCACGTAGACGCGCTCGACCGAGCAGCAGCTTTGGCCGGTGTTGTACATCGCGCCGTCGGCCAGCGATTCGGCAGCGGCCTTGGCGTCGGCGTCGTCGCAGACATAGGTCGGGTCCTTGCCGCCCAGCTCGAGCTGCAGCTTGATCATGCGGCCCGCCACCGCCTGTGCGATGCGCTGCCCGGTGGCGTGCGAGCCGGTGAAGAACACGCCGTCGATGCGCTGCTGCAGCAAGGCCGTGCCCACCTCGCCACCGCCCACCAGGTACACCATCACCGCCAGCGGCACACCTGCCTCATGCAGCAGGCGCGTGATCTCCAGGCCGGTGAGCGTGGCGTATTCGCTGGGCTTGTACAGCACCGCATTGCCCGTCAGCAGCGCGGGCACGATGACGTTGCAGCCGACGAACCACGGGTAGTTCCAGGCCGAGATATTGGCCACCACGCCCAGCGGCACATGGCCGATCTGCTCGGTCATGCCGCCTTCGTCGAACACGGTGTCGGTGGCGATGGTGCTGTCCACCTGCGCGAGGAAGAAGTCGATGCGCCCCAGCAAGCCGTTGAGCTCGTTGCGCGACATCTTGATCGGTTTGCCGGTTTCGCGCGTCATCACCTGCGCCAGTGTCTCCAGGTCGCGCACCACGCCGGCGCGAAAGCGGGTGATGCAGTCCCTGCGTTGCGAAAGCGGCAGCGCGGCCCAGGCAGCCTGCGCGGCGCGTGCGGCCTGCGCCTTGGCCGCCACGGTGGCGGGCGTGTCGGCCGGCAAGGTTTGCAGGGTCTGGCCCGTGGCGGGGTTGGTGATGGTGAGGGTGGTCATGACGACGTCGAATCAAGGGGTTGGGATGCGGTGCGCGCTGCGCGTGCCGCGCGTGCTGCCGCCAAAAAATCCTGCAGCAGCGCCGCATCATCGAGCACTGCGCCCTGCGCCTGTTCGTGCGGCACATGCAGCTCGGGGTGCCATTGCACGGCGGCCACCCAGGCGTTACCGGTGTGGCGGATCGCCTCGATCACACCGTCTTCGGGGCAATGCGCTTCGACCACGAAGCCGGGCGCGAGCTGCTTGATGGCCTGATGGTGCACGCTGTTGATGGTGTGGCTGGCACTGTTGCCCACGAGCTGCTCAAGCCGTGAGCCACTGACCAACCCCACCTCGTGGAACAGGCGGTCGTACAGGGGGCCGTCGCGGTGCACACGCGCGCCGGCATGCTGGGTGGTGATGTCCTGGTACAGCGACCCACCAAACGCCACGTTGATGAGTTGCAGGCCGCGGCAGATGCCGAACACCGGCTTGCCCGCGTCCATGAAGGCACGCACCAGCGCCACTTCGTATTCGTCGCGCACGCGGTCGCCGGCCCACTCGGGGCGCAGCGGCTCCTCGCCGTACATGCCGGGCCACACATCGGCACCACCGTGCATCACCACGCCATCCAGCCATTGCGCGTAATGCGCCAGCGTGATGTCGCCGCGTGCGGTGTCACCCGCCGGTGAAGGAATCATCACCGGCAGCGCGCCGCCCGCCATCACCCAGTGCGCGGTGGACTGCTCCACCCACTGCAGCGTCTTGCTGGGCGCGGCGCGGCGCGTGGGGTCGGGGTGAAAGAAGCAGGCGCTGATGCCGATCTTCAGGCGCTCGGATGCAGAGGGCTTCATCGCGTCACATCGCGGCCTGGAACAGGCGCTCGAAGTCAGCCGCGGTGCACGGCCGCGGATTGGTCTGGTGGCAGATGTCCTTGACAGCAATGTCCACCAGCCGCGCCATGTGCTCGGCTTTCACGCCATGCGAGGCCAGCGTGCCAGTGATGCCGATGCGCTGCTTCAGGCCCTTGAGCCAGGGCACGAAGGCCGCGCCACCGCCCGCCACCCGGCACACATGTGCCAGCTCGTCGAACTTGGCCGGCACCGCCTCGAAGTTCCAGGCCATCACCGTGTCGATCATCAGCGCATTGGCCAGACCATGGTGGAGGTCGCACACGGCGCCCAGTGCATGCGCGCACGAGTGCACCGCGCCCAGGTCTTTCTGGAAGGCGATGGCGCCCATCATCGAGGACATCATCATGTCGCTGCGCGCCTGCAGGTTGCTGCCGTCCTTGACCGCAGTTTCCAGTGCGCGCGCCGCGATGCGCGTGCCCTCCAGCGCGATGCCGTCGCACAGAGGGTGGTAGGCGGGCGACAGGTAGCTTTCGACGTTGTGCGTGAGCGCATCGATGCCGGTGGCGGCGGTGATGGCCGGCGGCAGACCCAGCGTGAGCTCGGGGTCGGCAAACACCATTCGCGCCAGGATCTTGGGGCTGAAGACCACACGCTTCAGGTGCGTGTCGTTCTCGCTGACCACGCTGGAGCGCCCCACTTCGGAGCCGGTGCCCGAGGTGGTGGGCAGCGCGACAAAGTAGGGCAGCGGCTGATCGATGGGGCGCACCTGCGGGTGGTCCCACACGTACTCGAGGATGTCGCCCGGGTGCGTGGCGGCCACGCCCACCACCTTGGCCACATCCAGCGCCGCGCCGCCGCCAAAGCCAATCACGCAGTCCGCGCCATGCGCCTTGTAGGCCGCGGCACCGTCCATCACCTGGCTGCAGGTGGGGTTGCCGAACACACCGCCGAACACCGCCACGTCCAGGCCTTGCAGGTGCGACTTGAACTCGGCCAGCACCGGCAACGCGGCGAGGGCGCGGTCGGTGACGATGAGCGGGCGCTTGAGGCCTTGTTCTTTGAGGTGCTCGGCCACCTGCTTGCGGGCGCCTGCGCCGAAGCGGATGGCGGTGGGGAAGGAGAAGCCTGCGATGGTCATATCGTGTTGCTTTCGTCGTTCTGTTGTCTTCTTGATCGGGGTAGCGTCAGGCGCCGGGGCCCTGGGGCCCGCCGGCTTCACTGAAGCGGTCGCCTCCGGCGACTGCCCTGCGCTGCTCACACGCCGGCGCGCTGCGGAACTCGCTGCGCGCGCCCTGCGCGCTCCGCTCGGACAGCCGCAGCGAGTCAGTTTACGTGGCGCGCTGAGTGCCGGGCGGCGCGGCGATCTCTGGGGCGGCGAGAAGCGCAGCGGGGCGGGCGAGCGCGCACAGCGCGCCTCGTCCACATGCTCGCCGCAGTTGTTCGAGCGGAGCGCGCAGCGCGCAGCGAGTTCTGCGGCGCGCCCGCCCCGCGAGCATCGCAGCAGAGTCTGCGCAACGCTCAGACCGCTCCAGTGTGAGCCTCGCCGCCCGGCGCTCAGCGCGAAGCCACCACACGCCACGCGCATCAAATGATCTCGAAATACCGCTGCCGCTCCCAGTCGGTCACTGCGTCTTGCCACTGCCGCCACTCCCACTCGCGCGTGGCAGCAAAGTGATCGACGAAGGTGTCGCCCAGCCAGTCGCGGGCAATCGCCGAGTTGCGGAAGTTGCGGGTGGTCTCGATCAGGGTGCGCGGCGCGCGCGGAATATTCTCTGACCCCTGATTCGTGCCCGTGATCGGCGGCGTGGTGAGCTTCAGACCCTTCTCCACACCGTGCAGGCCGGCCGCGATCACGGCGGCCATCGCCAGATACGGGTTCACATCCGAGCCGGGGCAGCGCGTCTCGAGACGCGTGGCCTTGGGGCTGCCTGCGATCACGCGAAAGCTCGCGGTGCGGTTGTCCAGGCCCCAAGTGGGCTTGACCGGCGCCCAAAAGCCGTCCACCAAGCGCTTGTAGCTGTTGATGGTGGGCCAAAACATCGGCGCGAATTCCATCAGACAGGCCAGTTGCCCGGCCAGATAGCTTTCGAACAGCTTGCTCATCGAACGCTTGCTCTTCGCGTCAAAAAACAGGTTGTTCTTGCCGTCCGACAGGCTTTGGTGGATGTGGCCGCTGCAGCCCGGGTACTGCTGGCTCCACTTGGCCATGAAGCTCGGCATCACGCCGTAGCGCTTGCCGATCTCGCGCGCGCCGGTCTTGAACAGGATGGCGCGGTCGGCCTGCTCGAGCGCGCCGCTGAAGGCAATCGCGGCCTCGTACACGCCCGGGCCGGTCTCGGTGTGCAGGCCTTCCAGCGGCACACCGAAGGCCAGCATGTCGTCCATCAGCGCATTGAAGAACTCGCGCTGGTCGGCCATGCGCAGCAGCGAGTAGCCGAACATGCCCGGCGTGATCGGCTCGGGGCCGACGCCGCGCTTGGCGGCCCAGCTTTGTGGCGTCTCAGCAAAGTTGAACCACTCGAACTCCATACCGGCCATGGGCATCACGCCCAGCTTCTCGGCGCGCTTGAGCACGCGCTTGAGCGTCTGACGCGGGCACACCGGGTACGGGCTGCCGTCGGCATTGACGAACTCGCCCAGGAAGAAGGGCACGTTGTTGTCCCAGGGCACATGCCGGGCGGTGTCCAGATCCAGCCGCGCCAGCGCGTCCGGAAAGCCGTGCTGCCAACCGGTGACGGTGGTGTTGTCGTAGCAGTTGTCGTGCGAATCCCAGCCGAACACCACGTCGCAGAAGCCGAAGCCGCCCTTGGGATACGGCTCTGCTGCGCCGAGGAACTTGTCGCGGTGCAGGTACTTGCCGCGCAGGATGCCGTCGATGTCGCTCACGGCCACCTTCACCTTGGGCGCCACCGACTTTTGCACCGCGGCGAGTGCGGGATGAATCTTGGCCATGGGGTCTCCTCTGCGTGTTCCAATGCGGATGCTGCGTGCTTAGGTCGGCGTGCCCGATGCAATGCCCAAATCGCTCAGCGCCATCTGCACCGCATGCACCGCCTGCGCCATCTCGTCAGGGCCGATGGCGCCGATGCAACCCACGCGGAAGGTTTCGATCTGCGTGAGCTTGCCCGGGTACAGGATGAAGCCATGCGCGCGCGCGGCGTTGTAGAAAGCCTTGAAGTCGTAGCGCTGGTCACCCGGCGCGTGGAAGGTGACGATGATCGGCGCCTGCACCGACGCATCCAGAAAGGGCCTGAAGCCCAGCCGCGCCATGCCGTCGACCAGCGTGCGGCAGTTGGCCTGATAGCGCTTCAGGCGCGCAGGCTGCCCGCCCTCGGCCTCGAACTGCGCAATCGCCTCGGCCAGCGCCACCACCACATGCGTGGGCGGCGTGAAGCGCCATTGGCCAGTCTTTTCCATGTAGACATGCTGGTCGTGCAGATCCATCGCCAGCGACTGGCTGCGGCCTGCGCAAGCGTCGAGGATGGCCTTGCGCAGGAAGACGAAGCCCATGCCGGGCACGCCCTCCAGGCACTTGCCGCTGGCGGCGATGAGTGCGTCGAATTGGATTGTGCGCGCATCGATCGGCAGCGCCGCAAACGAGCTCATCGCATCGACGATCAGGCCCTTGCCATGCGCCTTGCACACATCGGCCACCGCCTGCAACGGGTTCAGCACGCCGGCACCCGTCTCGCAATGGATCATCACGACGTGCGTGATGCTGGCGTCGGCCTTGAGTGTTTCGTCCAGCGCCTGCGCCGACACCGGCTGGTCGTCGGCAAAGCCCACCACGGTGCAGCGCCGGCCCATCATTTGCGACAGCTTGGCCGCGCGCTTGCAGTACGCGCCGTTGTCCAGCACCAGGATGTGCCCGTCGCGCGGCACCACCGTGGCCACCGCGGCCTCGACACTGAAGGTGCCGCTGCCCTGCAGGGGCACCACCACATGCGTGTCGTGGCCGTGAACGATGTCCAGCAGGCTGTGGCGCACCCGTGCGGTGATGGCATTGAAGTCGCTGTCCCACGAGCCCCAGTCGCGCAGCATCGCGAACTTGGTGCGCAGCGTGGTGGTCAGCGGGCCGGGGGTGAGGAGGATCTTGTCGCGGTCCATTGAAATTCCTTATTTCTTCCAGGCTTGGGTGCGCCGGTTCACCCACCACGCGATGGCGCTGAAGACCAGCATCGCAATCGACGAGGCCGCCGCGATCAGCACCGCCATCGCGGCGGCAGCGCCCATCTCGCCGGCCTCGTCGAGGTTGAGGATGGCGATGGACGCCACCTTGGTCTCGGGCGAGTACAAAAACACCACCGCCGAGATGGTGGTCATGGCGTTGATGAAGAAGTAGCGCGCGATGTCCACCAGCGCCGGCGTGCAGATGGGCAGCGTCACGCGCCAGAAGGTGCGGAAGAACGGCACCTTGAGGCTGGCGCTCACCGCCTCGAACTCGCTGTCCAGCGACTTCAGCGCCGTCACCGCCGTGAGGTGGCCGGTGGTGTAGAAGTGAACGATGGTGCACACCGTCAGCAGCGTCACCGTGTGGTACAGCGGATTCAGCGGATTGTTCGGCGCATTGAAGAAGAAGATGTAGCCCAAACCCAGCACCAGGCCGGGCACCGCCATCGGCAGCATCGACAGCAGCCGCACCCCCGCGCGCAACGGCTGCAGGCCCTGCGTTTTTTCCAGCAGGTAGGCGCTGCAGAACACCAGCGCGGTGCCGAACACCGCCGTGCCCGCGGCCATCTTCAGGCTGTTGATGAAGCCCACGCCCACCTCGGCGTCCACCAGTCCCATCACATAGTGGCGCCAGCTGGGCGTGAGGTTGTAGGGCCAGAAGCTCGCGAACGATGCGAACACCGCCATACCCAGCATCGCCAGCATCAGCAGCGCAATCACGCAGCAGTAAGCGGTCATCAGCGCATCAAAGCCGCGCGCGGGGCGCGGGCGCAGCGGCACCGCGCGGGCGGTCAGCATGGCGGTTTGCCGGCGGCTCACCCAGTCGTCCACGCCGAAGGTCAGCACCGCAGGGGCCAGCAGCAGGATGGCCACCACCGCGCCCTTGGCAAAGTCTTGCTGGCCGATCACCAGCTTGAATACGTCGGTGGCCAGCACATTGAAGTTGCCGCCGATCACCTTGGGGATACCGAAGTCGGTGATCACCAAGGTGAAGCACACCAGCGCCGCCGAGATCAGGCCGTACTTGGCGCCGGGCAGGGTGATGGTGAAGAACTTGCGCACCGCGCTCGTGCCCATGGCATCGGCCGCTTCGTACAGGCGGGCGTCCGACAGGGTGAGCGCGGTCACCAGGATCATCAGCGCATGCGGAAACACCGCAAAGCATTCGGCGATCACGATGCCTGGTGCCCCGTAGATCTGATCGATGCCCAGCGCCTGCAGCAGGCCCTTGAGCGCGCCCTGGTTGCCGAACCAGTAGATCAGCGAGATGGCCGACAGCAGCGAGGGCGCCAGCAACGGGATCAGCGTGATGCCACGGAACAGCGGCTTGAGCGGCATGCACGAGCGGGTGAGCGCATAGGCAAAGCCGAAGGCCAGCGGCACGGTGACGACGGTGACCAGCGACGACACCCACAGGCTGTTCCACAGGCTCTCGAGCAGCGCGGGGGTTTGCGCATAGGCGATGAAGTTCTTCAGGCCGACGAACTCGCCCTGGTTGCCCTCCAGCGCCTGCAGCAGGATGGCCAGCAACGGCGCGGCCAGAAAGGCCAGCAGCGCCAGCACCACCAGCAGCAGCGCGGCCTGCGCCACGCGGTCTGTCCAGTGGGTGAGCTGGCGCACGGGGCGCGTGCTCAGCGGCGCGGCGCGCATGGAGTCGTTGGCAAGCGCGGCCGACATGTCAGAACACGCGCACGCGCTCGGCCATCAGCCGCAGCGGCAGGTGCGAGCCCACGCCCAGCCCGCGCTCGGACAGGAAGTTCAGCGACAGGTGCACCGACAGCGCATGCGGCGCGAACTCGGGCGCGCTCACCTGCACATGGCAGTGCGCCCCCAGAAACTCGATCTTGTCGATGACCGCCTCGAACACATGCGCATCGCCCTCGGCGATCGGCCGTGCCAGCACATCCTCGGGCCGCAGGTACACCCGCGCCTCGCGGTCGGCGCCCTCGCAGGGCAGCTCGAAGCGGCCCAGGCGCAGCATGCCGCCGCGCACCTGGCCGGGCAGCACATTGACCTTGCCCACGAAGTCGGCCACGAAGGCCGAGGCCGGCTCGCGGTAGATGTCCATCGGCGTGCCCACCTGCTCGATCACGCCGTGGTTCATCACCACGATGCGGTCGGCCACCGACAGCGCCTCTTCCTGGTCGTGCGTCACCATGATGGTGGTCACGCCCAGCTTTTGCTGCAGAGCGCGGATCTCCGAGCGCAGGCGCACCCGCTCGAGCGCGTCCAGGGCCGACAGCGGCTCGTCCAGCAGCAGCAGGCCGGGCTGGGTGGCCAGCGCGCGCGCCAGCGCAATGCGCTGTTGTTGCCCGCCCGACAGCTGCGCCGGGTACTTGGGTTCGCTGCCGGGCAGGCCCACCAGCTTGACGAGCTGCCGCACCCGCTCGGCAATCTGCGCGCGCGGCATGCGCCGGTTCACCAGGCCGTAGGCCACGTTGTCGGCCACCGTCAGGTTGGGAAACAGCGCATAGCTCTGGAACACGATGCCGTAGTCGCGCTCGGCCGGCGGCAGCCGCGAGATGTCGCGCCCGGCTTGCCACACCTCGCCCGAGGTCTGCACCTCCAGGCCAGCAATGATGCGCAGCAGCGTGGTCTTGCCGCAGCCCGAGGGCCCGAGAAAGCAGACCAGTTCGCCCTGGCGCACCGTCAGGTCGATGTCGCGCAGCGCAGTGAAGTGGCCGAACGTCTTGTGGACGCGGCGGATGTCAAGAAAGGCGTCTGGGGTCGTGCGCTCGGGCATCGGCGGTCGATTCAAAAAAGGCCGCACGGCAAGGTGCCATGCGGCCGTGTGGCCTGGAGGCTAGCGGGTTCAGCGCTTCTCGCTCTTCGCGTTGTAGCGCTTGGTCCACTCGGCCAGGATGCGCTCGCGGTTGTCGGCGGCCCAGTTGAAGTCCATCTTCACCAGACGCGCTTCGTAGTCCTTGGGGATGTTGGCCAGCGGTGCGGCCACACCCGGCTGCGCGGTGATGGCGAAGTTCTTGCCGTACAGGATCATCGCGTCCTTGCTGCTGGCCCAGTCGGCCAGCTTCTTGGCGGCGTCCAGCTTCTTGGTGCCCTTGTGGATGGCAAAAGCCTCCAGGTCCCAGCCCAGGCCTTCCTTGGGGAACACCAGGTCGATCGGGGCGCCACGGGCCTTGTTGGCGTTGGCGCGGTATTCGAACGAGATGCCCACCACGAACTCGCCCGAGGCGGCCATGTTGCAGGGCTTGGAGCCGCTGTGGGTGTACTGCGCGATGTTCTCGTGCAGCGCGTCCATGTACTTCCAGCCGCCACCCTTGCCGTTGTCGTCGCCGAACAGCGTGAGCCAGGCCGTCACGTCAAAGAAGCCGGTGCCGCTGGACGCCGGGTTGGGCATCACCACCTGGCCCTTGTAGGCGGGCTTGGTCAGGTCTTTCCAGGTTTCGGGCTTGGGGATGCCGCGCTTTTGCGCCTCGACCGTGTTGAAGCAGATGGTGGCGCCCCACACGTCCATGCCGAACCAGGCCGGTACCTTCTTCTTGTCGCGGTACTGGCTCATGATGGCGTCGAGGTTCAGCGGCGCGTAGGGCTCGAGCATGCCCTGCTTGTCCAGCAGCGCCAGGCTGGAGGCCGCCACGCCCATCACCGCGTCGGCCTGCGGGTTGGCCTTCTCAGCCAGCAGCTTGGCGGTGATCACGCCGGTCGAATCCCGCACCCACTTGAGCTCGATGTCGGGGTGCACCCGGTTGAAGCCCTCCTGGTAGGCCTTGAGCTGGTCGGTCTCCAGCGCGGTGTAGACCAGCAGCTGGGTCTTTTGCGCCTGCGCAGCGCCAAAGGCCATCAGGCCCATCACGGCCAGCGATTTCAGTGCGGTGGAAAGTCGCATGAATGAACTCCTATGGATTGAAGAGGGCTCTGATCGTGTGACGGGGCCGTGACACGTCGATGACGGACCGCAGCACCCGACTGCGGCTCATTTGACTTCGGTTGCGACTTCTTTGTCAATTGTTTTTGGTAGATTGTTGACAATCCACCCTCGCGTGCTCTAATCGGGTGCATGAACGCGCTGCCTCATCCGACGATTGCACTGCTGCAGAGCAGTTCGCTCGCCACCGTGGTGCAGCAGGAGATCGAGCGCGCCATCCTGGCCGGCGAGCATCCGCCGGGCAGCAAGCTGACCGAGGCCACGCTGGCCGAAAAGATGGGCGTGTCGCGCGGCCCGGTGCGCGAGGCCTTCCGCATGCTCGAAGAGGCCGGGCTGCTGCGCACCGAGAAGAACCGCGGCGTGTTCGTGCGCGACATCCCGCTGGACGAGGCCACAGAGATCTTCGACCTGCGCGCGGTGATGGAAGAACTGGTGGGCCGCCAGCTCGCCGAGCGCATCACGCCTGCGCAGCTCAAAGAGGCGCGCTCTCTGGTGGACGCGATGGAAAAGGCGGTCAAGGCCAGCGACGTGCCCGCCTACCACCTGCTCAACCTGCAGTTTCACGACCGGCTGGTGGAGATGGCGGGCAACCGCAAGCTCACCGCCATTTACCGCAAGCTCACCAAGGAGCTGTCGCTGTTTCGGCTGCGCAACCTGCGCGAGGGCGACACCCTGCCGGTGTCGGCCAGCGAGCACCGCCACATCGTCAAGACCATCGGATCGGGCGACGCCGAAGCCGCCGGCCGCGCGCTGTTTGACCATGTGATGGAAAGCAAGGCGCGCACCCTGGACAACGAACAGCGGCGCCAGGCGCAGCAGCTGCGCACCGGCAGCACCCACACCCTTTCAGGAAAGACCCAACGTGCTTCACGTCAATGACCGCAGCTACAAGCTGCCCAGCCAGCCCACCGTGGTGGTGTGCGTGGACGGTTGCGAACCCGACTACCTGGGCCAGGCGGTGGCCACCGGCCAGATGCCCTGGATGCAGCGCGCGCTGGCACAGGGCACATCCATCGTGGCCGACTGCGTGGTGCCCACCTTCACCAACCCCAACAACCTGTCCATCGTGACCGGCGCATCGCCCAGCGTGCACGGCATCTGCGGCAACTACCTGCTCGACACCGCCAGCAACACCGAGGTCATGATGAACGACCCCAAGTGGCTGCGCGCGCCCACGCTGTTTGCCGCGCTGGCCGAGGCCGGCAAGTCGGTGGCCATCGTCACCGCCAAGGACAAGCTGCGCAAGCTGCTGGGCCACGGCATGAAGGGCGGCATCTGCTTCTCGTCCGAGAAGGCGGATCAGGTGACCGAAGCCGAGAACGGCATTGCCGATGTGCTGTCCCTCGTCAACATGCCGGTGCCCAGTGTCTACAGCGCCGATCTGTCGGAGTTCGTGTTTGCCGCGGGCGTGGCGCTGATGCGCACCCGCCGCCCGGACGTGATGTATCTCTCCACCACCGACTACATCCAGCACAAGCACGCGCCGGGCACCGAGGGCGCCAACGCCTTCTACCGGATGATGGACAAGTACCTGGGCGAGCTTGACGCCATGGGCTGCGTCATCGCACTCACCGCCGACCACGGCATGAACGCCAAGGTGGCGATGGACGGCCGCCCCGACGTGATCTACCTGCAAGACTGGTTCGACGCGCGCATGGGCGCGGCAGCAGCGCGGGTGATCCTGCCCATCACCGATCCGTACGTGGTGCACCACGGCGCGCTGGGTTCGTTTGCCACGGTGTACCTGCCGGCCGGCGCGAATGCTGCCAGCGTCTGTGCCGACTTGCGCTCACTGCGCGGCATGGAGCGGGTGCTGACGCGCGACGAAGCCGCACGCGAATTCGAGCTGCCGGCTGACCGCATCGGTGACATCGTCTGCGTGTCCGAGCGCTTTACCGTCATCGGTACCAGCGCCGCGCGGCACGACCTGTCGGGGCTGGATGCACCGCTGCGCTCGCACGGCGGCATCAGCGAGCAGCACGTGCCGCTGATCCTGAACCGACCCACGCCGGGCCGTGCCGACAAGCTGCGCTGGCGCAACTTCGACGCGTTTGATCTGGCGCTGAACCATGCGCAGTGACGCGCGCGCAGTGACGGCTTGAGGACGTACCGGCGATGAGCTCCAACGATCCACACATTCAGCAGTACATCCGCGACCACGCGCTCGATGCGATGCGCATCGCCGGCCGCAAAGTGGGCGCCGACCGCGAGCGGGCCGAGGGCGCGTCGCGCGTGATCGGGGTGTTCAACCCGTTCAGCGGCCAGCGCATCGGCACCGTGCCCAAGGCCACGCTGGACGAAGTGCGCGAGGCCTATGCGGTGGCCCATGCCGCGCATCCCGCGCTCAGCCGCTACGAGCGCGCTGCCATCCTGAACCGCGCAGCCGAGATCATCCGCGGCCGGTTGAACGAGGTGGCCGCACTCATCACCGCCGAAGCCGGCCTGTGCCACAAGGACGCCCTTTACGAAGCCGGCCGCGTGAGCGACGTGCTGCTGTTCGGCGCGAATGAGGTGCTGAAGGACGATGGCCAGATCTTCAGCTGCGACCTGACGCACCATGGCAAGAAGCGCCGCGTGTACACCCAGCGCGCGCCGCTGCTGGGCGTGATCACCGCCATCACGCCCTTCAACCATCCGATGAACCAGGTGGCGCACAAGGTGGTGCCCAGCATCGCGACCGACAACCGTATGGTGCTCAAGCCCTCCGAGAAGGTGCCGTTCTCGGCCATCCTGTTTGCCGACATCCTGTACGAGGCGGGGCTTCCGCCCGAGATGCTGAGCGTCATCACCGGCGACCCGCGCGAGATCGCCGACGAGATGCTGACCAACGACCACGTCGATCTGGTCACCTTCACCGGCGGCGTGGCCATTGGCAAGTACATCGCGGCCAAGGCAGGCTACCGCCGCCTGGTGCTGGAGCTGGGCGGCAACGACCCGATCATCGTGATGGAAGACGCCGACATCGACGAGGCGTCCACGCTGGCGGTGCAGGGCAGCTACAAGAATTCGGGCCAGCGCTGCACTGCGGTCAAGCGCATGCTGGTGCACCAGGCCGTGGCCGCGCGCTTTACCGAACAGGTGGTGGAGAAGACGCGCGCCTGGAGGTTTGGCGACCCATCGGACCCGGCCAACGACATGGGCACCGTCATCGACGAGGCTGCCGCCACGCTGTTTGAACAGCGCGTGAACGAAGCGGTGTCGCAAGGCGCCCGCCTGCTGGTGGGCAACCAGCGCCGCGGTGCGTTGTACTCACCCACGGTCATCGATCAGGTGAACCCGGGCATGACCGTGGTGCGCGAAGAAACCTTTGGCCCGGTGTCGCCCATCGTCACCTTTGCCAACATCGACGAGGCCATCCGCATTTCCAACGGCACGGCCTACGGCCTGTCGAGCTCGGTGTGTACCAACCGGCTGGACTACATCACCCGCTTCGTGAGTGCACTGCAGGTGGGCACAGTAAATGTGCGCGAGGTGCCCGGCTACCGGCTGGAGCTCACGCCCTTTGGCGGCATCAAGGACTCGGGCCTGGGCTACAAGGAGGGCGTACAGGAAGCGATGAAGAGCTTCACCAACCTCAAGACCTATTCGCTGCCCTGGACCTGAGCGCCCGCCAACCACGACTAACACCGCATGGCCCTGACCCTGGACGACATCGAGCGCCTGTACACCGAGCGCGGGCACGAGCAGTACACCGGCGAGCCGGTCACGCAGCTCGAACACGCGCTGCAAAGCGCCGCCCTGGCCGAGGCCGAAGGGGCCGACGACGAACTGGTGACGGCCGCGCTGCTGCACGACCTGGGCCACCTGCTGCACGACCTGGGCGAGACCCCCACCGCACGCGGCATCGACGACGTGCACCAGTACCGCGCCATTCCGTTTTTGCGTGGCGTGTTCGGCGAGACGGTGCTCAACGCGATTGCGATGCATGTGGACGCCAAGCGCTACCTGTGCGCCACGCGGCCCGGCTACCACGACAGCCTGTCGGACGATTCCAAGCGCTCACTGCAACTGCAAGGCGGCATCTTCAGCGCCGATGAGGCGCAGGCCTTCATCGCGCGCGTGGGCGCGCCGCAGGCCGTCAGGCTGCGCATCTGGGACGACCTGGCCAAGGCCGAAGGGCTGGCCACGCCGGGGCTCGGCCACTTCATGGCACGCGCGCGGCGCTGCGCCTTGCTGGGCGCCCCAAGCACTGCGCCCGCATGACGCTCACCTGGGGCGTGGTCGCCGCCGTGCTGTGCGCGGCGCTGCTGCACGCCAGCTGGAACGCGCTGGTCAAGTCCAGTGCCGACAAAGCACTGGACACGGCCGTCATCCACCTGGTGGGCTCGTTCATTGGCCTGCCGCTGGTGGCGCTGGCCGGTCTGCCGCCCGCCGAGGCCTGGCCCTACATCGGTGCCTCGGTGCTCATCCACATTGCGTACTACATCGCGCTCACCGGTGCCTATCAGCATGGTGATCTGGGCCTGACCTATCCGCTGATGCGCGGTGTGGGGCCCATGTTGGTAGCGCTGTCGGCCTCGTTCACGCTGGGCGAATCGCTGTCGCCGCTGGCCTGGGCCGGCGTGCTGGGCGTGTGCGGCGGCGTGCTGGTGTTGGGCCTGTCGGCGCGCGCGCTGCAGCAGCCCAAGGCGGTGGGTTTTGCGCTGAGCAATGCGGTGGTGATTGCGGTCTACACCGTGGTCGATGCGCTGGGCGCGCGGGCCGCGGTGCAGCACGGCGGCAGCGCGCTGCAGTACGTGGCCCTGCTGTTCGTGCTGGACGGCTGGCCGTTTGCGCTGCTGGTGCTGCAGCGGCGCGGCTGGGCGGTGGCCTGGCCCTATGCGCATGCGCGCTTGCCGGTGGCCAGCATCGGCGCGATGGCGTCCCTGGGCTCGTACGGCATTGCGCTGTGGGCGATGACGCGTGCACCGGTAGCCACCGTGGCCGCGCTGCGCGAAACCTCGGTGCTGTTTGCCGCGCTGCTGGGCAGCTGGTTCTTGAAGGAGCCGTTCACACCGCGACGCATCGCGGGCACCGTGGTCATCGTCGCAGGCGTGATGGCGCTGCGGCTGGGATAGGGCAGCACCCAGGAGGCATCGCATGGCACTTCCGTCACAGGCACAGATCGTCATCGTCGGCGGTGGCATCGCCGGCTGTTCCACCGCCTACCACCTGGCCAAAGCCGGTCGCACCGACGTGCTGCTGCTGGAGCAGGGCAAGCTGACCAGCGGCACCACCTGGCATGCGGCGGGGCTGGTGGGGCAGATGCGCCCCAACCGCAACATGACGCGCATGAGCAAGTACGGCATCGAGCTGTACGCCACGCTCGAACAAGAGACGGGCCTGGCCACCGGCTGGAAGCAGTGCGGCAGCGTGAACGTGGCGCGCACGCCCGAGCGCATGAAGGTGCTGCGCCGGCAGGTGGCGCTGGCGCGCAGCTTTGGCGTGGACTGCCACGAGATTTCGCCCCAGGAAGCGGGCGACCTGTACCCGGTGATGCGCACCGACGACCTGGCCGGCGCGATCTGGCTGCCCGGCGACGGCAAGGCCAACCCGGCCGACCTGTGCATGTCGCTGGCCAAGGGCGCGCGCAACCGCGGCGTGAAGATGGCAGAGGGCGTGCAGGTCACAGGCGTCATCACCGAGCGCCGCGCCGGCGCCGACCACGTGACCGGCGTGCGCGTGCTGCACGACGGCGCCGAGCACAGCATCCGCTGCGAGGTGCTGGTGAACTGCGCAGGCCAATGGGCGCGGCAGTTCGGCGCGCTGGCCGGCGTGAACGTGCCGCTGTACTCGGCCGAGCATTTCTACATCGTCACCGGCCAGATCGACGGCGTGCACCCCATGCTGCCGGTGATGCGCGACCCCGACGGCTTCATTTACTACAAGGAAGAAGTGGGCGGCTTGCTGATGGGCGGCTTCGAGCCGCAGGCCAAGCCGTGGAAGGTCGATCCGATACCGGCGGACTTTCAGTTTCAGTTGCTGGATGAGGACTGGGACCAGTTCGAGATCCTGATGACCAACGCCATCCACCGCACGCCCTGCCTGGAGACGGCCGAGGTCAAGATGCTGCTGAACGGCCCGGAGAGCTTCACGCCGGACGGCAACTTCATCCTGGGCGAGGCGCCCGAGCTGCGCAATTACTACGTGTGCGCGGGCTTCAACTCGGCCGGCATTGCCAACAGCGGCGGTGCGGGCCGGCTGATGGCCGAGTGGATCATCGGCGGTGAACCGAGTGCGGACTTGTGGGACGTGGATGTGCGGCGCTTCGGCGCCTTCACCGGCAACCGCAAGGCCCTGGCCGAACGCACCGGCGAGACGCTGGGCCTGCACTACGCGATGCGCTGGCCGCGGCAAGAGCTGGAAACTGCGCGCCCGCTGCGCACCTCGCCGCTGTACGACCTGCTGGCCGCCAAGGGCGCCGAGTTCGGCAGCAAGAACGGGTGGGAAAGGGCAAATTATTTTCGCCCCCACGGCGCAAGCCGACCCGAACACATCCTCGACACCCCCGGCTGGCTGCCCTGGATGCAATACGAGCAACGCGCCACGCGCGAGGCGGTGGCCCTGTACGACCAGACCTCGTTTTCCAAGCTGCTGCTGCAGGGCCGCGATGCACTGGCGCTGCTGCAGCGCCTGTGCGCCAACCAGATGGACGTGCCGGTGGGCAAGATGGTCTACACGCCCATGCTGAACGCGCGCGGCGGCTTCGAAAGCGACCTGACGGTGATTCGCCTGGCGGTGGACCGCTTCCTCATCATCACCGGCTCAGCGCAGACGGTGCGCGACATGGACTGGATCGGCCGCCACATCGGCGAGCACGACCACGCGGTGCTGACCGACGTGACCGCCATGACCAGCGTGATTTCGGTGATGGGCCCCAGGGCGCGCGAGCTGTTGAGCCGCGTGAGCCCCGACGACCTGTCGCCCGAGGCGCTGAAGTTCTCGTGGACGCGCGAGATCGACCTGGGCCATGCCCGCGTGCGCGCTGCGCGCATGAGCTACGTGGGCGGGCCGGGCTACGAGCTGTACGTGCCAGTGGAGATGGTGCGCCATGTGTACCTGGCGCTGCACGAGGCGGGGGCTGATCTGGGCCTGCGCGATGCCGGCTACTACGCCATCGATGCGCTGCGCATCGAGCAGGGCCGCCGTGCCTGGGGGGCAGAACTCGGCCCGGATGAAACGCCGTGGGAAGCGGGCCTGGCCTTCAGCGTCAAGCTCGACAAACCCGGCTTCATCGGCCGCGAGGCGCTGATCGCTGCCAAGGACCAACCGCTGCGCAAGAAGTTGGTGAGTTTGGTGTTCGACGATGCGTCGGTCTACGCCTGGGGCGGCGAGCCGCTGACCGTCTCCACCGCTTCGGGTGAGCACACCGTGGGTGAGCTCACGTCGGTGGGCTGGAGCCCGCTGGCCGGGCTGGCGGGTGCCTGCGTGGGCCTGGGCTATGTGCGCGGCGACCTGGCCCACCAAGCGCATGCCGGCACGCGCGCGCAGGTCCAGTTGTGGGGCGTGCCCACGCCGGTGACGCTGCACGACCAATGGCCGATACGGCCTGTACAGCCGGTGCAGCCGCCTCGGTAGCCGTCACTCGCCGCCCCGCACTGCCCCCCGCTGCGCCTTGACTGCGCCGCGGCGCAGCTTGCCCTCGATGCGGCGGCGCTGCGAGGCGCGTGTGGGCTTCGTCGCATGCCGAGCTTTGGGCACCTCGGCCGCGCGGTCCACCAGCGCCTGCAGGCGCGCCAGCGCATCGGCCTTGTTCTGCTCCAGGCTGCGCTGCGTCTGCGCCTTGATCACGACGACGCCGTCGGCGTTGATGCGCGCATCGTCCAGGGCCAGCAAGCGATCCTGAACCTCAGGCGGCAGCGACGAGGCGCGCACGTCAAAGCGCAGGTGCACCGCGTTGGACACCTTGTTGACGTTCTGCCCACCCGCGCCCTGGGCGCGGATCGCCAGAAAGTGCACCTCGTGCGGCAGCACGCGGGGGTGGTGGGCATTCATGCCGCAAGGCTACCGCAGCCGGCGCGATGCCGTAGCATCCGGCCCCATGCACATCACCAAGGACACCGTCGTCACCCTGCAATACAAGGTGAGCGACGACAAGGGCGCCGTGCTGGATGCCGGCAGGGAACCACAGGCCTACCTGCACGGCGGCTACGGCAACATCCTGCCCGCCATCGAGGCCGCGCTGGAGGGCAAGGAGGCCAGCTTTGCCACCACACTGGGCCTGCATCCGCAAGAAGCCTTCGGCCCGCGCAACGAGGCGCTGGTGCGCACCATCCCGAAGAAAGACTTTCCGCCCGGCGTGAAGGTGGGCGGCCAGCTCACCGGCTACACCGACGAGGGCCAGCAGCAGACCTTCACCGTGATGAAGATCAAGGGCGACCAGGTGCTGCTCGACGGCAACCACCCGTTTGCCGGCAAGGCGCTGCGCTTTGCGCTCAAGGTGCTGAAGGTGCGCGCCGCACTGCCGGTGGAAATCGAGCACGGCCACGCCCACGGCGAGGGCGGGCACCACCACCACTGATCCCACCTTTTTTCGACGGAGCACACGCGCATGAAGCTGCGCATGGCCGAAAACTCGCTGTTTGCGATCCTGCTGCGTTCGCACTGGGCGATCAGCCTGGCGATCGCGCTGGCCTTTGCCCTGATCTCCCGCGCAGTGCTGCCCGAGCAGTACTGGCTGCTGGGTGCCATGGGTGGCGCCCCCTTCTGGGTGATTGCGGTGATGGCCGCATGGCGACAGCGCAACCGCCTGCCCGCGCAGCGGGTCGAAGAAATGCTGCGCGCCGTGGCCACCCTGAGCTGGAAGGACCTGGCCCAGGCGGTGGATGCCGGCTTCACCCGCGACGGCTGGAGCGTGCAACGCCTGGACAACGCGCGCGAAGGCGATGCCGACTTCTTGATTCGCCGCGGCACCGTCACGGCGGTGGTGGCCGCGCGACGCTGGAAGGCCGCGCGCGTGGGCGAAGAGCAGCTGCGCCAGCTGATCGCCAGCCGCGACGCGCAGGGCGCCAGCCAGTGCGTGCTTCTGACGCTGGGCCAGGTGCCCGAGAACGCGCAGGCGCTGGCCAAGGCGCAGCGTGTGCAGGTGATGCAGGGCGAGCCGCTGGCGCAGTTGCTGCGCGACGTGGGCACGGCCAAGCCCGCGCGATAGCTTTCAACACAACGAGGAGACCTTCATGGCGATCTACGAACTGCGCACCTACACCGCCATCGTCGGCAAGATGGCCGAGGTGGTGAACCTGTACAAGACCGAGGGCTGGCCGGTGCTGGACAAGCATCCCAAGAAGCTGGTGGGCTACTTCACCGGCGACATCGGCGCGCTCAATCAGCTCATCCATGTGTGGAAGTTCGACGACGACGCCGACCGCCGTGCCTTCTGGGCCGGCGTCTACAAGGACGAAGCCTTCATGGCCTTTGCCGCCAAGCTGCGCCCGCTGATCCTGTCGCAAGAGAACAAGCTGATGATGAATGCGCCCTGGGGGCCGCAGCCCTGAACAATCCAAATTCGCTGCGCGCTCACAACATCATCAGGCTGGCATTGCCGCCCGCCGCCGCGGTGTTGGTGCTGATGCTGCGCTCGGTGATCAGCCGCTGAAGCGGTACCTGCGCATCGCCGGGTAGCAGGGCCGTCAGCGTGACGATGGGGCCGGGCCAGCGGGCCAGTTCTGCGGCCAGCGCCTCGCTGCCGTGCTTTTCGATGGCCCATTGCACCAGCGGCGGCAACCCGAAGCGCAGGCCTGCCCACGACAGCGCTGCCAACGCCACCGGCAGAACCAGCCACACGACCCACGCGCGCCAGCGCGGCGTGTGCGCCGTGCGCTGATAGCCAGTGGGCACAGCAGGCGACGACAACGGCGATCGCGATGGCGATTGGGGTGGCGGTGGGGATGGGGGTGTCGTCATCCGGCGGGGCGGGCGCGGCATCACAGGCATGGCAGCCGGGCCGCTTGACGACAGCATACGCCGCTGCGCCCTGGGGCCACCCCGGGGAACCCGCAGCCGCGCAGACCCGCGCCTCGGTGAACGCGGCCCCACAACGCACAACGCGCCCGAAGGCGCGTTGCATCTGTCATCGAAAACGCGGAGCGCGTTGACTGGCTGACTACGACTTGCTGACCACGCGCACCATGTCCAGGCACTTGGTGGAGTAGCCCCACTCGTTGTCGTACCAGGTGACGATCTTCACGAAGGTGCTGTCCAGCGCAATACCAGCCTCAGCGTCGAATACCGAGGTGCGCGTCTCGCCGCGGAAGTCGGTGGCCACCACCTTGTCCTCGGTGTAGCCCAGCACGCCCTTCAGGCCACCTTGTTCCACCGGCAGTTCGCTCATGCGCTTCATCTCGGCGCAGATCTCCTTGTACTCGGCCGGGTTCACCAGTTCGGCCGTCAGGTCCACCACCGACACGTCGCTGGTGGGTACGCGAAAGCTCATGCCGGTCAGCTTCTTGTTTAGCGCCGGAATCACCACGCCCACCGCCTTGGCCGCACCGGTGCTGCTGGGGATGATGTTCTCGAGGATGCCGCGGCCGCCCCGCCAGTCTTTGTTGGACGGGCCGTCCACCGTCTTCTGCGTGGCGGTGGCGGCATGCACCGTGGTCATCAGGCCGCGCTTGATGCCCCACTTGTCGTTGAGCACCTTGGCCACCGGGGCCAGGCAGTTGGTGGTGCACGATGCATTGCTGATGATGGCCTGGCCGGCGTAGGTGCCGTGGTTCACGCCGTAGACGAACATCGGCGTGTCGTCCTTCGACGGCGCTGACATGATCACCTTCTTGGCGCCCGCGGCCAGGTGCTTCTCGGCGCTGGCTTTGTCGAGGAACAGGCCGGTGGATTCGATCACCACGTCGGCATTCACCTCGCCCCACTTCAGGGCGGCCGGGTCACGCTCTTGCGTCAGGCGGATCTTCTTGCCGTTGACGATCAACGTGTTGCCATCCACCGCGACATCGCCCTTGAAGCGGCCATGCACGCTGTCGTACTGCAGCATGTAGGCCAGGTACTGCGGCTCGAGCAGGTCGTTGATGCCGACGATCTCGATGTCGGGAAAGTTCTGTACGGCCGAGCGCAGCACGTTGCGGCCGATGCGGCCGAAGCCGTTGATGCCAACCTTGATCGCCATTTGAAGAATCCTCCGGGGATGTTGAAAAACCGATTTATTTCTGCAGCGCGGCGCGCACCGTGTCGGCCACGTTCTCGGGCGTGAAGCCGAAGTGCTTGAACAGCACGCCCGCGGGGGCCGATTCGCCATAGGTGTCGATGCCCACCACCGCAGCGCAGCCGTACTTCCACCAGCCGTCGGTGGCGCCCATCTCGACCGCGACGCGCGGCAGGCCGGCGGGCAGCACGCTGGTCTTGTACGTGTTGTCCTGTCGATCGAAGGCGGTGGTGCTGGGCATGGACACCACGCGCACCGCGATGCCGTGCTCCTTGGCCAGCAGCTCCTGCGCCTTGAGCGCCAGCTGTACTTCCGAGCCGGTGGCAATGATCACCGCCTGCGCCTTTTTCGCAATGCCCACTTCGCTGGGTTCGGCCAGCACATAGGCGCCGCGGCGGATGTCGCCCAGGCCGCTCTTGGGGGCGTAGGGCAGGTTCTGACGCGACAGCAGCAGCGCGGTGGGGCGCGTGGCGTTTTGCAGCGCGCAGGCCCAGGCCACCGCCGTCTCGGCGGTATCGCAGGGGCGCCACACATCCAGGTTGGGGATCAGGCGCAGGCTGGCTGCATGTTCGACCGACTGGTGCGTGGGGCCGTCCTCGCCCAGGCCGATACTGTCGTGGGTGAACACATGGATCACGCGCTGCTTCATCAGCGCGGCCATGCGGATCGCGTTGCGGCTGTAGTCGCTGAAGGTCAGGAAGGTGCCGCCATAGGGGATGTAGCCACCGTGCAGCGCCACGCCGTTCATGATGGCCGCCATGCCGAACTCGCGCACGCCGTAGTTGATGTGGCGGCCGATCTGGCCGGCGTCGCTCTTGACCACCTCGCCGCCCAGGTTCACCCGCAGCGCCGGCGTGTGCTTGGTGTTGGTGAGGTTGGAGCCGGTGAGATCGGCGCTGCCGCCCAGCAGTTCGGGCAGCGCAGCGGTGAAGTGCTCCAGCGCAATCTGGCTGGCCTTGCGGCTGGCCACCGTCTCGGCTTTGGTGTGCGCGTCCACCGCGGCGTCCACCGCCACCTGC
Source organism: Burkholderiaceae bacterium (assembly GCA_046091865.1). Taxonomy (GTDB): domain Bacteria; phylum Pseudomonadota; class Gammaproteobacteria; order Burkholderiales; family Burkholderiaceae_C; genus JBDLRH01. The sequence continues at coordinate 9,782 of JBJTCL010000004.1, read as the reverse complement.
GCAAAGTCCGCCGGGAGTTCGCCCTTCATGCGGCGCTCAAAGGCAGCGCCCAGCGCGGGGTGCGCGGCCTTGTACAGCGCAAACCGGGTCTCCCAGGCGGCCTGCGCCTTCTTGCCCTTGGCCTTGGCGTCCCACGCGGCGTACACCGGGGCGGGAACCTCGAACGGCGCATGGTCCCAGCCCAGCGCCTTGCGCGTGAGCGCAATCTCGTCGGCACCCAGCGGCTCGCCGTGCGCCTTGGCGGTGTTGGCGCGGTTGGGGCTGCCCTTGCCGATGCTGGTTTTGCAGACGATCAGCGTGGGGCGGTCGGCGGTGTTCTTGGCGTCCGCAATCGCGCGGTCCACCGCGTCCACATCGTGGCCGTCGATCGGGCCGATCACGCGCCAGCCGTAGGCCTTGAAGCGCGCGGGCGTGTCGTCCACAAACCAGGGCGCCACCTGACCGTCGATCGAGATGCCGTTGTCGTCGTACAGCGCCACCAGCTTGTTGAGCTTCCAGGCACCGGCCAGCGCGCAGGCCTCGTGGCTGATGCCCTCCATCAGGCAGCCGTCGCCCAGGAACACGTAGGTGTGGTGGTCAACGATGTCGTAGCCCGGGCGGTTGAACTCGGCGGCCAGCAGCTTCTCGGCCAGCGCCATGCCCACCGCGTTGGTGATGCCCTGGCCCAGCGGGCCGGTGGTGGTTTCCACGCCGGGGGTGATGCCGGCCTCGGGGTGGCCCGCCGTCTTGCTGTGCAGCTGGCGGAAGTTCTTCAGTTCGCCGATCGGCAGGTCGTAGCCGTTCAGGTGCAGCAGCGCGTAGATCAGCATCGACCCATGGCCGTTGCTCAGCACAAAACGGTCGCGGTCGGCCCAGCGCGGGTCGGTGGGGTTGTGCTTGAGGTGCCGGCCCCACAGCGCCACCGCCATGTCGGCCATGCCCATGGGGGCGCCGGGGTGCCCCGAGTTCGCTTGCTGGACGGCGTCCATGGCCAGGGCGCGGATTGCGTTTGCCATGAGGGAGGTGTTGGCCATGGGGGCTCCGGGGGGACGGGTCAGGGAAACCCCTGATTTTACGGGGGCAGGGCGGAGCCCCCGACCGGGCCTGGGCTGCGCCGGTCATCCGGTCTTTAGGCCGTGCTCCACCATGCGCCATGGTGCTCTACAGTGCCGGCATGAGCGAGCGGCACGAGAGAAGCAACGCAAGCAGCAACGCGCCCAGCCAGGCGCTGATCCTGGCCGCCGGCCGCGGCGAGCGCATGCGGCCTCTCACCGACACCTGCCCCAAGCCCTTGCTGCCGGTGCGCGGCCAGCCGCTAATCGCGTGGCATGCGCAGGCGCTGGTGCAGGGCGGCTGCACGCAGCTGGCGCTGAACTGCGCCTGGCTGGGCGATCAGATCGAGGCTTGGGCCCAAGGCTTTGCCAAGGCACACGCTTCTGTGCAGGTGGCGGTGTCGCACGAAGGCCGCGACTTTGGTGGCGCGCTGGAAACGCTGGGCGGCATCTGCCGCGCGCTGCCGCTGCTGGACGAGGTGTTCTGGGTGGTGGCGGGCGATGTGTTCGTGCCCGGCTTCGTGTTCAGCGCAGAGGCGATGCAGCGCTTTGCCGCCAGCGGCGCGCTGGCCCACTTGTGGCTGGTGCCCAACCCGCCGCACCACCCGCGCGGCGACTTCGGCATCGGCCCGCACGGCCGCGCCTTGTCGGCGGCGCCCGAGCGCTTGACCTTCTCCACCATCGCGCTGTACCGCAAGGCGCTGTTCGCGCCGCCCCTGTGCAACATCCCCGCGGGCAACCCGGACGGCATCAAGGCCCCGCTGGCCCCGCTGCTGCGTGCGGCGATGGACAATGGGGCCGTGACAGCCGAGCTGTACCGCGGCGCCTGGACCGACGTGGGCACGCCGCAGCGGCTGGATGAACTGAACGCGATGGAATGAGCGCCACGCACTCCCGTGGCCAATGAACCTGCAAGGAACACCATGGACCGCAATGCATCGTTCTCGATCTACGCCGAGCGCCGCGCGCGCGTGGCCTCGGCCATCGGCGCCGGCGGCATCGCCATCGTGCCCACCGCGCCCGAGCGGCAGCGCAACCGCGACAGCGACTTCCTGTTTCGCCACGACAGCTACTTTTATTACCTGACTGGCTTCACCGAGCCGAACGCCACGCTGGTTATCACCGGCGATGGCAAGACCACGCTGTTTTGCCAGCCCAAAGACCTGGAGCGCGAGATCTGGGATGGCTACCGCCTGGGCCCCGAGGCCGCGCCCGGCGCGCTGGGCGTGGACGAGGCGCATGCGATCGGCACGCTGGACGCCGCACTGCCCAGGCTCCTGGAAAACCGCGATGCCGTCTGGTACCCGTTTGCCATCCACGCCGACCTGGAAGCGCGCGTGGCCGGCTGGCTGGCGCCTGTGCGTGCGCGGGTGCGTTACGGCGCCCTGTGCCCCGAGCAGCAGCGCGACCTGTGCGGCGTGCTCGACGAGATGCGTCTCATCAAGGACGCGCATGAACTGGACATCATGCGCCGCGCCGCGGCCATCAGCGCCCGTGCCCACATCCGCGCGATGCAGACCAGCGCGCGCATGCTGCGCGATGGGCTGGACGTGCGCGAATACCACCTGGACGCCGAACTGCTGCACGAGTTCCGGCGCGGCGGATCGCAGTACCCGGCCTACGGCAGCATCGTTGCGGCCGGTGCCAATGCCTGCGTGCTGCACTACCGCGCCGACGCCGCGCCGGTGCGCGCTGGCGAACTGGTGCTGATCGACGCCGGTTGCGAGCTGGACGGCTACGCCAGCGACATCACCCGCACCTTTCCAGCCAACGGACAGTTCACCGGCCCGCAGCGCGCGCTGTACGACCTGGTGCTGGCCAGCCAGGACGCGGCGGTGGCCGCCACGCAGCCGGGCGCGCGCTTCATCGATCCGCACGAAGCCACGGTGAAGGTGCTGGCGCAGGGCATGCTGGATGTGGGCCTGCTCGACAAGAACAAGGTGGGCGGCGTGGACGACGTGATCGAAAAGCGCGCGTACTTCCAGTTCTACATGCACCGCACCGGCCACTGGCTGGGCATGGACGTGCACGACTGCGGCAGCTATGTGGAGCCGTCGCAGGTGGGCGAGGTGTCCGAGCGGCGCGACCCGCTGTCGGGCGAGCTGATCAAGAACCGCCCCAGCCGCATCCTGCAGCCCGGCATGGTGCTGACGATTGAGCCCGGCATCTATGTGCGCCCGGCCGAGGGCGTGCCCGAGGCCTTCCACCACATCGGCATCCGCATCGAGGACGATGCGGTGGTCACACCCGGCGGCTGCGAGCTGATCACCCGCGGCGTGCCGGTGAAGGCCGACGAGATCGAGGCCTTGATGCGCGCTTGATCCTGCGCAACCCGCACGCGGCGGCCCTGCCCACAATGGGCCGATGAAACGGCCAACCGCCTCTGCCACCGCCTCTGCCACCGCCCCGGCCTCTGTCTCCGAGGCCTCCCACACCGCAGCAGACCCGCGCTCGCGCCCCCACCCGTGGCGCCCGCGCGTGTCGGGCCCCGCTGCAGCGCACAGCGCGGCGCTGGAGCGCACGGCGCTGATTCCGCTGGCCGTACGCGCGCAAGGCACGCCAATGTCATGGCCATGGCCCTTGCCGTGGATGGCGCCCCCCGGTGATGCCGAATCGCAGCGGGTGCTGTCGCATGTGCGTGACGACGCGCACACCCTGCCCGCGCTGTGGACCGACCCGCTGGTGATGCTCAATGTGTTGTGGCGCACGCAGGTGCTGCGCGACATGGCCCGCGAGTTCTTTGCGCGCCACCCCGATGCCATCGGGGTGAACCTGGGCTGCGGCCTGTCTGACCCGTTTCGCTCGCTGGACACCGGCCGCAACCGCTGGATCGACGCCGACCTGCCGCTGGCGCTGCAGCATCGCCACCGCGTGATGCGTGCCCACGGCGCGCGCCACACCGAGCGCGCAGTGGACCTGCGTCAGCACGGCTGGTGGCAGGCGCTGGGCCTGCCCGACATCCGCTCGCCCAGCGCTGACAGCGATGCCACGCCGGTGTTCATGCTGTGCGAGGGGGTGATGATGTACCTCACGCCGCAGCAGGCGCATGCGGCGCTGCACGAGTTCACCGAACACGCGCCGGCGGGCGCGCAGTGGGCGATGGACGTGATCTCGTCGCTGGGCGTGGGCTGCGCCGCGCTGATGCCCAGCCTGGCCACCACCGGTACGCAGTTTCAGTGGGGTGTGCGCGACCTCGATGAGCTCAAGGCCGTCCACCCGCGGCTGGAGCTGCTGGACGCGCACAGCATCGCCGAGTGCTGGGGCATGCCCGGCCTGACCCTGCAGGCGCTGTGCTGGCCCTGGATGGGCGCACCGGCGTACAGCGTGGTGACGCTGTCGGTGTAGGGAGCGCTGCGGTTGCAGGTGCAGGCGTGGGCGTAGGTGCAGGCGGCTTCAGCGCCGCTCAAGCCACCACACCCTTGCTGCGCAGCACCGCAATCTGCTCGTCGGACAGGCCGGCCTCGCGCAGCACCGCGTCGGTGTCGTCGCCCAGGTGCGGCGCGCTGATGCGCACGCTGCCCGGCGTGCCCGACAGCTTGGGCACGATGCCCGGCACCGTCACCGTGTCGCCGTCGCGCGTGGTCTGCGCCAGCAGCATGTCGCGCGCCCGGTAGTGCGGGTCTTCGGCAATGTCTTTGGCGGTGTAGACGCGGCCCACCGGCACCTTGGCGGCGTTCAGCGCGTCGAGCACCTGCGCCACGCTGCGCGGCTGCGTCCAGGCCCCGATGGCCGCGTCGATTTCGGCCACACGCTTCACGCGGCCTGCGTTGTCGGCCAGCGCCGGGTCGTTGCCCAGGTCGTCGCGGCCGATCGCGCTCATCAGCCGCTTGAAGATGCTGTCGCCGTTGCCCGCCACCAGCACCACGCCGTCGCTGCAGCAGTAGGCGTTGGACGGCGCGATGCCCGGCAGCGCGCTGCCCGCGGGCTCGCGCACCACGCCAAAGGCGCTGTATTCGGGGATCAGGCTTTCCATCACGTTGAACACCGCCTCGTGCAGCGCCACGTCGATCACCTGGCCGCGTCCGCCATTCTCCTTGCGGTGGTACAGCGCCGTCAGCACGCCGATGGTGCCGTGCAGCGCCGCCAGCGTGTCGCCGATGCTAATGCCGCAACGCACCGGCACGCGGCTGGCCTCGCCGGTCAGGTGACGCAGCCCGCCCATGGCCTCGCCGATGGCGCCAAAGCCCGGCAGATCGCGGTACGGGCCGGTCTGCCCGTAGCCGCTGATGCGCAGCATGATCAGGCCGGGGTTGTCGCGCGCGAGTTCGTCGTACGACATGCCCCAGCCCTCCAGCGTGCCGGGGCGAAAGTTCTCGATCAGCACATCGGCCTGCGCGATCAGCTGCCGCGCGATGTCCTGGCCCTCGCGTTCGCGCAGGTCGAGCGCGATCGAGCGCTTGTTGCGCGACTGCACCTGCCACCACACCGAGGTGCCGTCCTTCATCAGCCGCCACTGGCGCAGCGGGTCGCCGCTGCCGGGCGCCTCGATCTTGATGACGTCGGCGCCAAAGTCGCCCAGCGTCTTGCCGGCAAAGGGGCCGGCGATCAGCTGGCCCATCTCGACCACGCGCAGGCCGGCCAGCGCGCCGGGCGCGAGCGAGGGCAAGGAGGAAGCGGCGGCCGTTTCGGGGCTGGACATGTGGGTCTCCGGGTCGTCGGATGCGGTCAATCGGGTACGGGCAACGCGGCCCGCAGTCTAGGGCCTGCGGCGCGCGCGCATGTCACCGGCGCGGCGCACGCGCGGCGGTGCCCGACCGGGTTTTCATAGCCCCTATCAATCGATTAGCCAATCCCAATTGGCTTATGTGATTGATCGAGCCTACCATTCGCTCCGTTCCGATCAATTTCATCAATTCACCACCGACAGGAGTAACCATGAGCACCACGCAACGCCCCGAAATGAAGACCTGGGCCAACCTTGAGGCCGCCTTTGCCGGCGAGTCGATGGCCCACATCAAGTACCGCTACTTCGCCAGGCTGGCCCGCGAGGCCGGTGACGAAGACACCGCGCGCGCTTTCGAAGCCACTGCCGAGCAGGAGGTGATGCACGCCTTCGGCCACCTGGACCTGCTCTACCCCAAGGCCGAGATGACGCCGGCGCGCGCGCTGCAGATCGCCATCGACGGCGAGACCTACGAGTACAGCGAGATGTACCCGAGCTTTCGCCAGACGGCCGAGGCCGAGGGCAACGCCGTCGCGGTGGCCGAGATCGACGAGCAGATCGCCGAAAGCCGCGAGCACGCGCAGCAGTTCCGCGCCACGCTGGCCAAGGCCCAGAAGCGCTTTGCCGCGCTGGCCAAGGTGGAAGAGCGTCATGCCCGGCACTACCAGGCCCAGCTGGACAAGCTGACGGCCTGAGCGCCGCCTGACCGAAGCTCACGACGAATACCGTACCCCCACCCCAAAAAGGACACCCACCATGACCACCTGGCTCTGCATCGTTTGCGGCTTCATCTACGACGAGGCCGCCGGCCGCCCCGAGGACGGCATCGCGCCCGGCACGCGCTGGGCCGATGTGCCCGCCGACTGGGCCTGCCCCGACTGCGGCGTGGCCAAGGCCGACTTCGAGCTGATCGAAGTCTGATCGCCATGACCGAGCCCGTCATCGTCGTTGGCGCCGGCCTCGCGGGCTGGACCACCGTGCGCGAGCGCAAGCACCACGCGCGCACGCCCATCGTCGTCATCACCGCCGACGACGGTGACTTTTACGCCAAGCCCTCGCTGTCCAACGCGCTGGCGCAGGGCAAGACGCCCGCGCAACTGGTCAGCACGCCCGCGGCGCGCATGGTCGAGACGCTGAAGGTGACGCTGCTGCCGCGCACGCGGGTCGAGCGCATCGACACCGCCGCGCGGTCGCTGATCACCTCGCGCGGCAGCTTCGGCTACCGCCGGCTGGTGCTGGCCACCGGCGCACGGCCCCTGCGGCTGCCGCTGGCCGGTGATGCCGCCGATGCGGTGCTGTCGGTCAACCACCTCGACGACCTGGCGCGGCTGCATGCGGCGCTTCGGCCGAACGCAAAGGTGCTGATCATGGGCGCCGGCCTGATCGGCTGCGAGTTCGCCAACGATCTGGCCGTCGCCGGCCACCCGGTGACGGTGGTCGACCCCGCACCGCGCGCACTGGCCGCGCTGCTGCCGCCCGAGGCCTCGCAGGCGCTGGCCGATGCGCTGGCGCCGCTGGGTGTGCGCTTTTGCTTGGGCCGCGGCGTGCAGTCGCTGCACCGTGCGGGCGATGCCTTTCAGGCGCAGCTTTCACCCGCGAAGGGCAGCGATGCAAACGACGACAGGGAGGGTGCCGCCCGCGGCAACGAGACCGTCACCGCCGACGTGGTGCTGAGCGCCGTGGGCCTGCGCCCCGACATCGCGCTGGCGCAGGCGGCGGGCATCGCCTGCGAGCGCGGCATCGTGGTCGATGCGCATGTGCGCACCAGCGTGCCCGGGGTGTTCGCCCTTGGCGACAACGCGCAATACGCCGGAGGCCTCACGCTGCCGTATGTGATGCCCATCATGCATGCGGCCAGGGTGCTGGGCGCGGTACTGGCGCACGAGCTCTCAGGCATTGCCGCCGACACCGTGCCGCCGCTGGTGTTTCCGCTGATGCCGGTGGCCGTCAAGACGCCCGCGCTGCCGCTGGTGGTGGCCCCGCCCCCGCCGGGCCTTGCCGGCCGGTGGAGCCAACCCGAGCCCGGACTGTGGCGCTTCAGCGATGAGGGCCGCGCGCGCGGCTTCGTGCTGGCGGGCGGTCAGACCACACGCCGCAGCGAGCAGTCGCGGCTGATCGAAGCCTGAGCCCCGCCCGGCTCAGTTGAAGTTCACCGTCAGCGTCACCCGGAACGTGCGCGGCTCGATCGGGTGAAAGTGGATGTCATCCACAGCCGGATCCTCGCCCGGCAGGCGCGATGCATAGTAGTACTCGATCGCCGACTGACGCCGGTTGGTGAGGTTGAAGCCCTCGAGTTCCACGCGCACATCGCGGTTGATGCGGTAGCCGATGCGGCCGTTGAGCGTGGTGGTGGGCGACGAGCGCACGCTGTTGTCTTCGATCAGCGAGCGGGCGCCAAAGTGGCGCAGTTGCAGCGCGCCGTACCACGGCCCGATGCGGTCCACCGCCAGGGCGATCGAGCCCACCGCCTCCACCGAGCCCGGAATGCGGTTGCCCGCTGGGTCGTTGTCGGTGAAGCGCCCGCGCGACACCGACACATCGGCGTCCAGCGTCACGTTGCGGTTGATGCGCCAGTAGTTGGACCACTCGACGCCGGTGCGCCGGCTCGGGCGGCCGGTGTCGGTGATGCCGGCATCGCCCACGAACAGCAGCTCCGAGTCAAAGCGCAGCTGGAACAGCGACAGCGAACTCTGCAGGCCGGGGATGAACTCGGTGCGCACGCCGATTTCGCTGCTGCGCGCCCGCACCAGCGGCACCGCCGGGTTCACCGCGTCGCCGGTATTGGGGTCCACACGCTGCGTCACGCCGCGCGCGTCGTTGCTGTGGAAGCCGCGGCCGGTGTTCAGGTACAGCTCGGTCTTCTTCCACGGCCCGAACACCAGCCCGAGCTTGGGACTGACGATCTGGTCACGCTCGCGGCCCGAGTTGGCCGGCGTGTCCGAATCCACACGGAAGCGGTAGAAGTTCGCGCGCAGGCCGGCAATGCTGCGCAGCCACGGCGTCCACTCGGTGGTGTTCTCGGCATACAGGCCCACACTGGTCTGCAGCACATGGTCGCTGCGCACGGTCGACAGCGTCTGGCGCGCACGGGTGTTCTCCAGCCGGTTCCAGATGTTGTCGTTTTCCAGCTGCAGGCCGATGGTGAAGTCGCTCTCGCGGCCGCCGATCTGCGTGTTCCAGCCGTGCGCGATGTTGAAGGCGCTGCTCACCCGCTCGTCGGGCTGCGCGAATTGGTCGCCATTGACCGGGTCGCGGTCGAAGTAGGTGAAGTTGGACCACAGCGCCAGGCTGCGGCGCATCAGGTAGGCATTGGCGCGGGTAAAGCTGTCGGCATCGCGGCGCTGCCAGCCGCCCGACAGGCTGTAGCGGCTGGCGCGGCCGCCGTCGGCGGGGTCCACCGCGTCAAAGCGCGACAGGCTGCCGTCGAGCACCGCACGCAAGGGGATCTGATCGGTGGCGTTCCAGCGCGCGCTGTAGCCCATGGCGGTGATGTTGAAGCCGTTGGCCTCGTCGCCCTCGCTGTAGCGCAGCACGGCGTTGTTTTTGCGGTAGCGCTCGGGATTGGTGAAGGGGCCGTTGTTGCCCACCAGTTCAATCGCATACAGCAGCTGGCCATCGCCCACCTTGGGCGAGTTGGCCAGCAGCGTGCGGCGGTAGTTGTTGGGCCCCAGCGTCTGGCTGGCGATGCCGCGCGGCAGCTTGTTGGCATACACCAGCGACACCGCACCGGCGGTCGCAAAGTCGCCCTCGTTCGCATAGAACGGGCCCTTGTGGTAGTCCATGCGGGTGACCAGCTCGGGGATCAGGAAGTTCATGTCGGCCCAACCGTGGCCGTGCGCATGGGTGCGCTGGTTGACCAGCATGCCGTCGACGGTGATGCGGAAGTCGGTGCCGTGGTCAAGGTTGAAGCCGCGCAGGTAGAACTGGTTGGCCTTGCCCTCGCCGCTGTGCTGGGTGACGAACACGCCGGGGACGACCTGGAGCGCGTCGCTCGCGGTGCGGTGCGGCGCCGCGCCGATGACGTCGCGCTCGCGGCGCACCTCCGAGGCGCTGCGCGGCGGCGCCGCGCCCTCGACCCGCACCTGATC
>JBJTCL010000003.1:0-10595 GCA_046091865.1 Burkholderiaceae bacterium | reverse complement strand
GGCATCAACAACGGCGCCAACATGGGCGACGACACCATCTACTCGGGCACCGTGGGCGCGGCGATGGAGGGCTACCTGTTCGGCATTCCCGCGATTGCGTTTTCGCTGGTCGACAAGGGCTGGGCGCATCTGGATGCGGCGGCAGCACACGCACGCGACATCGTGGCGCATCTGGCGCAACAGCACCTGGCGCAACAGCCTCCGGGCGGCAACGCGCCCTGGCTGTTGAACATCAACATTCCGAACCGCCGCTACGACGATATCCGCCCGGTGCGGGTGTGCCGCCTCGGGCGCCGCCATTCGGCCGAGAGCGTGATCACGCAGGTCAATCCGCGCGGCGAGACGATGTACTGGATCGGTGGCGCGGGGCCGGCCAAGGACGATGCCGAGGGCACCGACTTTCACGCTACGGCGCAGGGCCACATTGCCCTCACGCCACTCAAGGTGGATCTGACCGAGCACGACCATCTGCGCTACTGGGGGCAGACGGCCGAGCGCATGGCGCAGCCGCAGCGGGGTACTGGAGCGGCGCTGAGCCCAGTGCCAGGCCGGACACCGGGCCGGGCACCGGGCACCGAAGGCGCGGCATGACGACACGCCGGCCGGGCTTTCCGCTGTCGCTGGACCGCGCGATTCCGGGGCGTGCGCCGGCCAACGGCAAATCCGCTGCAGGCGGCAAGGCCGCACCGCTCACAGCCAAGGGCACGGCAACCAAGGCGTCAGCAGCATCAGCATCGTCTGCAGCCAAATCGACGGTGGCCCGGCCTGCCCAAGGTACTGGCCGCCATGCGCGCTCCGTCAACACCGCGCCGCCGGTGCATGGGCTGGGGCTGGACTCATCGGCGGTGCGCGAGCGCATGGTGGCCAAGCTGCGCGATCAGGGCATCAGCGACGCCGAGGTGCTGCGCGCCATGGGGCAGGTGGAACGACACCGCTTTGTCGACACCGCGCTGGTCAACCAAGCGTACGAAGACACCAGCCTGCCCATCGGTCTGGGGCAGACGATCTCCAAGCCCAACGTGGTGGCGCGCATGGCCGAGCTGTTGCGCGCGGCGCTGCCCCCTGGCGAGGCCCTGCTGGGCCGTGTGCTCGAGATCGGCACCGGCTGCGGCTACCAGGCCGCTGTGCTCAGCCTGCTGGCGCGCGAGGTTTACAGCATCGAGCGGCTGCGCGGCCTGCACGACAAGGCGCGCAGCAACCTGCGGCCGCTGCTGCGGCCCAACATCCATCTGCTGTTCGGTGACGGCATGCTGGGCTATCCGCGCGGGGCGCCGTATGCGGGCATCGTGGCTGCCGCCGGCGGCGAGGCCGTGCCGCAGGCCTGGACCGACCAGCTGGCGGTGGGCGGGCGCATCGTAGCGCCGGTGGTCACGGCCAGCGGCTCGCAGGCGCTGATGGTGATCGACAAGACGGCCACCGGACTGCAGCGTCGCGTGCTCGAGGCGGTGCACTTCGTCCCCCTAAAATCCGGCACGGCGTGAGCGCCGCGCGGAGTGGTTGCGTTCACGCTGGCTGCTGGCTCCTTTGCCTGCTCTTCCCAAGCTGACCGCCCGATTCTGGTGTCCGTGTTCAACATGACTTGCATGCGATCGAACTGGTCTGTGGTGCCGACCGTCGGTGAAACGCCGATCTGCTGCGCTGTCGCGCGTGCGCCGATGTGGACGGTGCTGCTGCTGGCGGCAATGCTGGCGGCCTGCACTTCGGCGCCGCGGCGCCCGGTGCCGGTGGAAGACCGCGGCGCGATGAGCGCGCCCCGCACCGCACAGCCCGCGCCGGTGACGCGCCCCTCGGTTTCGGGCGGTGGTGCACCGTCTTCGGCCGCTGCCGGAGCGCCTTCGGCCGCCACCGGGGCGTCGGCAGGTGCTGCGCCTGCCGCCATGCCCGGTGCCGAAAACGCCGGCAAGCCGGGCTTCTACACTGTGCGGCCGGGCGATACGCTAGTGCGCATCGGCCTGGACAACGGACAAAACTGGCGCGATATCGCGCGCTGGAACCGCATCGACAACCCCAATGTGATCGAGGTGGGCCAGGTGTTGCGCGTGGCGCCGCCCGATGCGGCTGTGGCGGGTGGCAGTGCCGGCGCCACAACCGGCGCCACAGCCAGCGCGCCCGCCGGCGCTGGTGTCGAGGTGCGTCCGGTGACCACGCCGGGCGGGGCTGCTGCGGGTTCATCACAAGGCACCGCCAGCGGTGCAGCGCAAGGCTCTGCAGCCCCTGGCCCGGTGGCCTCTGCCCCTACCGCCCCCACACCCGCACGCCCGGCCTCGGCCGCCAAGCCGGCCGACGGCGAGGACGAACTGCCCTGGGCCTGGCCCGCGGCCGGACAGGTGATTGCCGGCTTTGACGAGCAGCGCAACAAGGGGCTGGGCCTTGCGGGTGCTGCGGGCGACGCGGTGCTGGCCGCCGCCGACGGGCGCGTGGTGTACGCCGGCTCTGGCCTGCGCGGCTATGGCAACCTGGTGATCGTCAAGCACAACAACACCTTCCTGACCGCCTATGCGCACAACCAGACGCTGCTGGTGCGCGAGGACCAGACGGTACGGCGCGGCCAGAAGATCGCCGAGATGGGCAGCACCGACGCCGACCGGGTGAAGCTGCACTTCGAGATCCGCCGCAACGGCAAGCCGGTCGACCCGGCGCGTTATCTGCCGCCGCGCTGAGCCGGCAGTGGGTGCACAGCGTCGCGGTACAGTGGGCGCATGAGCTGGCCCGTCCTCGTCTTCGACATCGAAACCATCCCCGACATCGCCGGCCTGCGTGCGCTGCGCGGTGACGCACCCGACACGCCCGACGCGCAGGTGCACGCCGCCTGGCTGGCCGAGCGCAAGGAAAAGGGGCAGAGCGACTTTGCGCCGCTGCACCTGCAGCGCGTGCTGGTCATCAGTTGTGTGTTCCGCAATGCCGAAGGCCTGCGGGTGCATTCGTTTGCCGACCGCGACGGCGCGAGCGAAGGCCGCGTGATCCAGACCTTTTTCAACACGATCGAAAAGCATGTGCCGCAGCTCGTCAGCTGGAACGGCGGAGGCTTTGATCTGCCGGTGCTTAACCTGCGCGGGCTGCAGCATGGCGTGGTGGCCGACCGCTACTGGGACATGGGCGAGGGCGGCAACGGCTCCGACCGTGAGTTCAAGTGGAACAACTACATCGGCCGCTACCACATGCGCCATCTTGATCTGATGGACCTGCTGGCGATGTACCAGCCGCGCGCCAGCGCGCCGCTGGACGCCATGGCCAAGCTGTGCGGCTTTCCGGGCAAGTTGGGCATGGATGGGTCGCAGGTGTATGCCTCGTACCTGGCCGGCGGGCTGGAGGACATCCGCCGCTATTGCGAAACCGATGTGATGAACACCTGGCTGCTGTATTGCCGCTTCCAGAAGATGCGCGCGGCCTGACCGAGGCTGAGTACGCGCAGGAAGAGGCGCTGGCGCGCAGCACGCTGCAGGGCCTGTCGCCCACCGAGCCCCACTGGGCCGAGTACCTGGCTGCCTGGGGCTGAGCCGGCGCGGTGCGGCCCTCTGTGGTCGCCTTCGGCCGTCCGCGGCCGTCTGCAACCGCCCACACTCGCAGCGCGCACTGCGTCAAGCCGGCGTGAGGCCGCCAAGCGCCTGAGACAATCCACGCCATGAATGAGATGGCGAACGACACGGCAGTGGACGAGCGCAGCGAATGGCTGGACGTGCATTCGCTGGACCTCGAGGCGCAGGGCGTGGCCCGGCGCAGCAATGGCAAGGTGGTGTTCATCGAAGGTGCCTTGCCCTTCGAGCAGGTGCGCGCGCAGATTCATCGACGCAAGAACCAGTGGGAGCAGGGCACGCTCACCGAGATGGCGCGCGAATCGTCGCAGCGCGTGGTGCCGCACTGCCCGCACTTCGGCCTGCATGCGGGCGCCTGCGGCGGCTGCAAGATGCAGCACCTGCAGCCCGCGGCCCAGGTGGCGATCAAGCAGCGGGTGCTCGAGGACAACCTGTGGCATCTGGGCAAGGTGCGCGCCGGCCGCATGCTGCGCCCGATCGAGGGCCCCGACTGGGGCTACCGCTGGCGCGCGCGCCTGTCGGCGCGCCATGTGCGCAAGAAGGGCGTGGTGCTGATCGGTTTTCACGAGCGCAAGAGCCGCTACGTGGCCGACATGGCGCAGTGTCCGGTGCTGCCGCCGCACGTAAGCGCGCTGCTGCTGCCGCTGCGCGAACTGATCGGCAGCATGGACGCGATCGAGACCTGTCCGCAGATCGAGCTGGCTTGCGGTGATGAGGTCACCGCGCTAGTGCTGCGCCATCTGGAGGCACTGTCGGCGGCCGACCAGGCGCGGCTGCGGGCCTTTGCACAGGCCCATCCGGTGGTGCAGTGGTGGCTGCAGCCCAAGGGCCCCGACACCGTGCATCGGCTGGACGAGGGCAGGCCCGAGCTGTCGTATGCGTTGCCCGAGTTCGGCGTGGTCATGCCGTTTCGGCCCACCGACTTCACCCAGGTCAATCCGCACATCAACCGGGTGCTGGTGTCGCGCGCGGTGCGGCTGCTGGACGTGCAGCCGACGCACCGGGTGATCGACTGGTTTTGCGGCCTGGGCAACTTCACGCTGCCGCTGGCCACACGGGCGCGCGAGGTGCTGGGCATCGAGGGCAGCGAGGCGCTGGTGGCGCGCTCGCGCCAGAACCTGGCGCTGAACCAGGCATCACCGCGCAATGGCGCCGCCCTGTGCCCCACGCAGCTTGCCGCGCGCAACCTGTTCGAGATGACGCCCGAGCTGCTGCTGCGCGACGGCGTGGCCGATCGCTGGCTGGTCGACCCGCCGCGCGAGGGCGCATTTGCACTGGTCAAGGCACTGGCCGACCTGCACCAGAACGCCGAACTGCGCTGCGAATGGACGCCGCCCGAACGCATCGTCTACGTGAGCTGCAACCCTGCCACCCTGGCGCGTGACGCGGGGCTGCTGGTGCATCAGGCGGGTTACCGCTGCAGCGCGGCGGGCGTGGTCAACATGTTCCCGCACACCGCGCATGTGGAAAGCATCGCGGTGTTCGATCGCGACGCCTCAGCTGGCTGATTTTTTCTCGGCCTTTTTGGGCGCTTCGTTGTCCTCGATCACTTCTTCGGTCTTGGCGGTGGCGGGCTTGACGGCCGCGGGCAGCATGCCCTCGAGCTTGTTCTCGCGCATGTAGCTGTCCATCTCTTTCCAGCCCGCGTAGACCGCTGCGCGCGGCGCCTTGGGATTGAGCCCGTAGCAGTCCTCAATGCCGCGCAGCGCATGCCGGCAGGCGCTGCCGGTGGCCTTGGCATCGGCTTCGTTCATCTGGTCGCTGTGGAGGCCGGGAATCTCGCAGCCGGCCAGCAGCGCGAGCAGGGGCAAGGCAAGCGCCAGTGCAAGGGGCGGGCTTCGCCACGCAGGCGGGATGCCGGCAGGGCTGGGCACAGGAGCGATCGGGTCCATGCCGGGTTGTCGGCACGGCAGGGCCTGCCTTGAGGCGAGGGCGCAGGCACCCTGGCAGTGCGCGCGAGGCGCTGCCACAGGCGGCTGCCGGCGATCCATGAAAAAAGGGCTCCGAAGAGCCCTTTTTCGCGGGTTCCCGGCGCGGCCGGGATACCTTGGGATCAGTCGTTGTTGCTGGTCAGGCCCAGCAGGGCCAGCAAGCCCTGGAACACGTTGAAGATGTCCATGTACAGGGCCAGCGTGGCGCTGATGTAGTTGGTCTCGCCGCCGTCGATGATCTGCTTGAGGTCGTACAGCATGTAAGCGCTGAAGATGCCGATGACCAGCACGCTGATCGCCAGCATGCCGGCGCTGGAGCCCACGAACACGTTGATGATCGCGCCCACCATCACCACCATGGCGCCGACGAACAGCCACTTGCCCATGCCCGACAGGTCGCGCTTGATAACGCTGGCCAGCGAGGCCATCACCAGAAACACGCCGGCGGTGCCGCCAAAGGCGGTCATCACCAGGCTGGCGCCGTCCTTCATCCCCAGCACGGTGGCGATCAGGCGCGACAGCATCAGGCCCATGAAGAAGGTGAAGGCCAGCAGCACGCCCACGCCCGCGGCCGAGTGCTTGGTTTTCTCGATGGCGTACATGAAGCCGAAGGCACCGGCCAGGAAGACGATCAGGCCCACGCCGCCGCTCAGGCCCCGGGTGATGCCGGTGGTCACGCCCAGCCACGCGCCCAGCACCGTGGGCAGCAGGCTCAGGGCCAAAAGCCAGTAGGTGTTGCGCAGGACCTTGTTGCGCTGCTGCGCCGATACGGCGTAGCCATGGTCCAGGGTCTGGATCTGCTCACTCATGCTCATTCACTCCTTCAGGGGCTGCAACTGCTGCAGCGCTGCGGATTCTAGGGCGGGCAGGGGGCGCTTGACAATCGGGATACACACCCTATTTTCCGTGTGGGATTGGCCACGCCGGGGCGTTGCCTGCCAGCGTCTCGATCCGCACACGCTATGCTGCGCGACTTTGCGACGAACCCACACCTTTCAAGGACCCCTGCCATGAAGAACCGATCCATGCTCGAAGCCGCCGACGTCAAGGCCATCCTGGCGGCGGCCGAGGCCGAAGCCCAGCGCAACCAGTGGGCGGTGACGATCGCCGTGGTCGATGATGGCGGTCACCTGCTGGGCCTCACCCGCCTGGACGGCGCCGCGCCGCTGTCGGCCCACATCGCGCCGGCCAAGGCACACACCTCGGCCCTGGGCCGCCGCGAGAGCAAGATCTACGAGGACATGATCAACGGCGGACGTGTGTCCTTCCTCAGCGCACCGCTGCTGTCGGGCATGCTCGAAGGCGGCGTGCCCATCGTCAAGGACGGCCAGGTGATCGGTGCCGTGGGCGTGAGCGGTGTCAAGTCCAACGAGGACGCGCAAATCGCCAAGGCGGGCATCGCCGCCATCGGGCTATAAGGCCACGCCGTCAGTACACCAGCCGCTCCGGGCGGATCTCCTGCAGGATGGTAGTGGCGATTTCTTCGATGCTCTTGGTGGTGGTGGACAGCCAGCGGATGCCCGAGCGCCGCATCATCGCCTCGGCCTCGCGCACCTCCATGCGGCAGTTGTCCAGGCTCGCGTAGCGCGAGTTCGGACGCCGCTCGTTGCGGATCTCGCTCAGCCGCTCGGGGTTGATCGTCAGCCCGAAGATCTTCTTGCGGTGCGGCACCAGCGCCGGCGGCAGCTGCTGGCGCTCGAAGTCTTCCGGGATCAGCGGGTAGTTGGCGGCCTTCAGGCCGTGCTGCATCGCCAGGTACAGCGAGGTGGGGGTCTTGCCGCTGCGGCTCACGCCCACCAGGATCACGTCGGCTTCGTTCAGGTCGCGGTTGCTCTGGCCGTCGTCGTGCGCCAGGCTGAAGTTGATCGCCTCGATGCGGTCGTGATATTCCTTGCTCTTGCTCACATCCGAGAAGCGGCCGATGCGGTGGTTGGACTTGATGCCCAGTTCGTCCTCCAGCGGGTTCACGAAGGTGGCGAACATGTCCAGCAGCATGCCGCGGTTGCCACTGCGGATGACATCTAGCACCTCGGTGTTGACCAGCGTGGTGAACACGATGGGCCGCGCGCCTTCGGTCTCGGCCGCCAGGTTGATCTGCCGCACCGCCTGATGCGCCTTGTCCACCGTGTCGATGAAGGGCAGCCGCACATGGCGCAGCGGCGCCTCGAACTGCGCCAGGATGGCGTTGCCGAAGGTCTCGGCGGTGATGCCGGTGCCGTCGGAGATGAAGAACACGGTGCGGGTGGTCATGGTCAGCAGGGGCGGTTGCCAGCGTCGTCGATACGACAGTTTGCACGATGACAGGCACCTACAATCACTGCATCCTTTCGCCTGCCGCCCCATGCCACGCTGCCCAGAACCACAAGCACAACGCAGCGCCGCCCCTTGCGCAGGCCGCCACCCCAGCGGTGGCCCACCGGTTTCAACTTCCGGAGCTCTCCCATGTCTTCCCTGTTCAGCCCGACCGCCCTGGTCGTACCGTTTGAAAACCTGAGGATGACCGACGTCGAGGCGGTGGGCGGCAAGAACGCCAGCCTCGGCGAAATGATCTCGCAGCTGCCGCAGGGCGTGCGCGTGCCCACGGGCTTCGCGACCACGGCCCACGCGTTTCGCGAGTTCCTGACCCACGACGGCCTGGCGCGCCGCATCCAGGCGCGGCTCGATGCACTGGACACCGAAGACGTACGCGCACTGGCCGCCGCTGGCAGCGAGATCCGTGGCTGGGTCGAGGCCCAGCCTTTTCCGGCCGCGCTCGAGCAGGCCATCCGCGATGCGTTCGGGCGCTTGAGTGCCGGCAACCCGTTGGCCTCGTTAGCGGTGCGCTCGTCGGCCACCGCCGAAGACCTGCCCGACGCCTCGTTTGCCGGCCAGCAGGAGACCTTCCTCAACGTGGTGGGCATCGAGCCGGTGCTGCACAAAGTCAAGGAGGTGTTCGCCAGCCTGTACAACGACCGCGCCATCAGCTACCGCGTGCACAAGGGCTTTGCCCATGCGGACGTGGCGCTGTCGGCCGGCATCCAGCGCATGGTGCGATCCGACCTGGGCGCAGCCGGCGTGATGTTCACCATCGACACCGAAAGCGGCTTCGAGGACGTGGTGTTCATCACCTCCAGCTACGGCCTGGGCGAGACGGTGGTGCAGGGCGCGGTGAACCCCGATGAGTTTTATGTGCACAAGCCCACGCTGCGCGCCGGCCGCCGCGCGGTGATCCGCCGTAACCTGGGCTCCAAGCTGATCCAGATGGTGTTTGCCAGCGACGCCGAAAAGGCCGCGAGCGGCAAGCTGGTCAAGACCGTCGACGTGAGCGCCGAGCAGCGCAACCGCTATTCGCTGACCGATGCCGATGTAGAGCAGCTCGCCCACTACGCGCTGGTGATCGAGCAGCACTACGGCCGCCCCATGGACATCGAGTGGGGCAAGGACGGCACCGACGGACAGCTGTACATCCTGCAGGCGCGCCCCGAGACGGTGAAGAGCCAGCAGCAGGGCAAGGCCGAGGTGCGCTACAAGCTCAAGGGCCGCGGCGCGGTGCTGGCCGAAGGCCGTGCCATTGGCCAGAAGATCGGCACCGGCCCGGTGCGGCTGGTGTCGAGCATTGCCGAGATGGAGCGCGTTCAGGCCGGCGATGTGCTCGTCACCGACATGACCGATCCCAACTGGGAACCGGTGATGAAGCGCGCCAGCGCCATCGTCACCAACCGGGGCGGGCGCACCTGCCATGCGGCCATCATCGCGCGCGAGCTGGGCATCCCGGCGGTGGTGGGCTGCGGCGACGCCACCGAGCGCCTGAAAGACGGCACGCTGGTGACGGTATCGTGCGCCGAGGGTGACACCGGCTTCATCTACGACGGCCTGCTGGAGACCGAGGTGACCGAGGTGGCGCGCGGCGAGATGCCGCAGATCGCCACCAAGATCATGATGAACGTGGGCAATCCGCAGCTGGCGTTTGACTTTGCGCAGTTGCCCAACGAGGGCGTGGGCCTGGCACGGCTTGAGTTCATCATCAACAACAACATCGGCGTGCACCCCAAGGCCATCCTCGACTATCCCAATGTGGATGCTGACCTCAAGAAGGCGGTGGAGTCGGTGGCGCGCGGCCATGCGTCGCCGCGCGCCTTTTATGTGGACAAGGTGGCCGAGGGCGTGGCCACCATTGCTGCGGCCTTCTGGCCCAAGCCGGTGATCGTGCGGCTGAGCGACTTCAAGAGCAACGAATACCGCAAGCTGATCGGCGGCAGCCGCTACGAGCCCGAGGAAGAAAACCCGATGCTGGGCTTTCGCGGTGCGGCGCGCTACATCAGCGCCGATTTTGGCGAGGCCTTTGCGATGGAGTGCGAGGCGCTCAAGCGGGTGCGCAACGACATGGGCCTGGTCAACGTGCAGGTGATGGTGCCCTTCGTGCGCACCCTGGGGCAGGCCGAGCGTGTGACCACGCTGCTGGCGCGCCATGGCCTCAAGCGCGGCGACAACGAGCTCAAGCTCATCATGATGTGCGAGGTGCCCAGCAATGCCATCCTGGCCGATGAGTTCCTGCAGTTCTTCGACGGCTTCTCGATCGGCTCGAACGACCTGACGCAGCTCACCCTGGGCCTGGACCGCGATTCGGGGCTCGAGCTGCTGGCCGCCGACTTCGACGAGCGCGACCCGGCCGTCAAGGCGATGCTGTCGCGCGCCATTGCCGCCTGCAAGGCCCAGGGCAAGTACGTAGGCATCTGCGGCCAGGGCCCGAGCGACCACCCGGACTTCGCGCAATGGCTGGCGCAGCAGGGCATCGCCTCGATTTCGCTGAACCCCGACAGCGTGATCGACACCTGGAAGCGGTTGGCCCAGGGCTGATGGCCCGTGCCCGGCCCACTGCGCTTGCATGCCGTCCGGCGCCGACAGCTTCGCTGACGCCTACGCGGCCTACCGGCGGCGACTGCACCGCTGGCTGGCGCTGTACGTGGCGGGTGTTGTCGGCTTCGTGCTGGCGATGGCCTGGGCCGAGCAGGCGGGGCTGTCGCGCCGCTGGATCGGGCCGGCCTTTTTGTTCATGTCGGTGGTGTCGTATGCGGTGATCGGTATCTACTGCCGCACCACCGACCCCGAGGAGTACTACGTGGCCGGGCGGCGCGTGCCGCCGATGTACAAC
>JBJTCL010000002.1:0-12068 GCA_046091865.1 Burkholderiaceae bacterium | reverse complement strand
CCCGCCAGCTTGCGCCACAGGTAGCCCACGCCGCGCGGATAGCCGCCGTGGATGGCGGTGTCCGGGTCTTCCGGCCCGTACAGGTTGTTGTGGTGCAGCCGGCATCGGCATGCTGATCGCGGGGTTGGTGCTGGTGGGCATCGCCCAGCACGGCCTGTTCATCCTGTCGCACGATGCGGCGCATTACCGGCTGTTTGCGCAGCGTGGCCTCAACGACGCGCTGGGGCGGCTGATCGGCATGTCCAGCGGTGTGTCCATGTGCACCTACCGCGTGACGCACCGGCTGCACCACAACAACCTGTACGGGCCGGAAGACCCGGACACCGCCATCCACGGCGGCTATCCGCGCGGCGTGGGCTACCTGTGGCGCAAGCTGGCGGGCGACCTGGCGGGGTTGAATGCGTGGAAGACCTACGCCTACTTTTTTGGTGCGCCCGCGCTGAACGAAGACACGCAGCGCGCCATTCGCCCGCTGGACGACACCTCGCCACAGTTGCGCGCCGATGCGCGGCAGGATCGCTTGCTGGTGGTGGTCTTTCATGCGGCCGCGCCGTTCGTGGCCTGGGCCTTGGCCGGCACCTCGGGGATGCTGGCGTGGTTCGGTTTGTGGCTGCTGCCGATGGTGACGGTGCTGCAGCCCATCTTGCGCCTGCGCGCCATCTGCGAGCACGGCGCGGTGACTGATCTGGCCTCGCCGCTGACCGCCGCGCGCACCAACCGCACCTGGGGCAGCGCGGCCAACTGGATCGGCCGCTTCGTGCTGTTTCCGCATCACGTGAACTACCACCTCGAGCACCATCTGTACCCCGCCGTGCCGCATTACCGGCTGCCCGCCCTGCACCGCCTGCTGGTGGCCAAGGGCGCACTCGACGGCGCCGAGGTGCGCGACCTGCCCGATACCCTGCGACGGGTCTTTTCGCCACGCCCGCCGCGCATGAACCCGGGCAGCTGACCCGGTCGCCCCAGCATTCGCGGCCCGGCGCCGCCTCCGTTCCACTGAACCTCAAGAAAGCAGCTCCATGATTCGCGATTTCCAAGGTAAGACGGCGGTCCTGACGGGCGCCGGCTCCGGCTTCGGCCTCGAGTGCGCCCGCATCGGCGCCAGGCTGGGCATGAACCTGGTGCTGGTGGATGTGCAGCCAGATGCGTTGGACCGTGCCGCCGCCGAACTCACCGCCGCCGGCGCACCGGTGCTCGCGCAGCGTGTGGACGTGTCCAAGGCCGAGCAGGTCGAGGCGCTGGCCGCAGCGGTGAAGGCCCGCTTTGGCGCGCCGCACTTCGTCTTCAACAACGCGGGCGTGGCCGCCGGCGGCCTGGTGTGGGAGAACACCGTGGCCGACTGGGAATGGGTGATGGGCGTGAACCTGTGGGGCGTGGTGCACGGTGTGCGCTGCTTCACGCCGATGATGCTGGAGGCCGCCAAGGCCGACGCGTCGTACCGCGGCCACATCGTCAACACCGCCAGCATGGCGGGGCTGCTGACGCCGCCCAACATGGGGGTGTACAACGTCACCAAGCATGGCGTGGTGTCGCTCACCGAAACGCTGTACCAGGACCTGAAACTCGTCACCGACCAGATCAGCGCCAGCGTGCTGTGCCCGTACTTCGTGCCCACCGGCATCAGCCAGAGCCACCGCAACCGGCCGGGCGAACTGCCGGCCGACAAGCCCACCAAGAGCCAGCTGATCGGCCAGGCCATGAGCGACAAGGCGGTGGGCTCCGGCAAGGTGACCGCGGCCGAGGTGGCGCAAAAGGTGTTTGACGCCATCAGCGCCGACCAGTTCTACATCTACAGCCACCCCAATGCCCTGGGCAATGTGCAGCAGCGCATGGAGGCCATCGTGATGCAGAAGAACCCGCCCGATCCGTTCGCGGCACGCCCCGAGATCGGGGTGCAGTTGCGCCAGCAGTTGCGCGAGGCCTGATCCGTTCTTTTCGCTGTGCGGGCGCGCGAAGGTGCTGTGGCACACTCGCGCGCTGTCGTTTGGGCTCACCGAGATCGGGGCTGCGGCCCCGTGTTTGCGCATGCAATCCATCACACGGCAAATCGCCGAAGAACTCCGCGTTCAGGAACGTCAGGTGCAGGCCGCCGTCGACCTGCTGGACGGCGGCTCCACCGTTCCCTTCATCGCCCGCTACCGCAAAGAGGCTACCGGTGGGCTGGACGATGTGCAACTGCGCGAACTCGAGTACCGCCTGGGCTACCTGCGCGAACTCCAAGAGCGCCGCGCGGCCATCCTCAAAACCATCGACGAGCAGGGCAAGCTCACGCCCGAGCTGCGTGCGGCCATTGAAGCGGCCACCACCAAGCAGGATCTGGAGGACCTGTACCTGCCCTACAAGCCCAAGCGCCGCACCAAGGGACAGATCGCGCTCGAGTTCGGCATCGAGCCGCTGGCCGATCTGTTGTGGGCCGACCCCACGCGCGTGCCGGCCGACGAAGCGCAGGCCTATGTGAGGGCCGAAAGAGGCGAGGGCGGTGAAGACTTCACCACGGTGGCCGCGGTACTCGACGGCGTGCGCGACATCCTGTCGGAGCGCTGGGCCGAAGACGCCGCATTGGTGCAGGACATTCGCGAATGGCTGTGGTCCGAAGGCCTGCTGCGCAGCCGGCTACTGGCGGGCAAGGACGAGAACCAGCCCGACATCGCCAAGTTCCGCGACTACTTCGACTACGACGAGCCGATCGGCCGCGTGCCCTCGCACCGGGCGCTGGCGGTCTTTCGCGGCCGCGCGCAAGACATTCTGGAAGCCAAGCTGGTGCTGCCGGTGGAACCCGAGCCGGGCCAGCCATCCATCGCCGAAGGCCGCATCGCGCTTCAACTGGGCTGGAGCCACCAGGGCCGCGCCGCGGACGACCTGCTGCGCAAGTGCGTGGCCTGGACCTGGCGCGTCAAGCTCAGCCTGTCGACCGAGCGCGACCTGTTTGCGCGCCTGCGCGAGTCGGCCGAGACGGTGGCGATCAAGGTGTTTGGCGACAACCTGCGCGACCTGCTGCTGGCCGCGCCCGCCGGCGCGCGCGTGGTGATGGGCCTGGACCCGGGCATCCGCACCGGCGTGAAGGTGGCGGTGGTGGATGCCACCGGCAAGCTGGTGGACACCGCCACGGTGTACCCGCACGAGCCGCGCCGCGACTGGGACGGATCGCTGCACACCCTGCAGCGCCTGAGCGAGAAGCACGGTGTCAACCTGATCGCGATTGGCAACGGCACCGCCAGCCGCGAGACCGACAAGCTGGCCGCCGAACTGGTGCAGCGCCTGGGCGCGTTGGGCCAGCGTGTGGAGCGGCTGGTGGTGAGCGAGGCAGGCGCCTCGGTCTACAGCGCCAGCGAGTTCGCCAGCGCCGAACTGCCCGACATCGACGTGAGCCTGCGCGGCGCCGTCAGCATCGCACGACGGGTGCAAGACCCCCTGGCCGAACTCGTCAAGATCGACCCCAAGGCCATCGGCGTGGGCCAGTACCAGCACGATGTGAACCAGGGCGAACTGGCGCGCACGCTGGACGCAGTGGTGGAAGACTGCGTGAACGCGGTGGGCGTGGACCTGAACACCGCCAGCGTGCCGCTGCTGTCGCGGGTGTCGGGGCTCAGCAGTTTAGTGGCGCGCTCGGTGGTGCGCTGGCGCGATGCCAACGGCGCCTTCTGCACCCGCAAGCAATTGCTGGACGTGACCGGCCTGGGGCCCAAGGCCTTTGAGCAAAGTGCAGGCTTTCTGCGTATCCGCGAGGGTGACGACGCGCTGGACATGACCGGCGTGCACCCCGAAACCTACCCGCTGGTACAGACGATGCTGGAGCGCACCGGCAAAACCGTGCGCGAGTTGATGGGCCGCGCCGAACTGCTGCGCAGCCTGAAGCCCGAGGCCTATGCCGACGAGCGCTTTGGCGTGGTGACGGTGCGCGACATCCTGGCTGAGTTGGAAAAACCCGGCCGCGATCCGCGCCCGGACTTCAAGGTGGCGCGCTTCAACGAAGGCATCCACGACATCAAGGACCTGCAGCCTGGCATGACACTCGAGGGCACGGTGAGCAACGTGGCGGCCTTTGGCGCGTTTGTGGACCTGGGCGTGCACCAGGACGGCCTGATCCATGTGAGCCAACTGAGCGCGAAGTTCGTCAACGATGCGCGCGAAGTGGTCAAGACCGGCGACATCGTCAAGGTGCGGGTGCTCGAGGTGGACCTGGCGCGCCAGCGCATCAGCCTGAGCATGAAGCCTGCGTCCGCCAGTGAGGGCCGGGGCGGGCAGGGCCCGACGGCCAGTGGTGGCGCCGGGCGCAGCCGCGATGACGCGCCGCGCCGCCACGGCCGTGAATACGGCCGCGAACACGGCCACGAGCACGGCCATGACGCCGGGTCGCATCGCCACGGCGGACAACGCTCTGGCGCGGGCAACGTCGCCAGCGGCTCCACCGCCATGGCCGAGGCGTTTGCAAAACTCAAACGCGGCTGAGCCTCGCGTCTGCCTTGCACGGCCCCATGCACGCCCTGCGCATCCACGCCGGCCCCATCGCCCGACGCCAGATCGAGCGTGACGGGCTGCCGGCGCAGGCGGTGCGCATCATTCCCGCAGCGGCCGGCGGCCCCAAGGGCCTGATCCTCGGGCCGCTGGACCGCTTCATCTTGGGCGAGTGGCTGGCCGGCAGCACGCATCGCGTGGATCTGGTGGGCGCCTCCATCGGCGCGTGGCGCATGGCCACTGCCTGCCTCAGCGACATAGTGCCTGCGCTGCAGCGGCTTGAGCACGACTACATCCACCAGCACTACGAGGTGCCGCCCGGACGCAAGCGGCCGAGCGCCCGGCAGGTCAGCGACGCCTTCAGCGCGGGGCTGGACAGCTTCTACCGCGGCCGCATCGCCGAGGTGCTGCAGCATCCGCACTGGCGTCTGCATGTGCTGGCCTCGCGCGGCCTCGGGCTGCTGCACCGCGAACACCCGCTGGCCACGCCGCTGGGCTATCTGGGCGCCTTCGTCAGCAATGCGGTGCACCGCGGCGCGCTGGGCGGCTGGCTGGAGCGGGTGGTGTTTTCAGTGCCCGAGGGCGGCGTTGACGCAGCGCGCACCTCGGAGGGTCCGAAGCCACCTCCGACCCCGCTTCCGTTCGGCCGGCGCGACTATCCCACCCGGCAGGTGGCACTGACCGAGGCGAACTTTCGCCCTGCGGTGCAGGCCAGTTGTTCCATCCCCTTTGTGCTGCGCGCGGTGTATGACATCCCCGGCGCGCCGCGGGGCGCCTATTGGGACGGCGGCATCACCGACTACCACCTGCATCTGGACTACCAGCCGGGCGAGGGCGGGGTGGTGCTGTATCCGCATTTCCAACAGGCGGTGGTGCCGGGCTGGCTGGACAAGGCACTGAAGTGGCGGCACGCCGCCACGCCTTTTCTGGACCGCATGGTGCTGCTGGCGCCCAACCCCGAGTGGGTGGCCACGCTGCCCAACGGCAAGCTGCCCGACCGCACCGACTTCACCCGCTACGGCAACGATCTGGCCTCACGCGTGCGGGTGTGGACGCAGGCCGCGGCCGCCTCACAGCAACTGGCCGATGAATTTGCGCAGTGGTTGCAGCGGCCCGACCCGGCGCAGGTGCAGCCGCTGTAGCGCGCGGTCAGGTCAGATGTCGTCGCGCAGCGGGTAGGGCAGCGACTCGACGCGCAGCACCGGGCCAGTGGCGCTGCCCACGTGCAATGAGCCGACGTCCGCTGGTGACGCTGGTGACGTCTCTGATACCGCCGACACCGTCAGGCAGGCGATGGCGTCAACGCCCCCGCGGGGCAATGTGGCCGATGCGGCCGATCCCGGCGATGCGGCCGACTGCGCCAGTTCGCCCACCGGCTGCTCGGCATCCGACGAATGAAAGATCTCGGTGCCCGGCGCACATGCCGCCAGCAGGGCTGCAGCGTCTGTGTTTTCGGCACCGTCGATGTGCACCCGATACGCCCGCCGCTTGAGCGTGCCGCGGAACTGGCTGCGCGCCACCACCTCCTGCCCGGGGTAGCAGCCCTTCTGAAAGTTCACGCCGCCCACCGATTCGTAGTTGAGCATCTGCGGCACGAAGGCCTCCACCACCGGCTGGGTGATGCGCGCCACGCCGCTGCGCACCTCGGACCACAGCCACACGTCTTCTGCGATGGCAGGCCCCTGGGGTGCCGCATGCGCCGCCGCGGCGTCGCTCACGCACAGCGCACGCGCCACGCCATCGGCCGGGTAGAGCCGCACCAGCGTGCCGCGGTCGGTGGCCAGCACGGACCACGGAGCGCCATCTGCGGTTGATGTCGTTGATGCCGTCGCTGCGGTGGACGCACGTGCCGCACGTTCGACGGCCTCGCCGCTCAGACCCCACACCGCCCACTCGGCGCTGGCATCGGACAACTTGCACTGGGCCCGCAGCACGAACATCGACAGGCGCTTGAGGGTGGCGGGCAGCAGGTCGGTACTGCACAGCAGCAGGATGTCGTCACTGGCGCGCTTGAAGCCGATGAAGCTCGCCAGCATGCGGCCCTTGGGCGAACACAGCGCCGCCAGCCGCGCCTGGTCGGGCCGCAGCAGGGCAAAGTCATTGGTCAGTTGCCCGTGCAGGAACTTGGCAGCGTCTGCACCCTGCGCGCGGATCACGCCCAGATGCGAAAGGCGACACACCCCATCGCGCAAGGCCTCGGGCAGGTGCGTCGGCGCGGCAGCATCAGACAAGGGCAGGGCAGACGCAGCGGTGGGCAAAGCATTCGACATGCCTGAATTATCATGACCTACAGCACCCGTGCACGCCAGGGGTCGCGCCGCATCTGAGCCTGCCTGCCCGTTTCGCACCACCGTCCGCCGCTTCGTCGCCTTCGGCCCTGCGCCCGTCGCCCCACCTTGCGTCGCCCCATGCCCCTGCTTCTGCGCCGATTGCTGCTTGCCGCGCTCGCGCTCACCCTGCCGCTGTCGGGCACGGTGGCCTGGTGGCTGCACCGTCCGCTGCAACTGGCCAGCGCGCCGCTGGAGCTGGAGATCGAGCCCGGCACCCGGCCGCGGGGCGTGGCCGAGGCGGCGGTCAAGGCCGGCGTGCGCACCCATCCGGCGCTGCTGTACCAGTGGTTTCGCTGGTCCGGCGCGGCGCGCGACATCAAGGCGGGCAATTACGAGCTCGAGGCCAGCATCACCCCGCGCGGGCTGCTGCGCAAGCTGGCGCGCGGCGAAGAATCTCTGCAGGCAGTGACGCTGGTGGAAGGCTGGACCTGGCGCCAGGTGCGCGCGGCGCTGGCCAAAGAGCCGCACCTCAAGGGCGACTCGCGCCAGATGGACGATGCTGCGCTGATGGCCGCGCTGGGCCGCCCGGGTGTGGCGCCTGAGGGGCGCTTTTTTCCGGACACCTACACCTACGGCAAGAATGCGTCCGACCTGGCCGTGCTGCGGCGTGCCCTGCAGTCGATGGACCGGCATCTGCAACAGGCCTGGCAGCAACGCAGCCCGCGCAACATGCTGCGCTCGCCCGACGACGTGCTGATTCTCGCCAGCATCGTCGAGAAGGAAACGGGCAAGGCCGCCGACCGCACGATGATCTCGAGCGTGTTCCACAACCGGCTGCGCATCGGCATGCCGCTGCAGACCGATCCGACGGTGATCTACGGCATGGGTGAGCGCTTTGACGGCAACCTGCGCAAGAAAGACCTGCTGACCGACACGCCCTGGAACACCTACACCCGCAACGGCCTGCCGCCCACGCCGATCGCCATGCCGGGGCGCGCCGCGCTGCTGGCGGCGGTGCAGCCGGCCGAATCGAAGGCGCTGTACTTCGTGGCGCGGGGCGATGGCAGCTCGCAGTTCAGCGAGACGCTGGACGAGCACAACCGCGCGGTCGACCGCTACCAGCGCCAGCCGGCGCGGCAGCGCGCGGCCCCTCTATGATCGAACTCATGGCAACCGGCTTGTTCATCACTTTTGAAGGCATCGACGGCGCGGGCAAGTCCAGCCACGTCGAGTCGGTGGCCGGCTTGTTCCGCGCGCAGGGGCGCGAGGTGGTGGTCACCCGCGAGCCGGGCGGCACCGAACTGGCCGAAAAGCTGCGCACCCTGGTGCTGAACGACGCGATGGACGCGATGACCGAGTCGCTGCTGGTGTTTGCCGCGCGACGTGACCACCTGCAGCGGGTGATCGAGCCGGCGCTGGAGCGCGGCGCGGTGGTGCTGTGCGACCGCTTCACCGACGCCACCTTTGCCTACCAGGGAGGAGGGCGTGGCTTTGATCTAGCGGTGCTCGGCCAACTGGAGCGCTGGGTGCAGGGCCAGCCCGATGGTTCTCTGCGCGAGCCCGATATGACGCTGTGGTTCGACCTGTCGCCCGAGGTGGCTGCGCAGCGGCTGGCCGGCGCGCGGGTGCCCGACCGCTTCGAGTCGCAGCCGGTGGCGTTTTTCGCAGCTGTCGGTGCGGGTTACGCCGCGCGTGCGCAGGCCGCGCCGCGGCGCTTCGTGCGGCTGGATGCCGCCCAGGAACGCCACAAGGTGTGGCAGCAGATCACCGCCGCGCTGGTGCGCCGCGGCTGGCTGGCCATCATGGTGGCCGCCACGGGCGGGGGCAACGCCATCCGCGCCGGGGGCTGAATCCGTCCATGGCCGAAACGCCCGAGGCCTCCGACGCGCCTGCACCCATGCCGTGGCTGGCGCACCAGCGCGAGGCCCTGGCGGCGCAGCGCGGGCATGCGTGGTTGCTGCACGGTGCTGCGGGTCTGGGGCAGTACGAACTGGCGCTGGATCTGGCCGCTGCCGGTCGGTGCGAGGCAGGGGAGCGCGCCGGGGACGGCGCAGGGGAGGGCCGCCCCTGCGGCCACTGCCCCAGTTGCCACGGCATCCGCGTGCGCGCCCATGCCGACCTGTGCGTGCTGATGCCCGAGGTCACGCTGATCGAACGCGGCTGGCCGCTGGATGAAAAGGCACAAAAGGAAATCGACGACAAGGACCGCAAGCCCAGCCGCGAGATCCGTGTGGAGGCGGTGCGCGAGGCGATCGAGTTCGCGCAGCGCACCAGCGGGCGCGGGCGCGGCAAGGCGGTGGTGATCTATCCGGCCGAACGCATGAACGGCGTGTCGGCCAATGCGCTGCTCAAGACCCTGGAAGAGCCCCCGGGCGACACGCGCTTCATCTTGGCCAGCGAGGCCGCGCACCTGCTGCTGCCCACGTTGCGCAGCCGCTGCATGGCGCACGCGATGGCCTGGCCGGACGCGGCGCAGTCGCTGCAGTGGCTCAGCGCGCAGGGCCTACCGGCCGATCAGGCCCGCACCCTGCTGCGCGCCGCCGGCGGACGCCCGCAGGCAGCCCTGGACCTGGCCGCGCTCGGCGTGAATGCCGAGGCTTGGCGCCGCCTGCCTGCTGCCATGGCGCGCGGCGATGTGTCGGCCGTGTCCGATTGGCCGGCCGCGCGGGCCATCGATGCGCTGCAAAAGCTTTGCCATGACCTGATGGCCCAGCGCGCCGGCGCGGCACCGCGCTTTTTTGACGCGGCCGACCTGCCGCGCGTGCCTGCAACTGCGGCCTTGCACCGCTGGTCGGCCGAACTGCAGGCCGCCGCACGCAGCGCCGAGCATCCGGTGATGGCTGGCCTGCAACTCGAGGCCTGGGTGTCGCGCGCACGCCGCGTTCTGACTGGGTCCGCCGGCTGACTTGTCTTCCACTGAAACACATGGCTACTTCTTCGTCCGCCCAAGGCACCGGTACCCAGCGCCCCAGCGTCATCCAGTTGGGGATCAAGGAGCGGGCGGCGCTGTACGCGGCCTACATTCCGGCCTTCACCGACGGCGGGCTGTTCATTCCCACCACCCGCAGCTACAACCTCGGTGACGATGTGTACGTGCTGCTGACGCTGCCCGAAGACGCCACGCGCCATCCGGTGGCGGGCAAGGTGGCCTGGATCACCCCGGCGCGCAGCACCGGCAATCGTTCGCAGGGCGTGGGCATCCGTCTGCCGTCTGACGACAAGTCGCGCCAGCTCAAGATCAAGATCGAGCAGATCCTGGGCGGCCTGCTCGCCTCCGAGCGCCCCACGCAGACGCTCTGAGCGTCCCCGCATGCGCCTGATGCCGATGCGCAGCACGCGCTTCGGGCATCATCGGCGCCCATGTTTGTCGATTCCCATTGCCACCTGACCTTTCCCGGGCTGGCCGAGCGCTTGCCCGAGGTGCTGTCGGCCATGGCCGAGGCCCAGGTCGACCGCGCGCTGTGCATCTGCACCACCATCGAAGAGTTTGATGCGGTGCACGCGCTGGCCACCACGCATCCGCACCTGTGGGCCACCGTGGGCGTGCACCCGGACACCGAAGGCCTCACCGAGCCGACGGTGCAGGACCTGCTGGACTGCGCCGCCCGCCCGCGGGTGCTGGCCATCGGCGAAACCGGGCTCGATTACAACCCGATGGACGAGCGCAAGGGCGGACGCAGCGTGGCCGCCCTGGAGTGGCAGCGCGAGCGCTTTCGCACCCACATCCGCGCCGCGCGGGCCTGCGGCAAACCGCTGGTGATCCACACCCGGTCGGCCTCGGCCGACACCCTGGCCATCCTGCGCGAGGAGGGCGAGGAGGGAGGCGAGGGCAGTGCAGGGGGCGTGTTCCACTGCTTCACCGAAACCGCCGAAGTGGCCCGCGCCGCGCTGGACCTGGGCTATTTCATCTCGTTTTCGGGGATCGTCCCCTTCCGCAACGCGGCCGACCTGCGCGATGTCGCGTCGTGGGTGCCCTTGGACCGCTTGCTGATCGAGAAGGACAGCCCCTACCTGGCGCCGGTGCCGTACCGCGGCAAAACCAACATGCCGGCCTACGTGCCCCATGTGGCGCGGCACATCGCCGAGGTGCGCGGCATGGCGGTTGAAGCACTCGCCGAGGCAACGTCCCGCAACTTTGAACGGCTGTTCCGGCTGGCGCCGGGGAGGGCAGAGTGATGCCTCAAATCCTCATAAATGACTTGAAGAAAATCTTTTTTGGCATTGTTTGTGTTGGTTTTTCGTCGGCCCATGCGGGTTCCTATGAGGACTTTTTTGCCGCCATCCGCAAGGACGATGCGCAGGCAGTGACCGAACTGATCCGCCGTGGGTTCGAACCCAACACGCCCGACCCGGACGGGCACCATCCGCTGATGCTGGCGGTACGCACCGGCTCGATCAAGGCGGCAGAGGCCCTGGCCAGGGTGCCCCGCGTGCAAGTTGACCCGCGCAATGCCAGCGACGAGACGCCGCTGATGCTGGCCGCGCTGCGCGGCCACACGGATCTGGTGCGCACCCTAATTGCCCGCGACGCCGACGTCAACAAGACCGGTTGGACGGCCTTGCACTACGCCGCCACCCACGGGCATCTGGCCATCATCCGGCTGCTGATCGAGGCCCATGCCTACATCGACGCGGAGTCGCCCAACGGCACCACGCCGCTGATGATGGCCGCGCATTACGGTACGCCCCAGGCGGTGCAGCTGCTGCTGGACGAGGGCGCCGACCCCACCCTGAAGAACCAGCAGGGCCTGAGCGCGATCGACTTCGCGCAACGCGGCAACCGCAAAGACGCCGCAGAAGCCATCGCCGCCGCCATCCGCAAGCGCAGCGGGCGGGGCACCTGGTAATACACGTCCAATTAGACACTTGTTGTCTGTCTAAGACACTTATACAAGTTACTTGGACACTTGCCTATCTAATTTGGACAGGTGTGTAGTACTATCCCGAGACCTGCACTCCGGAGACGGACAGTGATCTCAAGCAAGGACCTGATGGACCGCGCGGGCATTTCCCGGGCGACCTTGAACAACTACATCGCTCTTGGACTACTGTCCAAGCCTGAACTGCGCTCGTCCGACCCGTCGGGCGCGCGGGTGCTGGGCTACTTTCCCGATGACGCAGTGCAGCGGGTGCAGCAGGTGCGCGAGCTCAAGGCCGCGGGCTGGTCGATGGCGCAGATCGCTGCGTCACTGGCCGCGCCGGCTGCGGTCAGTGTGCAGGCAGAGCCGCCGCGGCCGATGCACAGCCCCGGCACACTGCCTTCGTCCTCTGCGCCGTCGGGCGCGCCGCCGGTGATGCGCGCTGCCCTGCCACCGCCGGTGGCCCCCGCCCGCAGCCTGCCCC
>JBJTCL010000001.1:0-25257 GCA_046091865.1 Burkholderiaceae bacterium | reverse complement strand
CGAAGCCACGCAGCGCATGGCCAGCATGGCCACCGACATCTCGTCCAAGGCCTCGGGCCAGTGGGACAAGCTCGAGGGCATCTTTGAGGAGCGCGTGTCGCGCGCGCTGAACAAGCTGGGCGTGCCCTCGGCCAAGGACGTAGACGCGCTGATCGCACGCATCGACGAGCTGAGCCGCCTGGTGGCGCAGTTGGGGGGCACCTCGGCGAACGCCGCAAAGGCTACCAAGGCGGCGAAGGCTCCTGGTGCCGCAAAGGCCACCGCAGAGCCGACGGCCACAGCGACCACCAAGACCACCACCGCCAAGCCAAGCACAAAGAAGGCCGCGAACAAGCCCGCCGGCAAGGCCACCGCCAAGCGCAGTCAAGCTGCGGCTTGATGCCGGTGGCTCAGGCTCGCAGGGCGCCGCGCATCGCGCTGGCCCTGGCCGGCGGCGGTCCGCTGGGCGCGGTGTACGAGATCGGTGCGCTGTGCGCGCTGACCGAGGCGGTGCCCGCGCTCGACCTGTGCGCGCTCGATCACTATGTGGGGGTGTCGGCCGGCGGTTTCATTGCCGCCTCGCTGGCCAACGGCATGACGCCGCACGAGCTGCACGCGGCCTTCATCGACGATGCACCGCCCTCGGCCGACCGCTTCGATCCGGCCTGGCTGATGATTCCCGCCTGGGGCGAGTACCTGCGCCGCGCCGCCCGCGCGCCGTGGATCACCAGCGCGGTGATGTGGCGCCTGGCGCTGGGCCGCAGCACCCTGAGCAGCGCCGCCGAACGCCTGGGCCCGCTGCTGCCCACCGGCGTGTTCGCCAGTGACGAAATCCACCGCCGCCTGTCGCGCCTGTTTGCGCGATCCGGCCGCAGCAATGACTTTCGGCAGCTGCGCAGCCGTCTGACGCTGGTGGCCACCGACCTGGACACCGGCGAGGCCGTGCCCTTTGGCCAGCCGGGCTGGGACCATGTGCCGATCTCGCGCGCGGTGCAGGCCAGTGCCGCCCTACCCGGGCTGTTCCCGCCGGTGGAGATCGATGGCCGCACCTATGTGGACGGCGCGCTCAAGAAGACGATGCACGCCTCGGTGGCGCTGGACGAGGGTGTGGACCTGATGCTGTGCCTGAACCCGCTGGTGCCGTTTGATGCGAGCCCCGCCAGCCCTACCAGCGCTTCAGCCACATCGGGCCGATCACGCGCACGTCGCCCGCGCATCGCCGACGGTGGCCTGCCCGCGGTGCTGGGACAGACCTTTCGCGCGATGATCCATTCGCGCATGGCACTCGGCATGAAGCATTACGAGCGCGCCTACCCCCGCACCGACATGGTGCTGATCGAGCCCGACCCGCGCGACCCCACGCTGCACCAGGCCAACACCTTCAGCTACCGCCAGCGGCGCGAGCTGGCCGAGCACGCCTATGCGCAGACGCGCGCGTGGCTTCGCCGCGACGCAGCGCAAATTGGCCGCAAGCTGGCGCGACACGGCTTGGCCCTGGACACCGCAGCGCTGGCCGACAGCACGCGCACCCTGAAGCAGGCGATCGCTGATGCAGTTGCTGATGCAGTTGCAGATACCGATGCTGCATCCACCGCTGCCCGCCACACCACACCCCAGGTCTCCCCCCACTCCGATCTGGGCCAGGCCATCGGTACGCTGCAGCAAACGCTGAGGCACTTGGAGCAGCACTTGGAGCTGCATTTACAGCAGCACCATGAGCGGCGCCTGCGCGCACAGCACCCCTGCGCTTGAACGCCAGCCGCGCCGCGCGCTACAGTCCACCGCACACCGCCATGGCCCGCAAAGCCCCCCGCCGTACCGCCGAGCGCATCCTGGAGACCTCGCTGGATCTCTTCAACCGCTTTGGCGAGCCCAATGTCAGCACCACGCTGATCTCGGCCGAGCTCAATATCAGCCCGGGCAACCTGTACTACCACTACCCGGCCAAGGAAGAGATCGTCAACCGGCTGTACGAGCGCTATGAGGCGTCGCTTTTGCAGCTGCTCAACGCCGCCGATGGCGTGCGCGATGTGGAGGACGCGTGGTTCTTCATGCACACGCTGTTCGAGCGCATCTGGGACAGCCGCTTTCTGTACCGCGACCTGAACGACCTGCTGTCGCGCAACCGCCGGCTGGAGATGCAGTTCCAGGCCATCCTCAAGCACAAGAACCGCGCCATCCGCGAGCTGCTGCAGGGCATGAGCCGCAGCGGCGCGCTGGCCATCGACTCGCGCGAGATCGAGGCCACCGCCACCAGCATGGTGGTGGTGCTGACCTACTGGCTGAGCTACGAGTACGTGCGCGACCCGCGCCGCGCACTGGAGCCCGACAGTGCACAGGCTGCCCTGATGCGCGGTGCGCAGCATGCGCTGCAGCTGCTGGCGCCCTACCTCGAGCCGGCGCAGGGCCAGCACCTGATGGCGCTGGCCGGGGCCTACGGCAACCCGGCCGAATAGGCCAGGCTCACTGCGCCTCGCCCTCCCAGGGCAGCATCAGCGTCAGCCACGACAGCTTGGCAAATTCCGGCTCGAAGGCGTCGATGATGCGCTGCGGCTCGTCGCACAGCGCGCGGTCGGTGATCACGCCAAACTGCACGCCGCCGCCATAGCTCAGGATGGACACGCCCAGCCCGATGTCGCCCGACTGCGGCACCCAGAACATCACCTGCTCCAGGCTCGCACCCAGAAAGCGCAGCTTTTCGCGCGGGCCAGGCACGTTGGTCATCACCGCGGTGGTTTTCTTGCCGAACAAATTGAGCAGCGCGTCTTGCGCCGGCTTGATCAGCAACCCGGCCACCGCCAGCAGCGCGAACGCCAGCACCGGCTGCGTGCTGCCCTTGAGCGCCTGCATGCGCCGGCGTACCTCGTACACCCGCTCGACCGGGTTGCCGATGCCGATCGGCAGCACCAGCGGCACCAGACCAAAGCGGTTGCCTAGCCGCCAGGCTTCTTCCAGCGGGCGCAGGTTCACCGGGATCATGGCGCGGATCTCCTGCCCGGCCGGATCGTCGCCCTGGCTGCGCAGGTATTCGCCGATGGCGCCGGCCACGCAGGCCAGCAGCACGTCGTTGACCGAGCAGTTGAGCGCACGGCCCACCGCCTTCACCTCGTCCAGCGGCAGCGGCTGGCACCACGCCACCCGCTTCTGCCCCATGGGTTGCCCTTTCAGGCGCGTGGGCGAATCGTCGGGCATCAGCGCCAGCGACGCGGCATCGCCCAGCACCTGGTAGGTGGTGCGCGCCAGGTCCATCGAGCCCGCCACGCCCTGCTGCGGCTGGCGCAGCAACCCCATCGAGCGCGCCGCGCCGTCGCCCACGGTGTCGAGGGCACGCACCGCAATCTCGGTGAGTGGCTTGATCACCGTGTCGGCGATCCAGTCTTCGGCGCTGGCCAGGCCCGGCTTGTGCGCACCGCTGGCTGCATTGGCATTGGCGTTGGTATCGGCTTCGGCAGCAGCCGCACGCTTGCGTCGCCGCGCCGACAGCCCGGTGGGCTCGGCCCCACCATCGACCATCGTCAGCAGCACGCTGATGAGCGCAATGCCGTCGGCAATGCAGTGGTGGATGCGCACGATCAGCGCGCTGCCACCGTCAAAGTCTTCCACCAGATGCATCTGCCACAGCGGGCGACGACGGTCCAGCGGCTTCGTCGCCAGATCGGCCACGCGCGACTGCAGCGCCTCGGTGGGCGTCATCGCGCTGGCGGCTGTGGCGGGTGGTGCCAGCGTGTCGCGCTGCACATGGTGATCGATGTCGAAGCGGTGGTCTTCCACCCAGCGTGCGCCGGTGGGGTCTTCCTCCACCCGCTGACGAAAGCGGTCGTAGGCCAGCAGGCGCTCGCGCACCCGCTCGCACAGCGCCGCATGGGTGATGCCCGGACGCAGGGTCCACACCCCCACGATCATCATCAGGTTGCTGGGCGAGTCCATGCGCAGCCAGGCCGTGTCGACCTTGGACATGCGTTCGGACCTGCGCTCAGACGAACGCACCGGGCGCTCCGGGCGCTGCTCTGCAGCCTTGCGGCGCGTGACCATGATTGTGGGCCTCCCTCTACGACTCTTGTGGGTTCAGCCCCGTAAGATAGCCACAAGCGCGGGCCTTGTGGCGGATGTGAACCCTAATGGGGTGTGCTTTTCGCCGGCATGCCGCGCGCTTGCAGCACCACAATCCACAACAGGAGGACACCATGGCCAGTCTCAAAGCCGATTTCGACGCCGCCGTCGCCAATTCCAAGAAGCTCAGCGAGCGCCCCGACAACAGTACGCTGCTGAAGATCTACGCGCTGTATAAGCAGGGCACCGAAGGCGACAACGCCAGCAAGAAGCCCGGCTTTGCCGACCTGGTGGGCCGCGCCAAGTGGGACGCATGGAATGCGCTCAAGGGCACCGCGCCAGACGAAGCCCAGCGCCAGTACATCGCACTCATCAAGTCGCTCAGCTGAGTTGATCGACGCGGGGGCGGGGGCGCGCGCGGGATGGCGCCCGGCATTGCACCCGGCCCCAGGCCTCAGACCGCCGGCTCGGACACCTCGATCAGGTTCAGGTCGGGGTCGCGCAGGTACACCGATCGGATGCGGCCTGTGGCGCCGGTGCGCATCACCGGGCCTTCGATGATGGGCCAGCCTTCGCGCTGCACATGCGCGATGAAGCCGTCCAAAGGGCCAGCCGCGATGAAGCACAAATCCAGCGCGCCGGGCACCGGCAGATGCGCCTTGGGCTCGAATTCGCGGCCCTTGTAATGCAGGTTGATCTTCTGCGCGCCGAACTTGAAGGCCTTGCGCTCCACCGGGGGCGTGCCGCCAATGAAGCTTTCCAGCCGCATGCCCATCACTCGGGTGTAGAAATCCACGCACGCCGCCTCGTCGGCGGTGGTGAGCACCAGGTGGTCAAGATGGGAGATCATCGACGGCTTACTTGCGGGT
This sequence comes from Burkholderiaceae bacterium, assembly GCA_046091865.1. GTDB lineage: Bacteria > Pseudomonadota > Gammaproteobacteria > Burkholderiales > Burkholderiaceae_C > JBDLRH01. Next base: position 20,359 of record JBJTCL010000001.1, on the reverse strand, counting down.
GGACTTTGTGGTGGACTTGGTGGCGGACTTGGCGCCAGCCTTAGCACCGTCCGCCAGCAAGGCATCGAGGTTCTTCACGATCTCGGACTCGATACGGTCCTTGAACGCGCCCAGCAGAAAACCCAGCTTGGCGTGCAGATCAAAGCGCTCACCGCTCACCCGCAGCTCGCCGCTGGCGCCGGATCGCTTGAAGCGCACGCAGTCCTCGGCGTCGCCCTCCTCGTATTCGCACTCCATGTCGAACTCGGACTCGGCCTGCTCGGCCCAGCGCCAGGCGATCTTGCGCGCGGCCGTCAGGCCCAGCGCATGGGGGCGTGTGATGCGGATGTCGGGCATGTCTCTTCCTGTGCGTCTTGCCAAGCGGCGTGACCCCAAGCGGTGTGGCGGTCACCGGGCCAGCGCCGCGCGGCGCTCGGCGCGCGGCTGCTGCGCCAGCGCTCGCACCGCATCATAAAAGCGCCGCCAGTCGCGTCCCTCGCGCTCGAACAGCGCGGCAAAGCCGGGTACCAGTTCTTCGTAGGCACCCTGCACCGCAAAGCTGGCGTTGCCAGCCTGTGCCACCCAGGCGTCGTAACCCGCCCAGCCACCCCAGGCCTCGCGCAGCGCCCGGTAGTCGGCGCGAAAGGCCTCGAGGATGTGCGCCTTGCCCGCGCGCAGGGCGGCGTCATCGGCGCGCGCGGGGGGCTGGCCATGGCGGTCACCACGGGCGCTGCCGGGCGTGGCCTCGCCATACAACTGACGCAAGGCATCGCGGGTGCGCTGCGCCAGCGCGCGAAACTCACGCCGCCGCGCATCAAAGCGCTGGTAGTCGGCACGTGCGGCGTCGCTGGCGCGCTCGGCCAGCCAGCGCTGCGCGCCCTGCTGCTCCACAAAGCTGGCGAACGATTCGTTGAACAGCGTGTCGTCGTTCACGTAGACCACCTGGTGCGCGAGTTCATGAAACACGATGCGCGCCAGTTCGCCTTCGGGGTAGTTCAAAAAAGTGTTGAGCAGTGGATCGCCGCCCAGCCAGTTGAGCCAGCCCAGCGTCGAATACGCGGGCACGCCGTACACCGTCACGTCCAGCCCCTGGGCGCGCAAGGGCTGCGCGAAGGCCTGTGCGTCGGCCTCGGCGTAGTAGCCGCGGTAGCCCACGCAGCCCGCCACCGGAAAGCACCACTGCTGCAACTGCAGCGACAACTCGGGCGTGGCCACCACGTTCCACACCACCGACCGACGCTTCAGATCGGCGTAGCGGCGGTAGCTGGGGTTGTCGGGCAGGTGCAGTTCGGCCACGGCAAAGTCGCGGATGCGCTGCGACAGCGCCAGCCGTTCGCGCAGCGGCGCGGGCGTGGCCGGGTCGTGCAGCCAGTCGGCCACAGGCCGCGCCTGCGCCATCAGCTTCAGGTGCCCCTGCACCGCCTGCGCGTAATAGCCAGGGCCGTCCAGGGTGCTGCAGCCGGTCAGCACCGCCGCGCCCAGCGCCGCAGCCCAGGCCTTCACGGCGCGGCGCGCTCCACCTGCACCAGGCAGTCGTAGAAAGTGGGGCCGCGGCCGATGTCGGTGAGCTTCTGGTGCGTCAGTTGGTTGACGTTGGTGCCGTCAAAGCCAAGCTTACGCCACCAGATGCCCAGGCCATTGACCACCCCGCGGCGCGCGCGCTGGCTGACCGCAGCGCGGCACCGGTGGCTGCCGCGGTCGTTGAACACACGCACCATGTCATCGTCGGCAATGCCGCGCGGCTGCGCGTCGTCGGGGTGGATCTCCAGCAGCGGCTCGCCCTCGATGTCGCGCAGGCTTTGCACATTGACGAAGCTGCTGTTGAGGAAGTTGCGCGCCGGCGGCGAGATCATTGCCAGCGGATGACGCGCGTCGCTGCCTGCGGGCTCGTGGTTGGGCAGATGGTCCGGCAGTCCGTCCAGGCCCATGCGGGCCAGGCGCTCGCTGAATAATTCGCATTTGCCCGATGGCGTCTCAAAGCCGCCATTCGCATACGGCGCATCGGCCACGGGCAACTGCACAAAACCATCGCTCAGCAGCGCATCAAAGGCGACGCGCCCGCCAAAGGCCTGGCGGCACAGCGCCTCATCGCTGTCGGCAAAGCAGGGCTCGTCAAAGCCCATGCGCGCGGCCAGTTCGCGAAAGATCTGCGTGTTGGGCTTGGATTGCCCCACCGGTGCGATGGCCGGGCGGTTCAGCAGCACATCGGTGTGGCCATACGCGGCGTGGATGTCCCAATGCTCCAACTGCGTGGTGGCCGGCAGGATGTAGTCCGCATGGTCGGCGGTGTCGGTGCGAAAGTGCTCCAGCACCACGGTGAAGAGATCCTCACGCGCAAAGCCGCGCGCCACCTTGGCCGATTCAGGCGCCACCGCCACCGGGTTGCTGTTGTAGACGACCACCGCCTCCACCTTCGGCCCGAAGGCGGGCGACGATTCGCGCAGCAGGTCATCACCGATGGTGGACATGTTGATGGTGCGCGGTGCGCGATCACCCAGCGCAACGCGCAGCAGATCGGGGCGTTGCAACGTGGCGCGGTCCACCGGAAAGCGCGCCGAGTTCGACAGCAGCACGCCGCCGCCCGCATGGCGCCAGGCACCGACGAGTGCCGGCAGGCAGGCAATCGCGCGTGCCGCATTGCCGCCACCGCGCACCCGCTGCATGCCGTAGTTCAGGCGGATGGCTGCGGGTTTTGTGGTACCGCCCGCATTTCCGTAATCGCGCGCGAGCTGCTTGAGCTGCTCCACCGGCACGCCGCACACCTGCGCCGCCCGCTCGGGCGGCCACTGCAGCGCGCGTTCGCGCAGTTGCGCCCAGCCCAGGGTGTGCTGCGCAATGTAGTCGTGGTCCAGCCAGTCGTGGGTGATGAGCTCGTGCATCAGCGCCAGCGCCAGCGCCGCATCCGTGCCGGGCAGCAGCGCGATGTGCTCGTGGCACTTTTCGGCTGTCTCACTCTTGCGCGGGTCAATGCACACCAGCTTGGCACCATCGCGCTTGGCCTGCTGCGCGATGCGCCAGAAGTGCAGGTTGCTCGCGATCGAGTTGCTGCCCCAGATCAGGATGAGCTTGGCCTGCGCAAACCCTTCCATCTTCATGCCCAGCTTGCCGCCCAGGGTGTAGGCCATGGCCTCGCCACCGGCGGTGGCGCAGATGGTGCGGTCCAGCAGCGAGGCGCCCAGGCGATGAAAGAAGCGCGCAGCAATGCTTTCGCCCTGTACCAGGCCCATGGTGCCGGCGTAGCTGTAGGGCAGGATGGCCTGCGGGTCGCGCGCGGCGATGGCCTTGAGGCGCGTGGCGATGTCGCTCAGTGCCTCGTCCCACGACACCGGCACGAACTGCCCCGAGCCTTTGGGGCCGCTGCGCTTGAGCGGCGTGAGCACGCGGTCGGGGTGGTAGGTGCGCTCGGTGTAGCGCGACACCTTGGTGCACAGCACACCGTCGGTCATGGGGTGCGCAGGGTTGCCCTGCACCTTGACGGCCACGCCGTTCTCAACCGTCGTGAGCAGCGAGCAGGTGTCGGGGCAGTCGTGCGGGCAAGCGCCGCGGACGGTGACGGTATTCGCTGCCGGGGAGGTGAGAGTGGTCGAGGCGTCCATCGCTGGCTCAGCGCGCTGTGGTTGTCGTCATGGTCATCGCCATCGGTCAGCCGATCTCGCGGCTGCGCGCCAGGCCTTGCAGGAAAGCCTCGCAGCGCGCCAGCTGCTCCAGGCTCACGTATTCATCGGGCTGGTGCGCCTGGGTGATGCTGCCCGGGCCGCACACCACGGTGGGAATGCTTGCGCTTTTGAACAGGCCGGCCTCGGTACCAAAGGCCACCAGGGTGGTACCGCTCTCGCCCGACAGGCGCTGCGCCATGCGCGTGACGGCATCCTGCGCCGAACCCAAAAACGCCGGCACCTCGCACAGCGTCTCGAAGCTGAAGCCTGTGCCCGGCGCCACCGCCTGCATCTTCGGCTCCAGCGCGCGGGCCGCGGCCACCGCCTCGGCCTGCATGTCGTGCGCGTTGGCAGTAGGCAGGTTGCGGAACTCGTAGCGGAACTCGGCGTCCCGCGGCACCACGTTGTCGGCAATGCCACCGTGGAACTGCCCCACGCTGACGGTGGAAAACGGCACGTCGAAGCCGGCGTAGCGCGGCTCTTCGCGCTCGAAGCGCTCGGCCATGTCGCGCAAGCGGCCAATCACCCGCGCGGCCATCTCGATCGCATTGACCGACTGCGGGGTGAGCGAGGAATGCGCCTCTTTGCCGCGCACGCAGCACTTGTAGCGGTACACGCCCTTGTGCGCAATGGCGGGCACCATGCTGGTGGGCTCGCCGACGATGCAGGCCAGCGGCGCGATGCCGGCCTCGCGCAGGTCGGCGATCAGTTCCTTCACGCCGAAGCAGCCCACCTCTTCGTCGTAGCTGAAGGCATAGTGCATCGCGAACGGCGCGTCGCTGTCCAGAAAGGCCTTCGCCTGGCCGAGTGCGAGCCCGATGAAGCCTTTCATGTCGGCCGAGCCGCGGCCGTAGAAGCGGCCGTCCTTGACTTCGGCGCTCAGTGGGTCGGTGATCCAGGCCTGGCCGTCCCAGGGCACGGTGTCGGTGTGGCCCGACAGGATGACGCCGGCCGGCTTGCCCTCGCCCAGGGTGGCGAACAGGTTGGCCTTGGTCTTGTCGGCGTTGTAGGTGAGGCGGCTTTTGACGCCCAGCTTGAGAAGCTCGTCGCGGATGTAGTGGATCAGCGCCAGGTTGGAGTTCGCGCTGACGGTGTTCATGCGCACCAGCGCCTGGGCGTGGGCCAGTCCGGCAGCGGATACCGCGGGAGCTGAAGAGGCGGGGGAGTTCATGGCCGGATTGTGCGGGAAACCCCGGATTTTCCGGGGTCGCACAGGCGAAAACGCCCGTGTACGACAGGCCCGCCTGTGGTTAGACTGGGGTCATGAAGCTCATCGATTCCATCGTCACCCAGGCGGCCGGCATCTCTGCCGTGCGCCGCGACATCCACGCCCACCCCGAGCTGTGCTTCGAAGAGGTGCGCACCGCCGACCTGGTGGCGCAAAAGCTCACCGAATGGGGCATCCCCATCCACCGCGGCATGGGCACCACTGGCGTGGTGGGCATCGTGCACGGCCGCGACGGCGGCAAAAGCGGCCGCGCGATCGGCCTGCGCGCCGACATGGACGCCTTGCCCATGCAGGAGTTCAACACCTTCGCGCACGCCAGCCAGCACGCCGGCAAGATGCACGCATGCGGCCACGACGGCCACACCGCGATGCTGCTGGCCGCCGCCCAGCACTTGGCCAAGCACCGCAACTTCGACGGCACGGTGTACCTGATCTTCCAGCCGGCCGAAGAAGGCGGCGGCGGCGCGCGCGAGATGATCAAGGACGGCCTCTTCAAGCAGTTCCCGATGGAGGCGGTGTTCGGCATGCACAACTGGCCGGGCCCGCAGGTGGGCCGCTTTGCGGTGAGCGCCGGGCCGGTGATGGCGTCGAGCAACGAGTTCAAGATCACCATCCGCGGCAAGGGCAGCCACGCCGCGCTGCCGCACAACGGCATCGACCCGGTGCCGGTGGCCTGCCAGATGGTGCAGGCCTTCCAGACCATCATCACCCGCAACAAGAAGCCGGTGGACGCGGGCGTGATCAGCGTCACCATGATCCACGCGGGCGAAGCCACCAACGTGGTGCCCGACAGCTGCGAGCTGCAGGGCACGGTGCGCACCTTCACCCTGGAGGTGCTCGACCTGATCGAGCGCCGCATGAAGCAGGTGGCCGAGCATGTGTGCGCCGCCCACGACGCGCAGTGCGAATTTGAGTTCACCCGCAACTACCCGCCCACCGTCAACACCGCCGCCGAGGCCGATTTCTGCCGCGAGGTGATGGCTGGTATCGTCGGCGCCGACAGCGTGGACGTGCAGGAGCCCACCATGGGCGCGGAAGATTTTTCCTTCATGCTGCTCGAAAAGCCGGGCGCGTATGTGTTCATCGCCAACGGCCAGGGGGATCACCGCGAGATGGGCCACGGCGGTGGGCCCTGCACCCTGCACAACCCGAGCTACGACTTCAACGACGACCTGATTCCGCTGGGCGCCACCTACTGGGTGACGCTGGCCGAGCGCTGGTTTGCGCGGAAGCCGGCATGAGCGCGGGCAGCACCCCTGCAAGCTCCGCTGCACTGCGGCCCCTGCCGCCCCTGCCCGATGACGCGCATGCGGTGATGCGCAGCGCGGCGCCCGACGCCGCGATCGAGGCCGCCTACAGCCGCAGCTACGCCGAGGCACGGCAAAAGTTTTTGGCAGCGGCGCGCGACGCCGGGCTGGCGGTGCAGTCGCACGTGCATCCGCTCAAGGCGCGCGATGGCGAAGAACTGGCGATGGACGTGGTGCGCGACGGCCCGGCCGACGCACAGGCGGTGCTGATCGTCAGCAGCGCCTGCCACGGCGTGGAGGGCTACTGCGGCAGCGGCGTGCAGGTGCGCGCGCTGCGCGATGCCGCCTGGCGACAGCAGGCCCGCGAGCGCGGCGTGGCGGTGCTGTACATCCACGCGCTCAACCCCTACGGCTTCTCGCACATCCGCCGCACCACGCACGAGAACGTCGACCTGAACCGCAACTTTCAGGACTTTGCGCAGGCGCTGCCGGTGAACGCCGACTACCGCGGCATCCATGCGCTGATGCTGCCCGAGCAGTGGCCGCCCACGCCCGACAACGATGCGGCCATGGCCGCCTACGTGGCGCAGCACGGCCACCTGGCGCTGCAAGCGGCGCTCACGCGCGGCCAGCACGAATTTGCCGACGGCCTGTTCTACGGCGGCACCGCCCCCACCTGGAGCAACCGGACGGTGCGTGCGGTGCTGCGCGAACACGGCCGCGCCTGCAAGCGGCTGGCCTGGATCGACCTGCACACCGGCCTGGGCCCCTGCGGCCTGGGCGAGCGCATCTACGCCGGCGCGGACGACGCCACCACCATCGCGCGCGCGCGCCGCTGGTGGGACGGCGGCGGCAAGACGCCGATCACCTCGTTCTACGACGGCTCGTCCACCTCGGCCTTCCTGACCGGGTTGATGTGGATGTCGGCGCCGCAGGAATGCCCGCAGGCCGAGGTGACCGGCCTGGCCCTGGAATACGGCACCCAGCCCTTTGATCGGGTGACGCAGGCGCTCCGCGCCGAGCACTGGCTGCACAAGCACCCCGAAGCCCCGGCCGCGCAGGCCGCGGGCATCAAGCAGCAGATGCTTGACGCCTTCTACACTGACCACCCGCAGTGGCGCACCGCCATCGTGCAGCAGGCGCTGGAGGCGATGCGCCAGGCCTGCGACGGGCTCAGCAGTTAAAGGCTTGAGCGGCCGCAGCCAGCGGCCCCACAGCCCTGCATTTCAGGCAAAACCTCCTGCCCTGACGGGAGGCTTCTCCCTGTGCGCGCGCCGGGGCGCTGCCTACAACCGACTCCTCATTTGCAACCCGTGCACAGGAGTCGAACATGCCAGCCAATCCTTCCTCACCCCAGAACGGTCTGGGCCTGGGCCTGAGCCCCACCGCACCCACCGCCACCACCAGCAAGGTCAGCAAGATCTACCAGCACTGGGCCGACGGTGACGCGGCCACCGGCAGCGCCCCCGAGTGGAACAACAACATCCTGTCGGCCAACAAGTCCGACTACTTTGAAGGCGAGGTGATTCCCAACGTCTTCTACTTTCCGGCCAGCAACAACACGCCGCTGAAAAACGGGCAGAGCTACACCTTCAACATCAGCTACAACTACTACCAGTCGGGCACCAACGCGGGTGGCTACGCCTACATCACCACCTACAACATCGACCGCCAGCCGCCCACCGGCATCACCGGCGTGGCGCCCACGGCCGATCCGGTGGCCACCAACAACGGCGGCATCCAGGGCCAGTTCTACACGGTCAACGCCGACGTGACTGCGGTCAGCAATGTCACCTACTCCACCTCGGGCGGCAACACCGATGCCCACGTCACCGTCACCTTCACCTACACCGGTGCAGACACCACCAGCGGCGGCGCCGAGTTCTATTTTGGCCTGATGGTGGCCGCGCCCGGCATGGTGACGGTGCCGGGCAAGGGCCCCACCGACGGCGCCAATGCGTGGACGGGCGGATCGCTGCAGACCACGGTGGACATCAACGGCAGCGGTGCCACCTCCATCCAGCTGGCGCCCTCGGCCATCATCGTCGGCGAGATCGACGGCATGAAGTACGAGGACGTCAACGGCGACGGCCTGCGCGATGCCGACGGCATCGACAACATCGCCGGCAACGCCGATGACGAGCGTGGCCTGTCGGGCTGGACGATCTTTCTGGATGCCAACGGCAACAACACGCTGGACGCGGGCGAACGCTCCACCGTGACCAATGCCAACGGCAACTACAGCTTTTCAGTCACGCCCGACGCCGACCCCTCCGACCCCGACAACGACCCGTACATCGTGCGCGAGGTGCAGCAAACGGGCTGGATCCTGACCAGCACCCACCCGGCACCGATCACCATCACCCCCACCAACGCGATGGTGACCGGCGTGAACTTCGGCAACCAGCGCTACCTGCCGGCCTTGACCATCGCCAAGGACGCCACCGTGCCCGGCGGCACCGCTGACTACGCGGGTGAAATCATCAGCTACACCATCGTGGTGCGCAACACCGGCAACCAGACGCTGACCGGCGTGACGGTGACGGATCCCTTCGTCAGCAACCTGGCGCTGGTGCCCAGTGACGCCACAGCCGACAGCGAATGGGACATCGGCGAAACCTGGACCTACACCGCCACCCACGCGGTGACGCAGCCCGAGATCGACGCGGGCGGCCTGATCAGCAACACCGCCACCGCGGACTCTGCGCAGACCGAGCCCGTGTCCGACGACGCTTCGGTGCCGGTCGAGCAAAAGCCCGCAATGACCATCGCCAAAGAGGCCAGCGTGCCCGGCGGCAGCGCCGACACCGTGGGTGAGCTCATCAGCTACACCATCGTCGTCACCAACACCGGCAACCAGACACTGACCCAAGTGCTGGTGAGCGATCCGTTCGTCAGCAACCTGCAGCGCGTAGAAGATGCAGCCACCGCCGACAACGAACTGGACGTGGGTGAGTCGTGGACCTACACCGCCAGCCACCAGGTGACGCAGCAGGACATCGACGACGACGGCACCATCGACAACACCGCCACCGGCGACAGTGCGCAGACCGAGCCGGTGTCGGATTCGGCCTCGGTGCCTGTGGAGCAGCATCCAGCGCTCGTGATCGCCAAGGAGGCCAGCGCGCCCGGCGGCACCGCCGACCGCGCCGGCGAGTGGATCACCTACACCATCACGGTGAAGAACACCGGCACCTAAACCCTGACCGGTGTGGATGTGACCGACACCTTTGTGAGCAACCTCCAGCTGGTGCAGGACGACGCATCCAAAGACGGCCTGCTCAACGTGGATGAGGTCTGGACCTACACCGCCACCCATCAGGTGACGCAGGCAGAGATCGACGCCGGCGCCGACATCGTCAACACCGCCACCGCCGACAGCGACCAGACCGGACCAGTATCGGACGACGCATCGGTGCCGGTGACGCAGCGGCCCGCCATCTACGTGGACAAGGCGTTTGCCGGCGTGACCGGCGGCAACGGCAATGCGTTGGCCGACGCGAAAGACGATGTACTGAACTACACCGTCACCGTCTACAACACCGGCAACCGCACCCTGACGGGTGTATCGGTGGTCGACCCGATGCTGAAAAACCTGGTGCTGGTGGCCGACGCCGCCTCGGGCGATGGCGAACTGGATGTGGGCGAAGCCTGGACCTACAGCGGCAGCTACACCCTGACGCAGGACGACCTGGACAACAACGGCGGCGGCAACGGCGCCCTGGAGAACACCGCCACCGGTGACACCGATCAGACTGAGCCGATGTCCGACACCGAGGTGGTGCCCCTGTTCGTGCGGTCTGCCATCTCGCTGAACAAGGAGTTGGTGAGCATCACCGGAGGCAACGGCAACGCCGTGGCCGATGCACCGAACGATCTGCTGCGCTACGCCATCACGGTGACCAACGCAGGCACGGTGACGCTGACCAACGTGGCGCTGGAGGACGACCCGGCCGCCGACTTCACCGCCGTTCTCATCGACACGCTGGCCCCAGGCGAAAGCCAGACCTACTACGCAGAGCACACGCTGACGCAGGCCGAGATCGACAACAACGGTGGCGGCGACGGCTTCATCGACAACGTGGCCCGCACCCGCAGCGACCAGACACCCGACTGGCTGAGCGACGATGAATCGGTGCCGGTGGTGCGCAGCATCGCCATGGGACTGGACGAGCGGCTGGCCTCGATCACCGGCGGCAACAGCAACAGCCTGGCCGACTGGGCAGGCGACGTTCTGCGCTTCAGCTTCAACGTCACCAACGCAGGCAACGTCACCCTGAACAATGTGCGGGTGACCGACACCCTCGGGCTGGACCAGGTGTTTGCCAGCATCGCCCCCGGAGCCACCGCCGTGGCCTACCTGGACTACACCCTCACGCAGGACGATCTGGACAACCGCGGCACCGGCGCGTCGGGCTACCTGCGCAATGTGTCGGTGGCCACCTCGACCGAAACCAACTCGACCCTGGTGGTGGACGGCGAATCGGTGACGCTGGTGTACAGCCCGCGCGTGGACCTGACCAAGTACGTGTCGGTGGACGGCGGCAGCACCTGGCTCGACGCCAACACCCCCGGCGGCTCGCCGCTGCTGCAAGGCAGTGGCAACTACCCGCAGTACAAGTTCAAGGTGAGCAACGTGGGCAACATCACACTGCAGGGTGTGGAGGTGTCCGACAGCCGCTACGACCTCAACGGCGGCGACCCGGGCACCACCCACAGCTTCGGCACGCTGACGCCCCGACAGACGCTGCAGTGGATCTACACCGGTGCCACCTACGAGGCCGGCGTGCAGGGCGACAGCGCCACCGTCACCGTGATGGGCATGCCCACGGTGACCGACGTGGACAACGCCTACTACACCGGGATCTGAGGCGGAATCTGAGCGGCCTCGCGCTGCTGCGCGATCACCAGCAGCCCGTCGAAGATCAGGCTGTCCAGCAGTTCGAAGGGCACCGACATGCTGGGCGCCATCTTCCAGCCGGCGCCGCCCGTCATTAAGCAGGCGGGCGGCTCGCCGGTGTGCTGACGCAGGTGCTGCCCCATGCGCTCAACCGCGCCGGCAATCGCGTAGGTGCCGCCGCTGGTGAGTGCGTCGCTGGTGTTGGTGGGGAAGGGCTTCACATCGCCGGTGGGCACGCGCAGGCCGGCGGTGCCCGAATCCAGCGCGCGCAGCCTGATGCCGTGGCCCGGCAGGATCAGGCCGCCCAAGAAGCGGCCTGAGGCATCCACCGCCTCCACCGTGACGGCCGTGCCCACCATCACCACCACCATCGGCCGCGCCGGGCCCTGTTGCAGCAGGTGGTGGCGCGCGCCGATCATCGCCACCCAGCGGTCGGCACCCAGGCGCGTGGGGTGGTCGTAGCCGTTGGTCAGGCCTGCCTCGGCCGCCGAGGGCACCACCCATCGCGGCGAGCAGTCCCAGATCTCCATCTGCTCCTCGACGCGGCGGCGCACCGCCTCGCCGGCCACCACGCAGCCCAGCATGCGCTGCGGCGCGGGTAGCGTGGCCCAGGCGCCTTCGGCCAGCTTGTCGATGTGCTCCAGGAACTCGGCACCCTGCGCCAGCGCACGCGCGCCCGGCCGCCCATGGTCGTACAGCGCCCACTTCAGGCGGGTGTTGCCGATGTCAATGGCCAGGAAGGGGCTGTCGGTGGCATCCATGGACTTGGGGATGGTCTCAAACGAAGCGGATTGTGATGGAAGTTGCGGCGGGCCCATCGGGGCTGCGTGACGGCAGTCGGTGCGGCGCTTGTGGATCGGCGCATGAGCCTGCGCAACCGGCATCCTTGGCGCCGGGGGCCGCCACGCCACCGCTGATCGCGCACACCGACACGGCCGCCGCAGCCGGTACAAGCGGCACAGGTATCGGCCGTACCATGCCCACCTCTACCTTCACCTCCACCGCAACCGCCCGCTCCACACGCCAGAGCCCACCCATGCCACCGGCGCCATCGCCACGCGACGGTGTGGCGCACGCCAGCCTGCGCACCGTGCGGGCACCGCTGCGGCAAGCGATCCGCGTGTTTCTGCTCAGCGACTTTGAACTGCTGCGGCAGGGGCTGGCCAGCCTGATGGCCAACCGGCAGCGCGACTTCGTGCTGGCCGGCTGGGCGCAGCACATCGACCCGCACGCGCCGCCCTGGGGCGCACATCCGACCGACGTGCTGTTGCTCGACATGGCCTTGCCCGCGCCGCCCGAGCAACTGCTGGCGTGGGTACGGGATCTGGCGCACCGCCCGACTCAGCAACCAGCCCAACAACCGGCCCACGAACCGCTTCCGCGCGTGATGCTGCTGGCGCATCCGCAGCGCCCCGAACTGCAAGACCACTTGCTGCTAGCCGGTGCGCGCGGCCTGCTGGCCCGCTCGTGCCCGTACGAGCAGATGCTGATCGCGCTGGCGCATGTGCACCGCGGCGACCTGTGGCTGGACGCCAGCACCACGGCGCGCCCGGTGCAACGCGTGTCGCAGCCTGGCAGCGTGCAAGGCCACAACCCCGGCAGCACTGCCCACGCCCCAGCGCACGCAGCGCCTGCAATGCAACGCCTGAGCGAACGCGAGCGCGACATCCTGCAAGCCCTGCTGCAACATACCGCCGCCCCCGCCAAGGCGCTGGCGCAGCAACTGCACATCAGCGAAAGTACGCTGCGCAATCACCTGACGTCGATCTACGGCAAGTTGGGCGTACGCAACCGCAGCGGGCTGCTGTTTCACGCGATGACGCAGGGGTTGGGGGATCGGTTGCCGGGGCGTTAGACCGTTGAAGTGGGGGTGCTGCGCCCCGGGGCGGGTGCGCCCCGCTCACAGCACTTGTAGCAGGCCACAACTTCACGCCGCCGCCTCCTCAGCGCTGCGCGCCCGCAGCCGCTGTGCGCAAGGGGACCCGTGTGCGCAGCCTGCGGCGCACAGCGATCAGCGGATCAAGGTCGGGCGGTTGTCTGAGCCCGGAACGGGCGAGTTTCCGACCGACCCCGCTGGGCGCGAGCACCGCAGGGCAGTCGCGCAGCGACCTGCGCACCTGGGGAAGGCGCACAGCGGCTGCGGGCGCGCAGCGCGGGCGAGATAGGTGACGACGTGACGAACGAGCAGGCCCGCGAAGCGCAGCGAGCCTGTCAAAGAACGATCAGCTTAAGCGCCCGTGGCACAGCTTGAACTTCTTGCCGCTGCCGCAGGGGCACGGATCGTTGCGGCCCACGCGCGGCAGGGTTTGCGCGTTCACTGCAGCTTGTACCGTGGCCGGATCGGTGGTGGTCTCGACCTCGCCGGTCTCGGTGGGCGCGCTGTAGGTCACGTTGGACAGCGACTCGGCGCGCTCTTCCATCTGCTGGGCGGCAGCGCCAGCATCGTCGGCCGACTGGATGCGCACCGTCATCAGCGAACGCGTCACCTCGTTCTTGACCGAGTCGAGCAACTGCCCGAACAGCTCGAAGGCCTCGCGCTTGTATTCCTGCTTGGGCTGCTTTTGCGCATAGCCGCGCAGGTGGATGCCCTGGCGCAGATAGTCCAGCGCGCTCAGGTGCTCGCGCCAGTGGGTGTCGATGCTTTGCAGCAGCACCATGCGCTCGAACTGCGTGAACTGCTCGCCGCCGATCTCGGTCACCTTGTTGTCGAAGGCGGCATGCGCGGCGGCAATCACCTTCTCGGCGATGTCCTCGTCGGTGATGGCCTCGGACTTCTGCACCTCGTCGACCAGCGGCAAGTCGATCTGCCACTCGTCGGCCAGCACCTTTTGCAGGCCGGGCAGGTCCCATTGCTCCTCCACCGACTCAGCCGGCACGTACTGGCCCACCAGATCGCCAAAGCAACCCTCGCGCAGCCCGCGGATCTGCGCCGACAGGTCGCTGGCGTCCAGGATGCTGTTGCGCAGGCGGTAGATCTCCTTGCGCTGATCGTTGGACACGTCGTCGTACTCGAGCAGCTGCTTGCGGATGTCGAAGTTGCGCGCCTCCACCTTGCGCTGCGCGCTCTCGATGCTGCGGCTGACGATGCCGGCCTCGATCGCCTCGCCCTCGGGCATCTTCAGGCGGTCCATGATCGCCTTGACGCGCTCGCCGGCAAAGATGCGCATCAGCGGATCGTCCAGGCTCAGGTAGAAGCGGCTGGAGCCCGGGTCGCCCTGGCGGCCCGAACGGCCACGCAGCTGGTTGTCGATGCGGCGGCTTTCATGCCGCTCGGTCGCGATGATGCGCAGGCCGCCCTGGGCCACCACGAACTCGTGGTCCTTCTGCCATTGGGCGCGCAACTCGACGGCCTTGGCCTCGCGCGCCGCCGGGTCCATGGACTCGTCGGCGTCCAGCGCCTGCACCGCCTTCTCGACGTTGCCGCCCAGCACGATGTCGGTACCGCGGCCGGCCATGTTGGTGGCGATCGTGATCACGCCCGGACGACCGGCCTGCGCCACGATGTCGGCCTCGCGTGCGTGCTGCTTGGCGTTGAGCACCTGGTGCGGCAGCTGCGCCTGCTCGAGCAGCCTGGCGATGATTTCGGAGTTCTCGATCGAGGTCGTGCCCACCAGCACCGGCTGGCCACGGCCATGGCACTCACGGATGTCGGCAATCGCCGCGTCGTACTTTTCCTTGGTGGTCTTGTAGACGCGGTCGTGCTGGTCGTCGCGGCGGCTGGGCCGGTTGGGCGGGATCACCACCGTCTCAAGGCCGTAGATCTCCTGGAACTCGTACGCCTCGGTGTCGGCGGTGCCGGTCATGCCCGACAACTTGCCGTACAGGCGGAAGTAGTTCTGGAAGGTGATAGATGCCAGCGTCTGGTTCTCGGCCTGGATCTCCACGCCCTCTTTGGCCTCCACCGCCTGGTGCAGGCCATCGCTCCAGCGCCGCCCGCTCATCAGCCGGCCGGTGAACTCGTCAACGATGACGATCTCGCCGTCTTGCACCACGTAGTGCTGGTCGCGGTGGTACAGGAAACGTGCCCGCAGCGCCGCGTACAGGTGGTGCATCAGGCTGATGTTGGACGGGTCGTACAGCGACGCGCCCTCGGGCAGCAGCCCCAGGTTGGACAGCAGACGCTCGGCGTTCTCGTGGCCCTGCTCGGTCAGGTAGACCTGGTTGGTCTTCTCGTCCAGGGTGAAGTCGCCTGGCTTGATCACGCCCAGGCCGGTGCGCGGATCGGCCTCGCCCTCCTGGCGGGTGAGCATCGGCGCGACCTTGTTCATCGCCAGGTACAGGTCGGTGTGGTCCTCGGCCTGGCCGCTGATGATCAGCGGCGTGCGCGCCTCGTCGATCAGGATGGAGTCGACCTCGTCGACGATGGCGTAGTGCAGGCCGCGCTGCTGCACGCGGTCGGCCGACTCGTACACCATGTTGTCGCGCAGGTAGTCAAAACCGTACTCGTTGTTGGTGCCGTAGGTGATGTCGGCGGCGTAGGCCGCTTGCTTGTCCTCGCGCTGCATCTGCGGCAGGTTCACGCCCACCGTCATGCCCAGGAAGTTGTAGATGCGGCCCATCCACTGCGCATCGCGGTTCGCCAGGTAGTCGTTGACCGTGACCACATGCACGCCCTTGCCGGCCAGTGCGTTCAGGTACACCGGCAGCGTGGCGGTGAGCGTCTTGCCCTCGCCGGTGCGCATCTCGGCGATCTTGCCCTGGTGCAGCGCCATGCCGCCCACCAGCTGCACGTCAAAGTGGCGCATCTTCATCACGCGCACCGAGGCCTCGCGCACCACCGCAAAGGCTTCGGGCAGCAGGGCTTCCAGCGCCTCACCCTTGGCCACGCGCTCGCGGAACTCGTCGGTCTTGGCGCGCAGCGCCGCGGCGTCCAGCGCGCGCATGGCCGGCTCCAGCGCGTTGATGCGCTCGACCGTCTTGCGGTACTGCTTGAGCAGGCGGTCGTTGCGGCTGCCGAAGATCTTGGTGAGGAAGTTGTTCGCCATGCGTGCGGGCGACTCTGCGGCCCGTGGGGGCACGCGCATCGCCGTCCTTGAAATCGGTTCGGATCGGGCCTGTTGCGGGGCGTATCTGGTGCCGCCGGGCTCGCGTTGCAAGGGCCTGGGCCCCGGCGACGCGCGCTCTGGCGGCCAACCCGAAATTCTAGCGCCGGGGCACGCGTGTGCCGGAGGTGGCCACACCGCCCTGTGCTGCGCCAGCACGACCACCGCGCGCGGCGCTGGCCAGTTGCTCGCCGGCGTCCAGAAACTTGCGCGGGTCCTGCGGAACGCCCTGCACCAGCACCTCGAAGTGCAGGTGGGCCCCGGTGGAGCGGCCGGTGTTGCCCACCGCGCCGATGCGCTGGCCGCGGCGCACCAGGTCACCCTTCTTCACCGCGGTCGATGACAGGTGGGCATAGCGGGTGACGAGCTCGTTGCCGTGGTCCACCTCCACCAGCTGGCCGTACTCGGGATGAAACTCCTGCGCCACCACCAGCCCGCCGGCCGCAGCCAGCACCGGTGTGCCGGGCGGGGCCGAATAGTCCAGCCCGGTGTGCAGCGCCAAGCGGCCGGTAAAGGGATCAATGCGCCAGCCAAAGCCCGAGCCCAGCTCCACGCCCGGCACCGGTGCCTGGGTGGGGATCATCATGCTGCGCACACGCTGTTCGAACAGCCGCGACTCGAGCACGGTGAACACATCCACCCGCTGGTTGGCCAGGCGGTCCAGTTCGTCCAGCGTGCCATGCAGTTCGTCCAGCGTTACCGATCGCCCTTCGATCAGCACACCGCCGCGGCCGGGGGGCGTCTTCACCTCGGCGGGCGGCAGGCCCGCCAGGCCCGACACACGCTCACCCAGCGATTCCAGCTGCACCATGCGCGCCTGCATCTCGCCCAGACGACGCGCCATCGCGTCCAGGTTGTCGCGCAGACGGCGGTCTTGCTGCGCGAATTCGTCGCGGGCCACCAGGCGCACCACATCGCTGACGATGGGCCAGCCCTCGCGCGCACCCTTGAGGAACACCCAGTGGTACAGGCCCACGGCGGTGAGCATCAGCACCAGCGCCGCGGCCAGCATGACCACCACCACCTGCCAGCCGCGCAGGTGAATGGCGCGGCTCTTGGCCAGCCAGGCGTCCGTGATAATGAGTTGCATACCGTTGAACCTCCGCCGCGGGTCACCGCAGCCCACCGCTTGCACGGCTTCGTGTCACGTTCCACTGCTCCCCTGCGCGTGCACGAGGCGATTGCCTCGGCGCCGACCCTGGCCCAACTGGCCGATCGCGCCCGTGCGTCCGAAGCCCTGCTGCGCGTCGTGCAGCCGCTGCTGCCGGCCGCCTTGCGCAGCACCGTGCAGGCTGGGCCGGTGGACGGCGCCGAATGGTGCCTGCTGGTGGGCGGCAATGCCGCCGCCGCCAAGATCCGCCAGATGCTGCCCGACCTGATCGTTGCGCTCAACCAGCGCGGCAACCGCATCGACCAGATCCGGCTGAAGCTGGTGACACCCACTGCCGCATCGGCTTCCACACCTGTGGCCGCACCGCCCAGCGCCCGACGCTGAACGGTCATGTTGGTGCCGGATGTCCGATTCGAACGGACGACCTACCGCTTACAAGGCGGTTGCTCTACCCCTGAGCTAAACCGGCACAAGGCACGTATTCTAACGATGGCCCCGCTGCGGCAGCGGCACGGCACAGCGCGTGCCCTGCACCACCAGCGTCACCCGCAAATCACTTGATGCGCTTGAGCGCCGGCCGCCCGCCGCCCGGCGGCCGTGGTGAATCCGGATCGGGCTGCGCCCCAGGCGCTTCCGTGCCGGAAAGCGCCGGCGCGCCACCACCCGCGGGGGCGGCGTCCGATGTCGGGGCAGTGGCCAATGCAGCGGGTGAGGTCACCACCAGCTGCATGCCTGCGCGGGCCTCGTCGGCGGCAGCGGGCGCCGACGATGCAGCCGACGCAGCGGATGCAGCCGCGCCCGTGGACACGATGGCCGCCCTCGGTGCCTTGCCGCCTGCCGACGTAGCCGTCACCGGACTGGCACTGGTGGGCGCAGCCGGTGGCGTGGGAAACGCCATGCCCTGCCCGTTTTCGCGGGCGTAGATGGCGATCACACGGCCCACCGGCACCATGATGTCGCGCGCGGTGCCGGCAAAACGGGCCTTGAACTCGATGAAATCGTTGCCCAGCCTGAGCGCGCTGGTGGCCTCGGGGCTAATGTTGAGCACGATCTCGCCATTGCGCACGTACTCCATCGGCACCTGCACCGTCTCGTCCACCAGCACCGCCACGTAGGGCGTGAAGCCGTGGTCGGTGCACCACTCGTACAGCGCCCGGATCAGGTACGGGCGCGTCGAGGCCGATTCGGCGGCGCTGGGCGTCATGGCCTGCGCTTACTTGCGCATCACCTTCTCGGACGGCGTCAGCGCCTCGATGTAGGCCGGACGCGAGAAGATGCGCTCGGCGTACTTCAGCAGCGGCGCGGCGTTCTTGCTGAGCTCGATGCCGTAGTAGTCCAGGCGCCACAGCAGCGGCGCGATGGCCACGTCGAGCATCGAGAAGTTCTCGCCCAGCATGTACTTGTTCTTCAGGAACACCGGTGCGAGCTGCGTCAGGCGGTCGCGGATGTGCGAGCGCGCCTTCTCCAGGGCCTTCTCGTTGGACTTGCCGGCGCGCGACTCGAGCGTGCTCACGTGCACGAACAGTTCCTTCTCGAAGTTGAGCAGGAACAGGCGCACGCGGGCGCGATCCACCGGGTCGCCGGGCATCAGCTGCGGATGCGGAAAGCGCTCGTCGATGTACTCGTTGATTATGTTCGACTCGTACAGGATCAGATCGCGCTCGACCAGGATCGGCACCTGCCCGTACGGGTTCATCACCGAGATGTCCTCGGGCTTGTTGTACAGGTCCACGTCGCGGATCTCGAAATCCATGCCCTTCTCGAACAGCACGAAGCGGCAGCGGTGGGAGAAGGGACAGGTCGTTCCCGAGTACAGCACCATCATGGTGGAGGCTCCTCAAAAATCAAAAAGAGTGGGCGCCGCGCAGCGGATACCCACTCTGCATCGCCCGGGCCGCAGCCCGGACGCTCGAAGGCTTACTTGATGTCTTTCCAGTAGGTGGCGTTCAGGCGCCACGCAACGATGGTGAACAGGCCCAGGAACAGCAGCACCCACACACCGATCTGGATGCGGGTGTTCTTGGCCGGCTCGGACATCCACGTCAGGAAGCCCACCAGATCACCGATCGCCTGCTCGTACTGCAGCGGGGTCAGGGCGCCCGGGGTCACTTGCTCCCAGCCCTTGTACACCTGCACGTCCTTGCCGTGGTCCTTGCCGGTCTCGAACACCGGGCGACGCTCGCCCTGCAGTTCCCACAGCGGATGCGGCATGCCCACGTTGGGGAAAGCAAGGTTGTTCCAGCCGGTGGCCTTGGTGTCGTCGCGGTAGTAGGTGCGCAGAAAGGTGTACAGGTAATCCGAACCCGAACCCTTGCCAACGGCCGAGCGCGAGCGGGCCACCAGGGTCAGGTCGGGCGGGTTGCCGCCGAACCAATCCTTGGCCTGCTTGGGATCGATGGAGGACTTCATGGTCTCGCCCACCCGGTCGGTGGCGAACATCAGGTTGTCCTTGATCTGCTGCTCGGTCAGGCCGATGTCGGTCAGGCGGTTGTAGCGCATGAACGCGGCCGAGTGGCAGTTGAGGCAGTAGTTGACGAACAACTTGGCGCCGTTTTGCAGCGCAGCCATGTCGTTGGTCTTGTTGGGCGCCTTGTCCCAGGCGATGCCGTCACCGGCGGCCTGCGCGGGCAGGGCCATGGACAGCGACAGGCCGACGGCCGCGAGGAGCGAAAGGATTTTTTTCATGACAACGGGCTCCGGCTCGGTTCAGTGCGGCGCAAAGGTCACGCGCTCGGGCACCGGCTTGGGCTCGCCCAGGCGGCTCCACCAGGGCATGAGCAGGAAGAGGCCGAAGTAGAACAGGGTACCGACCTGCGACACGCGCTCACCGATCGGCGACGGGGGCAGCACGCCCAGGTAGCCGAGGATCAGGAAGTTGATCACGAACACGCCGTACAGGTACTTGTGCCAACCCGGACGGTAGCGGATCGAGCGCACCGGGCTGTAGTCGAGCCAGGGCAGGAAGAACAGGATGATGACGGCAGCGCCCATCACCACCACGCCCCAGAACTTGGCGTCGATGGCCAGCATCAGGGCCACCAGCACCACCGCGCCGCCGACGATCACGCCCTTGAAAAGGGTGTTCATCTTGGCCTTGGTGACGCCCAGCACCGCACCGGCCAGCACGCACAGGATCAGCGCGTACATCATCTCGGTGGTGATGGCGCGCAGCATCGAGTAGTACGGGGTGAAGTAC